>NZ_CP107982.1:3468928-3784285 GCF_036104975.1 Amycolatopsis sp. NBC_00355 | reverse complement strand
GCTGGCGCTGAACTTCCCGAACGAGCAGGGCATCACGCCGGCGTCGGAGAGCCTCTCCTACGCCCGTGACCTCGCGCTGATCACGTTCCCGTCGATCATCTTCGTGATCTTCTGCTACATCGTGATCTCCGGCTGGTCGAACGCGGTGAACTTCACCGACGGCCTCGACGGCCTGGCCGGCGGCGCGGCGGCGATGGTGCTGGCCACCTACGTGGTCATCTCGTTCTGGCAGGAGCGGCTGTCCTGCGCGAACGGCCCGGCCCAATCCTGTTACTACGTCCGGGATCCACTGGACCTGGCGGTGGTGGCCGCCGCGGCGGCCGGCGCGTGTGTCGGGTTCCTCTGGTGGAACGCGGCCCCGGCGAAGATCTTCATGGGCGACACCGGCTCGCTGGCCTTGGGCGGCCTGGTCGCCGGGCTGTCGATGACCACCCGCACCGAGCTGCTCGCCATCGTCATCGGCGGTCTGTTCATGGTCGAGATGATCTCGGTCGTCGCGCAGATCGCGGTGTTCCGGACCACCCGGCGACGGCTGTTCCGGATGGCCCCGTTCCACCACCACTTCGAACTCGCCGGGTGGGCCGAAACCACGGTGATCATCCGGTTCTGGCTGTTGTCGGCGATCTGCTGCATGTTCGGCCTCGGCCTGTTCTACTCCGAGCAGCTCGGAGGCTGACGTGGAGATCGACGGTCGTCACGTCCTGGTCGCGGGTGCCGGTGTGACCGGCAAGTCGATCGTTCCCGTGCTGGTCGAGCTGGGCGCGCGCGTCACCGTCACCGACGGCAACGCCGAGCGCCTCGCCGAGCTCGAAGGCCTGGGCGCCGAGCTGGTGCCCGGGCTGACCGAGCCGCCGGCCGACGTCGTCCTCGTCGTCACCAGCCCCGGCTGGCGCCCGACGTCGCCGCTGCTGGTGGCCGCGGCCGAGGCGGGCGTCGAGGTGATCGGCGACGTCGAGCTGGCCTGGCGGGTCGGGCAGCTGCGCGAGCACCCGCCGTCGTGGCTGGTCATCACCGGCACCAACGGCAAGACGACCACCGCGGGCATGCTCGAGTCGATCCTGCGGGCCGCCGGTGCGCACGCCGTGGCCTGCGGGAACATCGGCTACGCGGCCCTCGACGCGGTCCAGGCCGGTTACACGGTGCTGGCCGTGGAGCTGTCGAGCTTCCAGCTGCACTGGTCCTCGACCCTCTCCCCGGACGCCGCCGTGGTGCTGAACCTCGCCGAGGACCACATCGACTGGCACGGCTCGATGGACTCCTACGGCGCCGCCAAGGGCCGCGCGTACGCCCACGCCAAGGTCGTGGTGCACAACGCCGACGACGAGTGGTCGAAGCGGATCGCCGACGAGCACGCGCCGGAGAGCGCCCGCCGTGTCGCGTTCCGGCTGGACACGCCGTTCGCCGGCGAACTCGGGCTGGTCGAGGACCTGCTGGTCGATCGCGCCTTCACCGCCGACCCGGCGGTCAGCGCCGAGGAGCTGGCCACGATCGCCGACGTCCGCCCGGCCGGCCCGCACAACGTCTCGAACGCGCTGGCCGCGGCCGCGCTGGCCCGCGCCCACGGCGTCACGCCGGAAGCCGTGCTGAAGGGCCTGCGCGAGTACCAGCCGGCGCCGCACCGGGCCGTCGAGGTCGCCGAGGTCGCCGGCATCCGGTACGTCAACGATTCGAAGGCGACCAACCCGCACGCCGCCGCCGGGTCGCTGCGCGCGCACGAGAGCATCGTGTGGATCGCCGGGGGCCAGCTCAAGGGCGCCTCGGTGGACGAACTGGTGAGCAGCATCGCAGGCCGGCTGCGCGGAGTTGTGCTACTCGGGGTGGATTCACCCGTGATCGCCGCCGCGGTTGCGCGACACGCGCCGGATGTCCCGGTGAACAGCCTCCGTCCGGGTGACCATGAACCCATGACTGCGGCGGTGAGTGCGGCCAGCGCGATGGCCCGGCCAGGTGACGTGGTGCTGCTCGCACCCGCCGCGGCGTCGTTGGACATGTTCCGCAATTACGGCGAGCGCGGCGACGCGTTCGCCGCCGCGGTGCGCGTCCTCCACGACGACGCAGCGGGGGCGCCGAGTGACGGTAGTTGAGCCGGACAAGAAGCGGCAGCCACCGCCGAAGCGGCCGCGCCGGGAGCGCAAGGAGAGCGGCTTCGTCGCGTTCCGGACCGCGCTGACCGCGTGGCTCTCGCGCCCGCTGGCGTCCTTCCACCTCGTGCTCGCCCTCACCGGCGTGCTCACCGTGATCGGCATCGTCATGGTGCTTTCGGCGTCGTCGGTCGGCTCGTACGACCCGAAGACCGGCAGCGGCGTGTACGCGCTGTTCACCAAGCACCTGGTCTTCGTCGCGCTCGGCGGCGTCGTGTTCTGGGTGGGCATGCGGGTCAAGCTGGAGCGGATCCGGCGGATGTCGGCCACCGCCACGGTCGCCTGCCTCGGCCTGCTGGTCCTGGTGCTGACCCCGCTGGGTTCGACCGTGAACGGCTCGCAGGGCTGGTTCCGGATCGGCGACTTCACCTTCCAGCCGGTCGAGGCCGCGAAGGTCGCGCTCGCGTTCTGGGGCGCGCACATCCTGGTGATCAAGTACAACGTGATCCACCAGTGGCGGCACCTGCTGGTGCCCGTGGTGCCGATCGCCCTGCTGATGTTCGCCCTGGTCATGCTGCAGCCCGACTTGGGCGGCACGGTCACTCTCGCCGTGGTGCTGCTGGCCCTGCTGTGGTTCGCCGGCGCGCCGAAACGGCTGTTCGGCGTCATCCTCGCGGGCGGCCTCGCCGGCGTCCTCGTGCTGGCGCTGATCGCGCCCTACCGCCTCGCGCGCGTCATGTCGTTCCTCTCGCCGGACCCCGACACCAGCGCCGCCGGGTTCCAGGCCAACCAGGCCAAGCTCGCGCTCGCCGACGGCGGGTTCCTCGGCAAGGGGCTCGGCCAGGGCGCGTCCAACTGGGGTTACCTGCCGAACGTGCAGAACGACTTCATCTTCGCCCTGATCGGCGAGGAGCTCGGGCTGGTCGGCTGCGTCGTCGTGCTCGCCCTGTTCGGCGGGGTCGCCGTCGTGGGCCTGCGGATCGCCACCCGCAACATCGACCCGTGGATCCGGATCGTCTCCGGCACGCTGACCGTGTTCCTCGTGGCGCAGGCCGGCATCAACATCGGCTACGTCGTCGGCCTGCTGCCGGTCACCGGCGTCACGCTGCCGCTGATCTCCTACGGCGGCACCTCGCTGGTGATCACCATGCTCATCATGGGCGTGCTCGCGAACGCCGCCCGGCACGAACCGGAGGCGGTGGCCGCGCTGCGGACACAGGGGCCGGGTAAATTCGGACGTCTGCTGCGGCTGCCCGCGCCCGACCCGTACCGCCCGCCCGCCACGCGCAAGGGGGCGGCGCGCGCCGGGGCGAAGGCGGCCAGGCCCGCGCCCCGTGCGGCGCGGCCCGCCCCGGCGCAGGAACGGCGCAAGTCGGTCCGCGAGCCGGTGCGCCGCAGCGCGGCACGGACGAGCACGGCCACGTCTCGCGGGGCCGCGCGGACAACAGCGAGCCGTGGTACCCGGAGTACCGCGAACCGGAGAGGTCATTGGTGAGTAAGCCCGTCAAGGGAACCGAGCGAGCCGTCGCTGGTACCAATCCGGCCGAAAGTAGGCGGACACGGTCAGGAGCTGACCCGCTCACCGGCACCCTTTCCGCCGTGGCTGCCGGTCGGGTTGGTACTGATCGACACAGCAAGGCGCCTGTGGTCGTGGTCGCCGGTGGTGGCACCGCAGGACACATCGAACCCGCACTCGCCCTGGCCGACGCCGTCATGCGGCTGCGCCCGGACGCGACGGTGATCGCGCTCGGCACCGAGCGTGGCCTGGAGAACAAGCTCGTCCCCGCCCGCGGGTACGCCCTCGAGCTGATCCCGCCGGTCCCGCTGCCCCGCAAGCCCACCCCGGAGCTGCTGCGGCTGCCGCTGAAGGTCCGCGACTCGGTGCGCAGGACCCGCGAGGTGCTGGAGCGCGTCGGCGCGGACGTCGTCGTCGGCTTCGGTGGTTACGTCGCCCTCCCCGCCTACCTGGCCGCGCGCGGGCGCACCCCGATCGTCGTGCACGAGGCCAACCAGTCGCCGGGCCTGGCGAACAAGGTCGGCGCCCGGTTCGCCGCGCGCGTCGCGGTCGCCGTCCCCGGCACGCCGCTGCCCAAGGCCGAGGTCGTCGGGATCCCGCTGCGGCGGTCGATCACGTCGCTCGACCGCGCCGCGCTTCGCGCGGAGGCCCGCGAGCACTTCGGGCTGGACCCGGACGCGCCGACGCTGCTGGTGTTCGGCGGCTCGCAGGGCGCGCAGTCGATCAACAGCGCGGTGTCCGGCGCGGCGAAGGAGCTGGCCGACGCCGGCATCGGCGTGCTGCACGCGCACGGCCCGAAGAACACCCTGGTCGTGCAGGAGTTCCCGGGGAAGCCGGCGTACGTGCCGGTGCCCTACCTGGAGCGGATGGACCTGGCCTACGCGGCGGCCGACGTCGCCGTGTGCCGCTCGGGCGCGATGACCGTCGCCGAGGTGACGGCGGTCGGGCTGCCCGCGGTGTTCGTCCCGTTGCCGCACGGCAACGGCGAGCAGGCGACCAACGCCCGCCCCGCCGTCACGGCCGGCGCGGCCCTGATGGTCGAGGACGCCGACCTCACCGCGGCGAAGATCGCCGAGCTGGTCGTCCCGCTGACCGTCGACGCCGACCGGGTCGCCAAGATGGGCGCCGCCGCGGTCGGGATGGGCCACCGCGAGGCCGACGAACTGCTCGCCAAGATCGTTCTGGAGGCCGCAGGTGCCTGAGTTGCCGGAAGAACTGCGCCGCGCGCACCTGATCGGGATCGGTGGTGCCGGCATGTCCGGGATCGCGCGGATCCTGCTGGCCCGTGGGGCTTTCGTGTCGGGCTCGGACGCCAAGGAGTCGCGCGCGCTGCTGTCGCTGCGGGCCCAGGGCGCCGAGCTGTTCATCGGCCAGCGCGCCGAGAACCTGTCCGAGCTGGCCGAGCCGCCGTCCGCGGTCGTCGTCTCGACGGCGATCAAGGAGACCAACCCCGAGCTGGCCGCGGCCCGCGCCGCCGGGATCCCGGTGCTGCACCGGGCGCAGGCGCTGGCCGGGCTGATGGAAGGCCACCGCGTCGCCTGCATCGCGGGCACGCACGGCAAGACGTCGACGACGTCGATGCTCACCGTGGCGTTGCAGCACTGCCGGCTCGACCCGTCGTTCGCCATCGGCGGCGACCTCAACGAGTCCGGCGCCAACGCCCATCACGGTGAGGGCGGCGTCTTCGTCGCCGAGGCCGACGAGAGCGACGGCTCGTTCCTGACCTACTCGCCGTCGGTCGCGGTCGTGACCAATGTCGAGCCGGACCACCTGGACCACCACGGCACCGCCGAGGCCTACACCAAGGTGTTCACCGAGTTCGTCGGCCGGATCGTGCCGGGCGGGCTGCTGATCGTCTGCGGTGACGACGCCGCGGCCGACGACCTGGGCGACCAGGCCGCGGAGCTGGGTGTGCGCGTCCGGCGCTACGGCCGCACGGTCACCGGCGAGGGCGACGCCCGCATCCTCGACTACACCCCGGCGCCGGACGGCGGCGTCGTCAAGCTCGCTCTCGACGGCGGCGAGCTGTCGGTGCGGGTCGCGGTGCCGGGGGAGCACATGGCGCTCAACGCGGTCGCCGCGCTGCTCGCCGGGCTCGAGCTGGGCGCGCCGGCCGACGGTCTGGCCGAAGGGCTCGCCGCGTTCGGTGGCGTGCGCCGCCGGTTCGAGTTCAAGGGCCGCTCCGGCGACGTCCGCGTCTACGACGACTACGCCCATCACCCGACCGAGGTGGCCGCGCAGCTGCGCGCGGTGCGGACCGCGGCCGGGACCGGCCGGGTCGTCGTCGTGTTCCAGCCGCACCTGTACTCGCGGACCAAGCTGTTCTCGGCGGAGTTCGCCGAGGCGTTGTCGCTGGCCGACGAGGTCGTCGTGCTGGACGTCTACGGCGCGCGCGAGGAGCCGGAGCCGGGCGTGAACGGCGCGCTGATCGCGGACGCGGTGACGGTGCCGGTGCACTACGAGCCGGCGTTCGACGTCGCGGCGGAGCTGGTCGCCGGGCTGGTGAAGGGCCACGACCTGGTCGTCACCATGGGCGCCGGCGACGTGACGCAGCTGGGTCCGGAGATCCTCGCCGAGCTGGACAAGCGCTGACGCCATGAGTGCGACCAGCCAGCGCCGGCGGCCGTCCGAAGAGGACGAGCGGGATCGCGCCGCCCTGGCCCGGGAGCGGCGGGGCCGGCGGTCCGAAGAGGAACGCCGCCGGACCCGCGCCACCACCCGCCCCAGCCCGCGGGCCCGGCCCAACCGGCGCGTCGAGATCCGCCGCCGGTGGGTCGCGCTGCTGAGCGTGCTGACCCTGGTCGCGCTCGTCTACCTGCTGTTCTTCAGTTCGATGCTCGGGGCGAAGGAAGTCTCGGTCACCGGCTCCCGCACGGTGACGGCCGACCAGATCCGCGCGGCGGCGGCGGTCCCGATCGACAAGCCCCTGCTGCGGCTGAGCACCGACGAGATCCGCGACCGGGTGGCGGGGATGCCGGGCATCGCCACGGTCGAGGTGTCGCGCTCGTGGCCGAGCACGGTCGAGATCACGGTGACCGAGCGCACGGCGATCGCGTTCTTCGACAGCGGCCCGGGAGGCGACGGGGTCCACCTGGTCGACGGCGGCGGAGTCGTCTTCAAGACGGTCCCGGCCCGGCCGCCGGGCCTGCCGGAGCTGCGCCTGCCCAAGGTGTCGGCGGACGATCCGGTGACCCGAGCGGTCACCGCGGTCCTCGGCGTGATCCCGGAGCAGCTGCTGAAGCAGGTGACCACGGCGACGGCGAAGACCCCGGCGAGCGTGGAGTTCACGTTGTCCAGCGGGAAGATCGTGCGCTGGGGGACCGCGGAGCAGACGGACCGCAAGGCGAAGGTCCTGGCGGCGCTGCTGACGCAAGAGGGCAAGGTCTACGACGTGGCCGCGCCCGAGCTGCCGACCATCACCTCCTGACCCGAACGCCACATCGGGGCGCTCGGCCATCTTCGAAAACCGGGTGTCCTGAGTTTCCGTATGCCGTACGATCTCGTACGGCATACGGAAACGAGGAGGGCATCATGACGATCCTGGTGACGGGCGCGACCGGCAGTGTCGGGCGGCTGGTCGTGGACGAGCTGCTGGCGGCCGGCGAGGACGTGCGCGCGCTGACCGTCGATCCCGAGCGGGCGAAGCTCCCCGAAGCGGCCGAGGTGGTCGTCGGATCGCTGGCCAGGCCGGACGAGCTGCCGCTCGGGGGCATCGACGCCGTCTACCTGGCGCCCATGGCGCGGACCGTGCGGCGGTTCTGCGAGCTGGCGGCCGACGCCGGCATCGAGCGGGTCGTCGCGCTGTCCGGCAGCAGCATCGGGGACGGGCACGAGGCCTCCAGCGGCAACGCCTACGCCGTCGTCGAGGCGGAGGTCGGGAAGGCCGGGTTCGCGTGGACCTTCCTGCGGCCCGGGTCGTTCATGGACAACACCCTCGACTGGGCCGGCATGGTGCGCGCGGGCGAGGTCGCCATGGCCTACGGCGACTCGACGCAGACCCCGATCGCCCTCGGCGACATCGCCGCGGTGGCCGCCCGGGTGCTCACCACGGACGGGCACGTCGGCGCCACCTATGTCCTCAGTGGACCGGAGGCGCTCAGCCTGCGTGGGCAGGTCGCGACCCTCGCGGCCGTGCTGGGCACGGAAATCCAGTTCCGCGAGCTGACTCCCGGCGAGCAGCGCGGGCGGTGGCTCGGCTACGGCGTCCCGGAGCGGGTCGCCGACTGGCTGCTGACCGGCTTCGAGTCCACCACGCGAAACCCGGAGGTGCCGACCGGCGTCGTCGAAGAACTTTCGGGGCGGCCGGGAACGACCTACGCCGAGTGGGTCGCCGCGCGCCGCGAGCACTTCGCCTGAGCGGACCCGCTCAGATCCAGCCGCGTTCTTTGGCCAGCAGCGCGGTCTGGAACCGGTTGCCCGCGCCGAGTTTGGCCATCACGTCGGCGACGTGCTTGCGGAACGTCCGCACCGACACGCCCATCTCGCGCGCGCCGAGCTCGTCCTTGTCCGCCTGGCAAAGGATGGCGAGGACCTGCTTCTCCGTGGTGCTCAAGCCGGCGCGCGCGGTCGGGTCGGCGGCGCCCACCGGCGTCGCCTGCCGCCAGACGCGTTCGAACAGGCTCACCATGTTCGCGACCAATTCCGGCTGGGAGACGACGACGGCGCCGCGTTTGCTGTCCTCGGCGTCGATCGGGGCGACGAAAACCGTGCGGTCGAACAGGATCAGCCGCTGCAGCCCGGTGCCCTCGGCCGTGCGGATCTCCGCGCCGTGCTCGCACAGGTCGAGCAGGTACGCCCTCGTCCGCTCGTCGTCGAGGATCCCGGGCCGCACGACCGTGCGCATCCGGACGCCGCGGCGCAGGCAGCGGAGGTCGAGCGGCCGGGCGGCCGAGATCGTCTCGGGGCTCCACGGTCCGCTCGGCTGCAGGCCCATGATTTCGGTGCGGGCGAAGAACGACAGCTCGTCGAGTTTCTCCCGGACGCGGTCGAGGCCCTGGATGTGCTGGACTTCCGGCCCGGTCCCGCGCGCGGCGGTGGCGGTGAAGTCCTCGCTCAGCGAGGCGATCCGGCTCCGGCACGCGTCGATCCGGCCGATCTGTTCCCCCAACCGGGCGATCTCGAGCGAGATCAGGTTCTCCAGGGCGATCGCCGGGTCCCGCGCGTCGAACGTCTGCGCGTCGTCCTGCCGCACCAGCCCGAGCCGGACGAGCTCGCGGACGATCCCGACGGCTTCCGTGCGGTCGAGGTGCAGCGCGTCGGCAAGGCCGCCGACGGTGACAGTCTTGTGCCGCAGGCAATGGCGGTACGCGCGCTCGGCGGTTTCGTCGAGCCCGAGGTCCGCGAGGGTCATGGAACGCTCCCCTGGGTAGCAGCCCAAGGGCGTACGGTAGCAGTTTCGGTTTACCCGGACAGCGGCCATGCGCGGACAAGAACGGGGGAAAATGCGCGGCTGTGGTGACGTTCCGTCAATGCCGGGTGCGGGTCATCCCGGCCAGGGCGAGCAGCGGCAGCACGCCGGCGAAGACGGTGACCGCCGTCCAGCCGCCGAGGTGGTAGGCGATCGAGCCGGCCTGTGAGCCGATCGCGCCGCCGACGAAGAACGTCGCCAGGTAGATGCTGTTGATCCGGGCGCGCGCCGACGGGTCGAGCTGGTAGATCGTGTGCTGGCCGACCACGAGGGTGGCCTGCACCGAGGCGTCGATCGCGATCGCGGCGATCGCCAGCAGGATGACGCTGTGCGCGCCGAACCCGGCGAGGGCGAAGGCCGCCGCGCAGACGACGAACGCGATCGTGGTGAGCCGGCGGCCGTGCCCGTGGTCGGCCCAGCGCCCGGCGAGCGGGGCGATCAGCGCGCCGCCCGCCCCGGCGAGGGCGAACAGCCCGACGCCCAGCTGGGAGTAGTTGAACGGCGGAGCCGTCAGCACGAACGCGATCGTCGTCCAGAAGGCGCTGAACGCGCCGTACATCGCCGACTGGTAGAGCGCGCGGTGGCGCAGCGCGGGGTGCTTCTTCGCCATCGCCAGGGTCGAGCGGATCAGGTGCCCGTAACCGATATCGGTCTTGGGGGCCCGCTTCGGCAGGCTGAACCGCAGCACGACGGCGAGCACGGCCATCGCCACGGCGGACACGAGGAACACCACCCGCCAGCTGGTGATCTCCGCGAGCAGGCTGGCCACCACGCGCGAAAGCAGGATGCCGAACACCAGCCCGCTCACCACGCGCCCGACGATCCGCCCGCGGATGGCGTCGGGGGCCAGGTCGGCGGCGAACGGGATGAGGATCTGCACGACCACCGACGTCGCCCCGACGAGCAGGGAAGCCAGCAGCAGCACGGCGAACCCGGGCGCGAAGCCGGTGACGACCAGGCCCGCGCAGGTGACGGCGAGCAGGCTCGAGACGAGCGTGCGGTTCTCCAGCCGGTCGCCGAGCGGGACGAGCAGGAGCATGCCCGCGGCGTACCCGATCTGCGTCGCGGTGACGATCCCGCCGGCGGCGGCCTCGCCGACGCCGAAGGTGTGCCGCAGCTCGGCGAGCAGCGGCTGGGCGTAGTACAGGTTGGCGACCGTCAGTCCACAGGAGACGGCCAGCAGCAGCACGAGCCAGCCGGGCGGCGCCTGTTGCCGCGGCTTCGTCTCGGTCATCTCCACCCCTCGGGAACCGGCTTGATCGGTTCCCGGACGGTACCAGTCAAACCGGTTCCCGAGGTATGGTGACGTGCATGACAGAGCGGTTCCGGTCGGGCGCGGGCAGGCTGTGCCTGGATTTCGTGCGCACGCTGCGGTATCGCGGCACATCCGAGGCCACGGAGGAACTCCCGGACGGCGCTTCCCTGCGCGCGTGGATCGAGGAGTTCGGCAAGTTCGGAGAGGCGCTCCCGTCGGACGCGTCGGCCCACGAGTCGCGGGTGTTGCGCGAGGCGATCCACGAACTGGTGTCGGACGGCGTGGGCTCGTGCCGCCCGGCGACGCGACAGCGTCTGAACCGCTTCGCGTCCGCACCGGTCCCGGCGCCCTCGCTGGCACCGTCGGGCGAACTCCGTTGGCGCGCCGACGATCCGGTGTCGGCCATGTTCTCACTGCTGGCCCGGGACGCGCTCGATCTGGTGACGTCGCCGGCGTTCTCCCGGGTCCGGAACTGTGCGGGTGCGCGGTGCGGCGCGTTGTTCCTGGACACGTCCCGGCCCGGGACGCGGCGGTGGTGCTCGATGGACGTCTGCGGGAACCAGGCGAAGAAGTCGACTTATCGAGCCAAGGCGCTACGTTGAGCGGTCGCCTGGCCCGGTTCTCCCGCTGATGCTCAAAGCCGTGAATGGCACATCGAGGGACTCGGAGTCCCTCGATGTGCCATGCACGGATCTGCGAAGCCGGGAAACCTCAGACCAGCGCCGCGTCCAGGGTGATCGTCGTGCCCGCGAGGGCCTTCGACACCGGGCACGTCTTCTCGGCCGTCTCCGCGTACTCCGCGAACTTCTCCGCGCTCACGCCGGGCAGCGCCGCGCGCAGGGTGATCGCGATGCCGCTGATCTCGAAGCCGCCGCCGGCGGCCGGGCCGAGGGTGACCTCCGCGCTCACGTCGATCGAGTCGGCCGTCAGCTTCTCGGCCTCCAGGACGCCCGACAGGTTCATCGCGAGGCACGACGAGTGCGCCGCGGCGATGAGCTCTTCGGGGCTCGTCTGGCCGTCCGGGTTGCCCGCGCGGGTCGGGAACGAGACGGAGAACGTGCCGGCGTTGGACGAGTCCAGCGTGACCTCGCCCTTCCCCTTCTGCAGTCCGCCGGTCCAGTGGGTGGTCGCGTCACGGCTGGGCATTTGTGCCTCCAGGTGGGTACGCGGCGGCCGACGCCGTCAGCCGCCGCAGGGTGTCGATCAGGGTTCGTCGCTCGGTGTCTTCGAGGCCCAGTGCGCAGCCGATGGCCGGGGGGATGCCGGTGGCGCGCTCGCGCATCGACCGGCCCTCCCCGGTCAGGCCGACCACCACGGTGCGTTCGTCGGCGGGCAAGCGTGTCCGCGTCACCAGTCCGTTGGCCTCGAGTCGTTTGAGCAGCGGGGAAAGCGTGCCGTAGTCCAGGTGCAACCGCTCGCCGATCTCCTTGACCGGCCGGTCGTCGGACTCCCACAGCACCAGCAGCACCAGGTACTGCGGGTACGTGAGGCCGAGTTCGGCGAGCAGGGGACGGTACGTGTCCGTCACCGCCCGGTGCGCCGCATACAGCGCGAAGCAGGCTTGCTCGTCCAACAGGAACTCATCCGGCACGTCCGCAAACCTAGCCCACGATTACATCGTGTGCAAGGTATTAGGCGCGGAAAAGTGTCGGACCCGTCTGGCAGAGTCCGGAGCATGACCGAACGACCGGACCGCCCGAAGATCCCGCTCACCGGCGGCGAGCGGGAGATCCTCACCAGCCTGCTCGACTACCACCGCGCCACCGTCGCCTGGAAGAGCGGCGGGCTGAGCCTCGACCAGGCCCGGCAGGTCCACCTGCCGAGCGAGCTGACGACCGTCGCCGGCCTGGTCGCGCACCTCACGCTCAACGAGTGGTTCTGGTTCGCCGTGGTCGTCGACGGCGAACCGGACACCTGGGAGGAGAAGCTGGAGCAGGACCCGGACGCGGAGTTCCGGGTCCCGCCCGAGGCGACGGTGGAGCAGCTGCTCGCCGCCTACGAGGCCCAGTGCGTGCGCAGCCGCGAGATCGTCGCGAAGCACGACCTCGCCGACGAGGTGACGCACAAGGCCGAGACGTTCAACGTCCGCTGGGTCGTCGCGCACATGATCGAGGAGACGGCCCGGCACGTCGGCCACCTCGACGTGCTGCGCGAGCTGACCGACGGGCTCACCGGGGAGTGACGCGCTTGGGCGGCAGGGGGAAGAACCCGCTGGTGCGTTCCACGTAGTGCGCGTACGCCGGGCGCGTGCGGGCCATGCCCTTCTCCAGCAACGGCTTCCCGGTGCCCTTCGCCAGGGTGTAGGTCATCGCGATGGGGGAGAGGACGGTCAGCGCGCCCGGCCAGGTCGAGCACGCCAGCAGGTAGAGGCCCCACCAGACGCACGCGTCGCCGAAGTAGTTCGGGTGCCGGGTGTAGCGCCAGAGCCCGGTGTCGAGCACCTTGCCCTTGTTCGCCGGGTCGGCCTTGAAGCGGCGCAGCTGGTCGTCGCCTGCCGTCTCGAAGCCGAACCCGACCAGCCACACGGCGACACCGAGCCAGCCCAGCACGCCGATCCCGGTGCCGTACTGCGCGAACTGCACCGGCAGTGACACGAAGTACAGCACCGCGGCCTGCACCAGGTAGACGCGCACGAACATCTTCGCCGGACCGGACCGCTCGGCCATCCGCACGTACCGCGGGTCCTCCGGCAGCTTGTGGTTGCGCAGGTGCAGGTGCGCCGACAGCCGCACACCCCAGACGACGGTCAGCGCCGTCACCACCAGCCGCAGCGACGGCGGCCCGTCGCCGAACGGGAACGCGGCCAGCGCGACGATCGCGAAGCCGAGTCCCCAGAACGTGTCGATCGTGTCGTAGCGCTTGCGCGCCCGCGCGATCCCGAAGGTCAGCACCACCGCCACGATCGTGACGCCGGCGGTGACCAGCAGCGTGCCTCCCAGGGGCATCAGTTCCACTCCCGGGTCGCCGGCATGCCGCTGACGCCGTTCACGTCCGGTCGCACACTCAGGATCTGGTCCACACCCATCCGGTTCTCCTCGAACGCCAGCGCCCCGCCCACCAGGTACAGGCGCCAGACCCGCGCGCCGGTCTCCCCGATGAGCGCGACGACGTCGGCCCAGTTCCGCTCCAGGGTCTCGGCCCAGGCCCGGACTGTCCACACGTAGTGCTCGCGCATCGCGTGGACGTCGCGGACTTCGAGCCCGGCGGATTCGAGGTGTTCGACGGTCCGGCCGACCGGGCGCATGGTCATGTCGGGCGCGATGTAGCGCTCGATGAACGCGCCGCCGCCGGGGGCGACGGTGCCGCGGGACATCTGCTGGATCAGCACGCGCCCGCCGGGCTTGACCATCTTGTGCAGCGTCGCGGTGTAGGTGGGGTAGTTGATCTCCCCGACGTGCTCGCCCATCTCGATCGACGCGACCGCGTCGAACGGCGCGTCCGGCAGCTCCCGGTAGTCCTGGCGCCGGACCTCGACGCGGTCTTCGAGGTCGTGCTGGGCGAGCCGGCCGCGGATGTGCTGCAGCTGCTCGGCCGAGAGCGTGATGCCGACGGCGTGCACGCCGTGGTGCTTGGCCGCGTGGACCAGCAGCGAGCCCCAGCCGCAGCCGACGTCGAGCAGCCGCATGCCCGGGCGCAGGCCCAGCTTGCGGCAGATCATCTCCAGCTTGTCGGACTGCGCCTCGGCCAGGCCGTACCCCGGCTCGTCGGAGGTGAAGTACGCGCTGGAGTAGGCCATCGAGTCGTCCAGCAGCAGCTGGTAGAAGGCGTTGCCCAGGTCGTAGTGGTGGGCGATGGCGGACTTGTCGCGCAGCAGGCTGTGCAGCTTCCCGGTCAGCCGGGCCTCCTCGACGGGCGGCTTCGGCGGGAGGCCGACGACGCCGAGCGAGCCGGCGAGCTTGGCGGCTTCCGCCCAGTCGCGGGGACCCAGCTTCACCCGCTTGAGCTCACCCGCGCGGGTGAGGGACCAGATCCGGCGGAAGCCGTCGGCGAGATCGCCTTCGACGTCGAGATCACCCGTGACGTAGGCGCGGGCGAGACCCAGCTCACCCGGCGCGAAGAGCAGGCGGCGGAGGGCACGGCGGTTGCGCAGCACCACGGTGGGCGCGTCCACTGGTCCGGCGCGGGTTCCGTCCCACGTCCGGAGGCCGATGGGGAGCTGCCCGCCGAGGAGCTTTTCGGCGAACGAGGCGAGGCGGTGCGCGGTGCTGTTCGGCATGACCGGGATTCGCTCCCTGCTGCGTGGTGGATTGGTGCCGCGCTCATCCAATCCACGTCCGCGCCGGCGGCGAACTACCGGTGTGGAGATCACGGGAGAACGCATCGCCGTCATCGGCAGCGGGGTGGCCGGACTGACTGCTGCCTACCTGCTGCAACGCAAACACGAGGTCCTGCTGTTCGAGGCCGACGACCGGCTGGGCGGGCACGCGCACACCCACGACGTGCCCAGCGCCCACGGTGGCACCATCGGCGTGGACTCCGGCTTCATCGTGCACAACGAGCGCACCTACCCGACGCTGCTGAAGCTGTTCGGCGAGCTCGGCGTGCGCACCCGCGACACCGAGATGTCGATGAGCATCCGCTGCGACGGCTGCGGCCTGCAGTACGCCGGCGCGAAGGGGCTGCCGGGGCTGTTCGCCCAGCGCGGCAACCTCGCCCGCCCCCGCTACCTCCGCATGCTCGCCGAGGTGAAGCGGTTCCACCGGCACGCGAAGCGGCTGCTGGACGCCCAGGACGCGGGTGACGTCACCCTCGGCGCGTTCCTCGCCATCGGCGGCTACTCCCGCTACTTCGTCGACCACTTCATGCTGCCGGTGGTCTCGACGGTCTGGTCCGCCGACCGCAGCGACACCCTGCGGTACCCGGCGCGCTACCTGTTCGAGTTCCTCCGCAACCACGGCATGCTGAGCGTCAAGAACTCGCCGGCCTGGCGGACCGTCGTCGGCGGCTCGCGCGAATACGTCGAACGCGCGGCCAAGCAGCTCACCGCCGTGCACCTGTCGACGCCCGTCCGGTCGGTGCTGCGGACCGCGGGCGGCGGTGTGGAAATCCGCGACGACGCCGACACCCCGCACCGCGTCGACCGGGTCGTCATCGCGACGCACGCCGACCAGGCGCTTTCCTTGCTGGCCAACCCGTCCGGCGCCGAACGCGACGTCCTCGGCGCGTTCCGCTACTCGGAGAACGAGGCCTGGCTGCACACCGACACCAGCGTGCTGCCGTCGCTGGCCGACGCCCGCGCGGGCTGGAACTACCGCGCTCCCGAATGCGGCGCGCCGACCGGCGCGGTCCAGGTCAGCTACGACATGAACCGCCTGATGCGGCTGGACGAGCCGACCGGGTACGTCGTCACGCTCAACCCCGGCGAAGGCACGGGCACGGACGGGCTGGTGGCCAAGATGCGCTACGAGCACCCGGTGTACACGCCGGAAGCCGTTGCCGCGCAACGCCGGCTGCCCGAGCTGAACGACGGCGTCTTCGCCTACGCCGGTGCCTACCACGGCTGGGGCTTCCACGAAGACGGCTGCTCCTCCGGGGCGCGGGCCGCCGAAAGCCTGGGAGTCACCTGGTGACGACCGCGCTCTACGACGCCACCGTCGCGCACGTGCGGCGGATCGACCCGCCGCACGCGTTCGCCCACCGGGTGTACCTGTGGCTGGTCGACCTCGACGCGCCGCCGCGGCTGCCGTGGTGGGCGCGCCCGTTCGCCGGCTTCGACCGCCGCGACCACTTCGTCGCCGGCGACGAGCGGGGGATCCGGGAGAAGCTCGACGGGTGGCTCGCGGAGCGCGGGGTGGACCTGCGCGGCGGCAAGGTCGTGATGCTGGCCGCGGCGCGCGTGCTCGGGTACGTGTTCAACCCGATCAGCGTCTACTGGTGCCACGGCCCGGAGGGGCGGCTCGAGTGCGTCGTCGCCGAGGTGCACAACACCTACGGCGGCCGCCACGCCTACCTGCTGCACCCGGACGAGGCCGGGCTCGCCCGCGCGGAGAAGGAGTTCTACGTCTCGCCGTTCCAGGAGATGGACGGCGAGTACCGGATGCGCCTGCCCCACCCGGAAGCGTTGCTCGACCTCACGGTGGCGTTGCGCCGCGGGGGCACCACGCCCCTGGTCGCTACGCTTCGGGGAGTTCGCCGCCCGGCGAACCCGCGGTGGCTGGCCCGGCTCGTCCTGGCCCGGCCCCTGCTGCCGCAGCGGGTGTCCGCGCTGATCCGCCGTCACGGCATCGCCCTGTGGCTGCGGAAGGCGCCGGTCGTCCCGCGCACCCCGCAGAACGCCGGAGGACACCTGCATGGATGAGGCGGCCCGCCAGCGCCACATGGCTCCCGTGCCCCCGGAGGATCCCGCGGACCCGGAGCCCGGCGCCGAGGAGCTGATGGTGCGCGTCGCCAAGGGCGACGAGCGGGCGTTCGAGCTGCTCTACGACCAGTTCTCCGGGCCGATCTTCGGGCTCGTCCGCCGGATCGTGCGCGACTCCGCGCAGTCCGAAGAGGTCGCGCAGGAGGTGCTCGTCGAGCTCTGGCGCACCGCGACGCGCTACTCGCCCGAGAAGGGCTCCGCGCTGAACTGGGCGATGACGCTGGCCCACCGCCGCGCCGTCGACCGCGTCCGCTCGGCGCGCGCCAGCACCGAGCGCGAGCAGAAGGCGACCTTCGAAGCCGCCCGCGGCCGCCCGTTCGACGAGGTCGCCGAGTCCGTGACCGCGCGCCTGGAACGCTCCCAGGTCCGCCGGTGCCTGTCCTCCCTGACCGACCTGCAGCGCGAGTCCGTGCTGCTGGCCTACTACCAGGGCTACACCTATCGCGAGGTGGCCGAAGTGCTCTCGACGCCGCAAGGAACCATCAAGACGCGGTTGCGGGACGGCCTGATCCGCCTGCGGGACTGCTTGGGGGTGACCGCGTGAGCACACCGGAGATGCACACGCTGGCGGGTGCGTTCGCGCTCGACGCCGTGTCGGACATCGAGCGGGCGGAGTTCTCGCGCCACCTCGAGCAGTGCGACTCGTGCGCGAAAGAGGTCGCCGAGCTGCGCGCGACCGCGGCCCGGCTCGGCGTGGCGATGGCCGAAGAGCCGCCGCCGGAGTTCAAGGACCGCGTCATGGTGGCCATGCACGCGACCCGCCAGCTGCCGCCGCGCACCCGGCCCGGCTCGCCCGAACGGCACCGCCGGTCGGGACGCGCCCCGCGCTGGGCGGTGCTCGTGACGGCCGCGGCGGCCGTCGTCGGGCTCGCCGCGGGCGGGGTGTTCGGCGGGATCGCGCTGACCCAGCAGCAGGAGCTGCAGACCGCGCAGACGCAGCTCGACCAGGCCCGGGCGCGGTACGCGCCGGTGGCCGACCTGCTGGCGGCGCCGGACGCGAAGACCGGCCACGGCGAGGCGCCGACCGGCGGCGGGGTGACGGTCGTGCTGTCCCGTTCCCAGAACCGCCTGATGGTGATGGACGCCGGCCTGCCGGCGCAGCCGGGCGGGAAGGTCTACCAGGCCTGGCTGCTCACCGGCACCGAAGCGCCGCGTTCGGCCGGCGTGATCGCGACCGACAGCGGGCTGGTCGTGGCGGACGGCGTGGGCAGCGCCGACAAGGTCGCGGTGAGCCTCGAGCAGGCCGGTGGATCGCCCAGCGGGGCGCCCACGGACGTCCTCATGAGCATGCCCGCGCCTGCCTGATTTCCGGCTATAGCAGACCGGGTGCGGGGGCCGTTTCCGGCTCCTCGCTCTTGCGCGCACGAACGTGTTGTGGCAAAACACCTTTGCGACACACGGCGTGCCTACTGGATTAGAGCGTGCCTGGTGCCTACCGTCCTGCCTAACGTCGGCGGTTGACATAACTCTCAATCTGGGGTTTAGGTTGAGAGTTGATCACCGGCCGGCGGGCTGTACGGGCACAACGATCAGGAAGGCGGACTTCGATGACGCCCCCGCACAACTACCTTGCGGTGATCAAGGTGGTCGGCATCGGCGGTGGCGGCGTGAACGCCGTGAACCGCATGATCGAGGTCGGCCTCAAGGGTGTCGAGTTCATCGCGGTGAACACCGACGCCCAAGCACTGCTCATGTCCGACGCCGACGTCAAGCTGGACATCGGCCGCGAGCTGACCCGTGGCCTCGGCGCGGGCGCCGCCCCCGAGGTCGGCCAGAAGGCCGCCGAAGACCACCGTGAAGAGATCGAAGAGGTCATCAAGGGCGCCGACATGGTGTTCGTGACGGCCGGCGAAGGCGGCGGCACCGGCACCGGTGGCGCCCCGGTCGTGGCGCAGATCGCCCGCAAGCTGGGCGCGCTGACCATCGGCGTCGTGACGCGCCCGTTCACCTTCGAGGGCAAGCGCCGCGGCAAGCAGGCCGAAGACGGCATCCAGTCGCTGCGCAACGAGTGCGACACCCTCATCGTGATCCCGAACGACCGGCTGCTGCAGCTCGGCGACATCGGCGTCTCGCTGATGGACGCGTTCCGCTCCGCGGACGAGGTGCTGCTCTCCGGTGTCCAGGGCATCACCGACCTGATCACCACCCCGGGCCTGATCAACCTCGACTTCGCCGACGTCAAGAGCGTCATGTCCGGCGCGGGCTCCGCCCTGATGGGTATAGGGAGCGCACGCGGTGAAGGCAGAGCCATCCAGGCGGCGGAGAAGGCGATCAACTCGCCGCTCCTCGAAGCCTCCATGGATGGTGCGCACGGCGCACTGCTTTCGATCGCGGGTGGTTCGGATCTGGGCCTGTTCGAAATCAACGAGGCGGCGTCGCTGGTGCAGGAGTCCGCGCACCCGGACGCCAACATCATCTTCGGCACGATCATCGACGACTCGCTCGGCGACGAGGTGCGCGTCACGGTGATCGCGGCCGGCTTCGACGCCGGCGCGCCGACCCACAAGAAGCTCGACCCGTCGACCTTCGGCTCCGGCTCGCGCCAGGGCTCGGGCACGGCGTCGGCTTCGGCCGGGCAGGTCTCGAACCAGCAGGGGCCGCCGTCGGGGGCCACCCCGGTGCCGTCCGCTTCGGGTTCGGGCTACCCGGTCGCGCCGCCGCGGTCGCACACGCCGCTGCCGTCGGCGTCCGGCCAGAACACCGGCGGGCTCCCGCAGCCCGGCGGCGGTTCGCGCGGCTACTCGCCGATGGGCTCCAACGCGACCCAGGGCAGCCTGCCCGGGCGCGCCATGCCGGTGCACGACGACCCGTCGGACGACGAGGTCGACGTGCCGCCGTTCATGCGGCGCTGACCAAAAGCACTGTGGTCCGTGAAGGCCACCTTGAGGGACTCGGAGTCCCTCAAGGTGGCCTTCACGGCGTTTGGGAGGATGAGGGCATGCGGGTTCGGCGAGTGGTGACGACCAGGGCCGGCGGCGCGTCGCGGCCGCCCTACGACACGTTCAACCTGGGGGACCACGTCGGCGACGACGAGGGCGACGTCTACGCCAACCGCAAGCGGCTCGCCGCCGAGCTGGGCCTGGCCGAGGACAAGCTGGCCTGGATGGAACAGGTCCACGGCCGCATGGCGACCACTGTGGACGGCTCGGAGACCCGGGCCGCCGAGGCGACCGACGCGCTGGTGACCGCGACGCCGGGTGTCGCGCTGGTGGTGCTCGTCGCCGACTGCGTTCCGATCCTGCTGGCCGACGCCGAGGCCGGCGTCGTCTCGGCGGTGCACGCGGGCCGGGTCGGCACCCGGGTCGGCGTCGTCCCGGCCGCGGTGGCGGCCATGCGGGAGGCGGGTGCCGAGCCGTCCCGGATCGAGGCGCTGCTCGGCCCGGCGATCTGCGGCGACTGCTACGAGGTGCCGGCCGCGATGGCCGCCGACGTCGAGAAGCACGTTCCCGGCAGCGCCTGCAAGACCCGCAAGGGCACCCCCGGGCTCGATCTGCGCGCCGGGTTGTGGCGCCAGCTCGCCGACCTGGGCGTCGGCAAGATCGGCGTCGACCCGCGGTGCACCAACGAGGACAAGACGCTCTTCAGCTACCGGCGCGACGGGACGACCGGGCGCATCGCCGGTATCACCTGGGTCGAAGCATGACCGACCGGCGCGCCGAGCTGGCCGCGAACCTGGCCGACGTCGAGGCGCGGATCGCCGCCGCGTGCCGCGCGGCCGGCCGGGCCCGCGACGAGGTCCAGCTGATCGCCGTCACCAAGACCTTCCCGGCGTCGGACGCCGCGCTGCTCGCCGATCTCGGCGTCACCCACGTCGGGGAGAACCGCGACCAGGAAGCCGGGCCGAAGGCGGCCGAAGTCGCGGAGCTGCGTCCCGGGTCCGCGCTGCGGTGGCACATGGTCGGCCGGCTGCAGCGGAACAAGGCACGGTCCGTGGTGGGGTGGGCGCACGAAGTGCAGTCGCTCGACTCGGCCCGGCTCGCCGACGCGCTCGCGAAGGCCGTGCACACCGCGCGTTACGGCGGAGAACGTGAGGAACCCCTCGACGTCCTCATCCAGGCGAGCCTCGACGACGACACCGAGCGCGGCGGCTGCCCGCTCGGCGAGCTCGGCGCGCTCGCCGAACACGTAGCTCACACGGGTGAACTGCGGCTTCGCGGCCTGATGGCCGTCGCGCCGCTCGGGGCCGATCCCTCGGCGGCCTTCGAACGGCTCGCCCGCGCGGGGGAGACACTCCGAAAAGATCACCCGAATGCCGCAGAAGTCTCCGCCGGGATGAGCCATGATCTCGAGCAGGCGATCACGCACGGCTCAACATGTGTGCGTGTCGGAACCGCGCTGCTCGGTGGACGCGGTTTAGCCTCGCCGTAGGGAGCTCGTGTGCCGGTCACGTTTAGTGGTCGTCCATACGGGGCACTGACGGCGTGGAGAAGCGTTGGTGCGGGAGCGGCTAGGGCTAGGGAGAGGCATGAGCGCGCTGCAGAAGCTGAAGGCCTACTTCGGGATGGTGCCCGCTGACGACGACGGTTACGACGTCGAGGACGATTATCGGCGCGGTTACGCGGACGACGAGTACGACTCCTACGAGGAGCCCGCTCCTCGGTCGCGCTCACGGTACCGCGACACCGAGGACACGTACGACGAGCCTGCCAGCCGCAGCCGTTCACGCTCCGTGGCCGGGTCGGAACCCGCGGTCCACGGCGCGCTGGCCATGGACCGGCAGCCGGAGCCCGTGGCCCGTCTGCGACCGGTCACCGAGCCGGTCGTGCGCCAGCCGGTGCGTGACCCGTTGAGCCGGATCACGACGCTGCACCCGACCAGCTACGCGGAAGCGCGCGCCATCGGCGAGCACTACCGCGAGGGCATCCCGGTGATCATGAACCTCACCGAGATGGACAACGCGGACGCCAAGCGGCTCGTGGACTTCGCCGCGGGGCTCGCTTTCGCGCTGCGCGGGTCGATGGACAAGGTCACCAACAAGGTGTTCCTTCTCTCACCGCCCGATGTGGACGTGACCGCCGAAGACCGCCGGCGGATTGCCGAGGGCGGATTGTTTCTGCGCGGCTGAAGTCGCGCGGACCGCTGAGCGCAAGGAAACGTGATTTTGTCGACCCGATGCCGCGTCGACCCCCTCAACTGCGTCTTCTGCGAGGACGCCCGGTTAGAGTAGGTACGTGGAAGCTGTGTGGCTGGTCGTCTGGTACGTGCTGTTCGCGTTTTGGCTGTTGCTGACGGCACGTATCGTGGTCGAACTCGTCCGCACCTTTGCACGGGAGTGGCACCCGGCCGGAGGGGTTGCGGTGACGCTCGAGACCATCTACACAGTGACGGACCCGCCGGTTCGCCTGTTCAGGCGAATCATCCCGATGGTGCGGATCGGCGGCGTCGGACTGGACTTATCGATTATGGTGCTGCTGTTGGTTGTGTTCTTCGCGATGCAACTGGCGACTCCAAGTTGATCGGGGAGACTTGGGTGGACCCTGCAGGCCATGGAGTGCGTGAGGTGATCTGATGTCGTTGACCCCCGCTGACGTGCATAACGTCGCGTTCAGCAAGCCGCCCATCGGCAAGAGGGGCTACAACGAGGACGAGGTGGACGCGTTCCTCGACTTGGTGGAGACCGAGCTGGCCCGCTTGATCGAGGACAACAACGAGCTGCGCCAGCAGATGGAGCAGCTCGACGCCGAGCTCGAATCGACTCGTAGCGAGCTCGACAGCGCCAAATCCGCGCCCCCGGTGCGCGAAGAGCCGTCCCGGCGTCTCGCGCCGGTGCCGCCGCCGGCGTCCGCGATGGAGCAGACGCAGGCCCACTCGATGGTGGGCGACAGCGGCGAGCCGAACGTGCAGGCGGCCAAGGTCCTCGGGCTCGCCCAGGAGATGGCCGACCGGCTGACCGCCGAGGCGAAGACCGAGTCCGACGGGATGCTGGCCGAGGCTCGCACCAAGTCCGAGCAGCTGCTCTCGGACGCCCGGGCGAAGTCCGACTCGATGGTCAACGAGGCGCGCACGCGCGTCGACACGATGCTGAACGACGCGCGGACCCGGGCGGAGACGTTGGAGCGCCAGGCGCGCGACAAGGCCACCACGCTGGAGCGCGAGTCGCAGCGCAAGTACACCGAGACGATGAACAGCCTGAACTCCGAGAAGGGCGGGCTGGGCAAGAAGATCGAAGAGCTGCGCACCATCGAGCGGGAGTACCGCACGAGGTTGCGCGGGTTCCTCGAGTCCCAGCTGCGCGAGCTCGACGACCGTGGCTCCGCGGCTCCGGCCTCGGCGTCCTCGAACTCCGGGCAGTCGTCCGGATCGTCGAGCGGCGGCCAGGGCTACTCGTTCGGCCCCCGGGCCGAAGCGGGCTGATTTCTCCGGGAAGACCCCGCCGGCGCCGGCCGTTGTCGCGGCGTACGGCGGGGTTTTGCCACGGTTCGGAGTCGATCCGGTACCGCACGTGGGGCGGGTCGTGGACCGATCCGGCCGCGTTCATGTTGTAATTCAGCGTGCTCTACATCGTGCTGGTACTGGTACTGGCGGCTCTGGGGTTGCTCGTCACCGCGCTCATCACGGCTTCTTCGCTGTGGGCGTGGGTTTCCATCGGCCTCTCGGTGCTCGCCGGGGTGATGCTCGTCGCCGACTGGCTGCGCCGTCGACGGCGCGCCGCCGCGCCCACTGTCGAGCGTGCCGAACCCGTGGAGCCGGCCGAGCCGTCGGAACCGGCGGCCGACACGAAGCCGGGCCTGTTCACGGAGCCGGAGAAACCGGCCGAAAACCCGGCCGAAGAAGAACAAACCGTCCTGATCCCGGCCGCCGGTGAGCTGGGCGATCCGGCCGACACGCCCGAACCCGACGTCGTCGAAGAGCCCGCCGAAAAACCCGCTGAAGAGCCTTCCGGGGCATCGGCCGCTTCGGCCGCCTCCGCCGGCTCCGCCGCGAAAGAGGAACCCGCGCCGGCCGACGACGCCGAGCCCGGTGAGGAATCGACGTCGGCCGCCGACATCGCGTTGCTGGCCGACCTGGACGACGAGGTCTTCGTCGTCGACGAGCACCCCCGCTACCACCTCCGGGTCTGCGCCTGGGTCGGCATCCGCGACACGATCCCCATCGGCATCGGCGAAGCCCGCCAGCTCGGCTTCACCCCCTGCGCCCGCTGCGGCCCCGACGAGACCCTGGTGGCCGCCCACCGCTAGACCACGCCGAAGTGAGCGCCGCCGTCCGGTGCACGACAACTTCGAGCGCGGCCCGCTCGAGGTCTCGCGACGCGGCTTCGGGGGCTGTGATGCGCTGCCGCCACCAGCGGGCTCCGGGTACAGCTCGTCGAACCAAGCCCGGATCGCGTCCGCGGACCGGCCCGGCGACGCCCACGGGGACGCGCCCGCGAAGGCGCTGCCATTTCCGGTGGTGCCCCTCGTGACAACACGGTTGCGCGGGGCCGTTAACCTGGTATCAGCACAGCGTCGATCCGGCCATCACCGGGGAGCTTCCGGAAGAACCGAGCCTCACCGCTCGCAGTAGAACCGGACGGGTGCGGCCCGTGACAGCCGTGGAACGAGCGGCCCGGCAGCTCCACCGCCGGGCAAGCGGGGTGGTACCGCGGAACGCCGGAAGGCGTCTCGTCCCCGTGTGGGTGACCGGGAGCCGGTCGTCCGTACGCGAGCGACGAACCGAGGAGCACCCGGATGTACCCCCAGGCCAAGCTCGACGACAGCGCGGGAGTCCCGTCGCAGCCGTCCTTCCCCGAGCTGGAGACCCAGGTCCTCGCCTACTGGGAGAGCGACCGGACGTTCCAGGCGTCCATCGACGCGCGCCCCGCCGGCGAGCACGGCGACAACGAGTACGTCTTCTACGACGGTCCGCCGTTCGCCAACGGCCTGCCGCACTACGGCCACCTGCTCACCGGGTACGTCAAGGACCTGGTGCCGCGCTACCAGACGATGAAGGGCCGCAAGGTCGAGCGCCGCTTCGGCTGGGACACCCACGGCCTGCCCGCCGAGCTCGAGGCGATGCGCCAGCTCGGCATCACCGAGACGTCCGAGATCGAAGAGATGGGCATCGCGAAGTTCAACGAGGCTTCGCGCGAGTCCGTGCTGCGCTACACCGACGAGTGGCGCGAGTACGTCACCCGCCAGGCGCGCTGGGTCGACTTCGACAACGACTACAAGACGCTCGACGTCACCTACATGGAGTCCGTGCTGTGGGCGTTCAAACGCCTGTGGGACAAGGGACTCGTCTACGAGGGCTACCGCGTCCTGCCCTACTGCTGGCGCGACGCGACGCCGCTGTCCAACCACGAGCTGGGCATGGACGCCGACGTCTACCGCAACCGCCAGGACCCGGCCGTCACCGTCGGGTTCCGCATGGAGGGCAACGACAACGAGCTCGACGGCACCTACCTGCTGATCTGGACGACCACGCCGTGGACGCTGCCGTCCAACCTCGCCACGGCCGTGCACCCCGAGGTGGACTACGTCGTCGTCGAGAGCGAGAACCTCCCCGGCAAGCGGTTCCTGCTCGCCGAAGCGCGCGTCGCCGCGTACGCGCGTGAACTCGGCGAAGAGCCGGCCGTCGTCGCGCGCTACACCGGCGCGCAGCTGCTCGGGAACCGTTACGCACCACCGTTCCCGTACTTCACCGGCACCGAGAACGCGCACCGCGTGCTGTCGGCCGACTACGTCACCACCGACGACGGCACCGGCGTCGTGCACATCGCGCCCGCCTACGGTGAAGAGGACAAGGCCGTCACCGACGCCGCCGGGATCCCGCCGGTCACGCCGGTCGACGCGCACGGCAAGTTCGACGACACCGTGCCCGACTACGCCGGGCAGCAGGTGTTCGACGCCAACCCGAACATCGTCCGCGACCTCAAGACCGGCACGGGATCGGCCGGGCAGCAGGGTTCCGTGCTGTTGCGGCACGAGACCTACGACCACTCCTACCCGCACTGCTGGCGCTGCCGCAACCCGCTGATCTACCGCGCGGTGTCGTCGTGGTTCGTCGCGGTGACGCAGTTCAAGGACCGGATGGTCGAGCTGAACCAGCAGATCACCTGGTACCCGGAGAACGTCAAGGACGGCCAGTTCGGCAAGTGGCTGGAGAACGCGCGCGACTGGTCGGTCTCGCGCAACCGCTACTGGGGCACGCCGATCCCGGTGTGGCAGTCCGACGACCCGGCGTACCCGCGCACCGACGTCTACGGCTCGCTCGACCAGCTGGAGGCCGACTTCGGCGTGCGGCTGGACAACCTGCACCGGCCCTACATCGACGAGCTGACCCGGCCGAACCCGGACGACCCGACCGGGAACTCGACCATGCGCCGCGTCCCGGACGTCCTCGACGTCTGGTTCGACTCGGGCTCGATGCCCTACGCCCAGGTGCATTACCCGTTCGAGAACGCCGACTGGTTCGAGCACCACTACCCGAGCGACTTCATCGTCGAGTACATCGGCCAGACCCGCGGCTGGTTCTACCTGCTGCACGTGCTCGCGACGGCGCTGTTCGACCGGCCGGCGTTCCGCACCTGCGTCTCGCACGGCATCGTGCTGGGCTCGGACGGCGCGAAGATGTCCAAGTCGCTGCGCAACTACCCGGACGTCAACGAGGTGTTCGAGCGCGACGGCTCCGACGCCATGCGCTGGTACCTGATGGCGAGCCCGATCCTGCGCGGCGGCAACCTGGTCGTCACCGACAAGGGCATCCGCGACGCCGTCCGCCAAGCCGTGCTGCCGCTGTGGAACTCGTACTACTTCCTCGCGCTGTACGCGAACGCCGAGGGCGTGGAAGGCAAGTGGCGCACGGATTCGGCGAACGTCCTCGACCGGTACGTGCTGGCGAAGACGCACGAGCTGGTCACCGACGTCGAGTCCGCGATGGACCACTACGACGTGGCCGGCGCGTGCCAGACCGTCCGGGACTTCCTGGAGACGCTGACGAACTGGTACGTCCGGCGTTCCCGGGACCGCTTCTGGGCGGGTGAGGCGGACGCGATC
Organism: Amycolatopsis sp. NBC_00355; assembly: GCF_036104975.1. Lineage (GTDB taxonomy): Bacteria > Actinomycetota > Actinomycetes > Mycobacteriales > Pseudonocardiaceae > Amycolatopsis. The sequence goes on along the minus strand of NZ_CP107982.1, from coordinate 3,757,694 downwards.
GACACGCTGCACACGGTGCTGGAGGTGACGTCGCGGGTCGCGGCGCCGCTGCTGCCGCTGACCACCGAGGTGGTCTGGCGCGGGCTCACCGGCGGCCGCTCGGTGCACCTGACCGACTGGCCGAACGCGCTCGACCTGCCCGCGGACGCGGCGCTGGTGACGGCGATGGACCGGGTCCGGCAGGTGGCGTCGTCGGCGCTGTCGCTGCGCAAGAGCAACAAGCTGCGCGTGCGGCTGCCGCTGTCGTCGCTGGTCGTGGCGGCCGAGGACGCCGAGTCCCTGGGCGCCTTCGCCGACATCCTGCGCGACGAGGTGAACGTCAAGGCGGTCGAGCTGACCGCCGACGTCGCCGCGCACGGCGGGTTCGAGGTCGCGGTGAACGCCCGCGCCGCCGGGCCCCGGCTGGGCAAGGACGTCCAGACGGTGATCAAGGCCGTCAAGGCGGGTGACTGGTCGCTGCGGGGCGGCAAGGTCGTCGCGGCCGGGATCGAACTGCAGGAGGGCGAGTTCGACCGCCGGCTGGTCGCCAAGGGCGGCGGCGCGGCGGCCGAGCTGCCCGGCGGCTCCGGGCTGGTCCTCATCGACACCGAGGTGACGCCGGACCTGGCAGCCGAAGGCCTGGTCCGCGACCTGATCCGGGTCGTGCAGCAGGCCCGCCGTGACGCCGGCCTCGACGTCGCCGACCGGATCGCGCTGACCGTCGACGCGCCCGGCGACGTCGTCGAAGCGGCGAAGCGGCACGAGAAGTTCCTGGGCTCGGAGACGCTGGCGACGTCGGTGACCCACGCGGCGGTGGCGGACGGTTTCGCCGGCACCGTCGGTGACGGTACGAAGGTGACTGTCTCGGTCGCCAAGGCCTGAAAGCCTCGTGAGTGTTCAGGGCGGTTCTAACCGCCCTGAACACTCACGAGGCCGGTCACGAATCGGTCGCTTTCCCACCCGAAAGGGCCGGGAATCGGCAAGCTGGGCCCTTGTGCGCGCGGGAGGCGCGCATGGGGGAGGGGTACGCGAGAAATGAGTCCAGGCAGAAAACGCGGCATTCTCATCGGCGGCGCGCTGGGGGTGGTCGCGGTCGTGGTGGCGGCGTTGTTCCTCTTGAACGGCGGGAGCGCACCCGAAGCGGCCGCGGGACCGGGGGAGACAGCCGTCGAGAGCCCCGGCGCGCTCGACCCGAACTCGGCGATCACCGAGTACCTGCAGGATTTCGCCGAGAACAACCCGGACGCCGCGGCGCGGCTCACGGACGACAACGCGGCGGCCGCCGTGGCCCTGCGCGACGCGCGGAACACGCTGAGCCCGTCCGCGCTGGCCGCGAAGCTGACCCTGCTGCAGCCGACGCCCGCCGGGGCGAAACAGACCAGCGGGACCTACCACGTGTCCTGGACGCTGAAAGAGCGCCAGGTCTGGTCCTACGACGTGCCGTTCACGCTGGCCCAGGCCGGTGGCAAGTGGCTCGTGCACTGGGCGCCGACACTGCTGCACCCGAAGCTCGAAGCGGGTCAGCGGCTGGTGATCAGCACCGCCGTCCAGGACAGCACCGCGGTCGCCGACCGCGACGGCAAACCGCTCCTGATCAGCGGCGCCGGCGGCGTGCACCCGGCCGAGGGCAACCCGGCGCCGCTGCTGCGGTCCGCGCTCACCGGCCAGGTCGCGGCCGCGGCGGGCAGCGGATTCGCGGTGGTCCGCACGGACACCAGCGGCAAGAACCTGGAGACGCTGTTCGGGAAGGCGTCGGAGGAGGGCGCGAAGCCGCTGACGTCGAGCCTGAGCCTGGGCGCGCAGAAGTCCGCGCAGGCCGCGGTCGACGGCTATTCGGGGTCCGCGATGCTGGTCGCCCTCGACACCGGCTCGGGCGACATCCTCGCCGTCGCGCAGAACGCGGCCGCCGGCGACTCGCCGAAGGCCCTGAACGGGCTGTACGAGCCCGGTTCGTCGTTCAAGATCGCCACGTCGGTCGCGGCGATCCAGCAGAGCGGCCTCAACGCGGGCTCGCCGGTCGACTGCCCCGGCGTCGCGACGATCGGGACGCGCACGGTCAAGAACGAGGGCTTCGAACTGGGCGCGACGAACCTGCAGACCGCGTTCGCGCGCTCCTGCAACACCACGTTCGGGCAGCTTTCGCTGAACCTGCCCGCGGACGGGCTGGTCAAGGCGGCGAACGAGCTGGGCCTCAACGCCGACTACGAGATCCCGGGCCTCAAGACCGAGCTCGGCAAGGTCGAGCCCGCGGCGAGCAAGGACGAGCAGGTCGAGGACGGGTTCGGCCAGGGCCGGATCCAGGCCAGCGCGCTCGGCGGCGCGATGATGGCCGCGACGGTCGCCTCCGGCAAGGCGATCACGCCGAAGCTGTGGCACGACCTCGACACCGTCGTGGTCAAGGGCTACTCGCCGCCGCCCGCGTCCGTGCTGGGCGAGGTGCGCAAGATGATGCGCGCGGTGGTCACCAGCGGCACCGGCAAGGCCGCGGCGGGCGCCGGGAGTGTGTTCGGCAAGACCGGCACCGCCCAGTTCGGCGACGGGCAGCAGGCCACCGGCTGGTTCGTCGGCTACCGCGGGAACGTGGCCTTCGCCGTCGTCCTGGAGAACTCGAACGACTCGGGGCCCGCGGTCCAGCTGGCGGCGAAGTTCCTCAAGGGCGTCTGACGCCGGGGCGTCACTTTCACGTGAAAGTGACGCCTTGGTTCGGCCGTGGGCGAAGCATCCGGGCCGTACCGTGGGGACATGGAGACGATCGCGCTGGCCGAGGTGGCCGCGGTGCTCGCGGACCCGAGCCGCGCCACCATGTGCCTCGTCCTGCTGGACGGGCGGGCGTGGACGGTCGGCGAGCTGGCCAAGGAGGCCGGGATCGCGCTGTCGACGGCGAGTGAGCACGTCACCCGGCTGGTCGACGCCGGGTTCGTCGCCCGTGTGAAGCAGGGGCGGGCGAGCTACGTCCGGATCGCCGACCCGCGCGTCGCCGAGCTCATCGAGCACCTGGCCCAGCACGCCGAGCACCGGCCGGTGACCGGGCTCAAGTCGTCGGTGCGGGTGCGGCGGCTCGGGTTCGCGCGCACCTGTTACGACCACCTGGCCGGCCTCGTCGGCGTCGCGGTGCGCGACGGCATGCTCGCCACCGGTCTGGTCAGCACGGACGCCGGGCTGGCGCTGACCGAGCGCGGCCGGGAGGTCTTCGACGAGCTGGGCGTGCCGGTGCCCGACGGGCGGCGGGCGCTGCTGCGCGACTGTCTGGATTGGACGGAGCGCCGGGACCACCTCGCCGGGTCCCTGCCCGCGGCGTTGCTCGGCAAGGCCGTCGACGCCGGCTGGGTCGCCGCCGAGGGGCATCGCGCGGTGAAGGTGCTGCCCGCGGCGGAGAAGCCGTTCGCCGCGCTGGGCGTCGATCTGGCGGTGCTCCGGCCCTAACACACCGGGTGTCCGACTCGTCCCGGTGGTACACGAACGAGTTAATCCGGCCGCTTCACTATTCTGAGGGCCCCACAGCACTCGGGAGGGAGGCGGCATGGACCAGCTTCCCGTGCTGCTCGGCGTCGGCGGTGTCGTCCTGCTCGCCTCCGTGCTCGCCGTGCGCGTCTCGATCCGCCTCGGCCTGCCCTCGCTGCTGCTGTACCTCGGCATCGGCGTCGTGCTGGGGGAAGCCGGCTTCGGCATCCGCTTCGACAACCCCGGCCTGACCCAGTCGCTCGGTCTCGCCGCGCTCGTCATGATCCTCGCCGAAGGCGGGCTGACGACCCGGTGGTCGGCGGTGAAACCCTCGCTGGGCATCGGAATCGTACTGTCCACAGTGGCCGTCGTGGTCAGCATCGCGGTCACCGGCGCGGCCCTGCACTGGCTGCTGGGCCTGGACTGGCGGCTCGCGCTGCTGTGGGGCGCGGTGCTCTCGTCGACCGACGCGGCGGCGGTCTTCTCGGTGCTGCGCACGGCCGGGATCGGCAAGCGGCTCGTCGGCGCGCTGGAGCTGGAGTCCGGCATCAACGACGCGCCGGCCTACATCGCCGTCGTGGTGCTGGCCGAGGGCACCACTGTGGACTGGACGCTGCCGTTCCTGGCGGTCTACGAGCTGGCGGCGGGCCTGGCGATCGGGCTGGCGTTCGGCTGGCTCGGCGGGCTGGCGCTGCGCAAGGCCGCGCTGCCGGCGACCGGCCTGTACCCGCTGGCCACGGTCGCGGTGTGCGTCGTCGCCTATTCGTCCGGGCAGCTGCTGCACGCGTCGGGCCTGCTCGCCACGTACGTCGCGGCCCTGGTCCTGGGCAACTCCCGGCTGCCGCACCGCTCCGACACGCTGTCGTTCGCCGAGGGCCTGGGCTGGCTGGCGCAGATCGGCCTGTTCGTGCTGCTCGGGCTGTTCGCGTCGCCGAGCCGGCTGCTGGAGACACTGGTGCCGGGCCTGGTCGCGGGCGCCGTCGTGCTGCTGCTGGCCCGGCCGATCTCGGTGGTGCTGTCGATGCTGCCGTTCCGGCTGCCCTGGCGGGAACAGGCGTTCCTGTCGTGGGCCGGCCTGCGCGGCGCGGTGCCGATCGTGCTCGCGATGATCCCGCTGTCGGAGGGGCTGCCCGGCGCCCAGCGCCTGGTCGACGCGGTGTTCGTGCTGGTCATCGTGCTGACGCTGCTCCAGGGCGCGACCCTCGGTCCGCTGGCGCGCTGGCTCGGGCTGTCGAAGAAGTCCGAGGCGTACGAGCTCGACGTCGACTCCGCGCCCCTGGACGAGCTGGGCGCCGAGCTGCTGCAGGTCCGCATCCAGCCGGGCTCGAAGCTGCACGGCGTCTACCTGTCCGAGCTGCGGCTCCCGGTGGGCGCGACGGTCAGCCTGGTCGTGCGCGAGGGTGCGGGCTTCACGCCGCAGAAGACCAGCCGACTGCAGGAGCGTGACCAGCTCCTGGTGGTCACGACGGCCACGGTCCGCGACGACGTCGAGCGCCGCCTGCGCGCGGTAGACCGCGCCGGCCGCCTGGCCCGCTGGCGCGGCGAGTCGGGCATCTGACCCCAGGGGGCCCAAGGCCGTGAAGGCCACCTTGAGGGACTCAGAGTCCCTGAAGGTGCCCCTCACGGCCTTCGTCCGCGTCGGAGGCCCGGGTACGTGATCTCGGCGTTGTCCGGTGCTTGTCCGATCTCCGCGCCTACCTGGTGATCTTTTTCCGCAAGGGTGAATAAACCCCACGGGGAGCTTCCCCGCGTTCGTCCTTTTGGCTTACTCTCCGCTCCATTCGTTAGCTCGAATGGGTGAGTGTGGAGCCGAAGGAGTACGCAGGGTGATGAAACTTCACGTGCGCGGTGCTGGTCTGGTCGTGGCGGCCGTCCTGGGGCTCGGGCTCGCCGTCGCTCCGGACGCGGCCGCCGAAGTGGGCCCCTTTCCGGCGCTGGCGCTGCCGTTCAAGGCCGGCCAGCAGGTGTACTCCGCCGGGATCCACTCCGACGACGGCAGCACCGGCGTTGAGAACGCCCTCGACCTCAGCCCGGCCGACAAGACCGTGCGGGCGCCGCTGGCCGGCACCGTCCACCTGCAGCACTGCGCGGGCGGCGACTGGGTGACCATCGACCACGCCGGCGGCTGGCGCACCGGGTACTACCACATGGAGGGCATCAAGGTCACCGACGGTGAGCAGGTCGCGGCCGGCGACGTGCTCGGCTCGACGGGCAACGCCCTGCCGTGCGGCGGCAGCAGCACCGGCGCCCACGTCCACTTCACGCTCTGGACGCTGCCGGACGCGGCCACGGCGGACTGGAACGGCGTCGCCTACGGCCGGCTGTCGACGACGGTCGCGGCCGCGCACGGCGAGCCGATCGACGGGAAGACGTTGGGCGGCTGGCTTTTCACCGCCGGCGCGGACCAGTACACCGGCACCGCGACGCACCTCGCGGACCACGCCGTGACGCAGCTTCCGGGCCATTTCCGCGCGAAGCTCTGACGCTTCTCGGATGCTGCTCGACTTGTGAGCGGCGTCTCAACATGTGAGGCGGGGGTTGGCCGCCGCGCGGATTTTCGGTTACCTTCTGTCTCAGGTCATGAGTGCCAGCGCTAAGCCCCGGCTTGCTGGCCGGCAACCCTCCTTCCGCGGTGGGGTGCCCCGGGTGAAGACCGGGCCGGTCGCGCCGTGCGACGGGCAAGCGCGGGCCCCTCGCCGGGGGTCCCCCGGATCGCCGAGGAGGCACCGATGACTCTCGCCATCGATCGCACCAGTACCCCCCAGCCCGTCGAAACCGTTGCGGCGCAGGCACTTCCGACCGTCGCGGGCGCCTCGCTGCGGGTCCCGCTCGTCACCGGCGGGGACATCGGTTACGCCAACCTCGACCACGCGGCGAGCGCGCCGTGTCTCGACTCCGTGCGCTCGGCCGTCGACGAGTTCCTGCCCTGGTACGCCAGCGTCCACCGCGGCGCCGGCTTCGCCTCGCAGGTCTCGACCAAGCTCTACGAGCGCACCCGCGACACCCTGCGCCGCTTCGTCGGCGCGCGGCGGACCGACACCGTCGTGTTCACCCGCAACACCACCGATTCCTTCAACCTGCTCGCCCGCAGCCTGCCGCCTCGCACGGCCGTGGTCGTGTTCGACACCGAGCACCACGCCGCGCTGCTGCCGTGGCAGGGCCCGAACGTCCGGCGCCTGCCGACCCCGCGCACCCGCCTCGCCGCGGTGTCCGCTGTGGACGAAGGCCTCGCGGAATCCCCGCAGGGGCCCCGGCTCGTCGTCATCACCGGCGCGTCCAACGTGACCGGCGAACTGCTCCCGGTCGCGGAAATCGCGGCGGTGGCGCGGAAGCACGGCGCCCGCATCGCGCTCGACGCCGCCCAGCTCGCGCCGCACCGCCGGGTCTCGATCAAGGAGCTGGACGTCGACTACGTCGCCGTGTCCGGCCACAAGCTGTACGCGCCTTTCGGTGCGGGCGCGCTGATCGGCCGCGCCGACTGGCTGCGCGCCGCCCGGCCGTACCTCGCCGGCGGCGGCGCGACCAAGCTCGTCACCGAGGACGCGGTCGTCTGGAACTCCGGTCCCGAGCGGCACGAAGCCGGTTCCCCCAACACGGTCGGCGTGTACGCGCTCGGCGTCGCCTGCGAAACCCTCAGCCGGAACTGGGACGCCGTCGAGGCGCACGAACAGGCCCTGCTCACCCGGCTGCGCAAGGGCCTCGAGAGCATCCCGGGCTGCGCCGAACTGCGGCTGTTCGACGCGCCGGTCGACCGCGTCGGCACGGTCAGCTTCGTCGTCGACGGCTTCGACCCGGGCTGGCTCGCGGCGGTCCTTTCGGCCGAGTACGGCATCGGCGTCCGCGACGGCGCCTTCTGCGCCCACATCGCGGCCAGGCGCCTGATCGGCGTCACCGGCGGTGAAGGGCAGCAGGCGGTGCGGGTCAGCCTCGGCCTCGGCAGCACCGAGGAGCACGTCGACCGCGTGCTGCTGGCCCTGCGCCAGATCGCCGCCCGCGGCGCGCGCTGGGAGTACACGAAGGTGGACGGCCGCTGGGCGCCCGCCGGCGACACTCGGGAGCTGCCGCCCTTCTGCTGAGCGCTAGCCTGGGCCGATGGGGAGAGTGCCGCGTTTCTGGTTTCCGTTGGCCTTGCTGGGTTTCGCGCAGATCGGCATGGTCGTGACGCAGCTGCTGGCGCGGCGCAGCCCGGCCGAAGGCCACTTCGTGACCATGTTCTCGCTGCCGATGAGCCAGGAGAACGCGCGCGCCGCCGACGGGATAGGCAGGCCCCGGTACAGCGCGCAGTGGCTCACCCAGGACGACTTCTACGCACCGGGCGCCGGCCTGCCCGAAGGACCGGTGTGGCTGGTCGCCCTCGACGTGGTCCTGCTGGGCGCGGCGCTCTGGTACGCGCTGAGCCTGCGCCGGGCCGGGCGGGCTGTCCACACCGGGCGGTTCGTCCTCGGCACGGTGGCCGCGCTGCTCGCCGTCCCGCTGCTGGACCTCGTCGGGTCCTGGCAGTTCCGGCTCGGCGACGGGCTGCGCGGCCCGCTGCTGGCCACGCTCGGCCTGCTCGCGCTCGCCGCCTGCGAGCGCAGCCGGCTCGTCCTGCTCACCGCGGCGGCGTTCGCGCTGGTCGCCGTGGTGCTCTCGGCGGACGCCGCGGGCGTGCTGGTCTCCGCGGTGATCCTGTTCGCCGCGGCCTTCACCGCCGTGCTGCGCCGCCGCCCGGACACCGCCGCCGACACGCCCTGACCAGCGCCGTGGACAATGGTGCGGTGAGCACCGAGTCCAGCGCTGGAGAACCCGACACCGACGCCGCCGCCGAGGCGGTGCCCGAGCCCGTCCAGGAGACGCCGGAGGCCCCGGCGAAGCCGCTGCTGCCGAAGCGCCGGGTGGGCTGGGTGTTCGCCGTCGCGGTGGTGTTCTGGGCGATCGACCTGGTGACGAAGAACCTGGTCACCGCCAACCTGGAGGGCAAGGAGCCGGTCCGGATCCTCGGCGGGCTGATCTACCTGCAGGTGATCCGCAACCCGGGCGCCGCGTTCTCGATGGCCACCGGCATGACGTGGGTGCTGGCGCTGGTCGCGCTCGCCGTCGTCATCGCGATCATCTGGATCTCGCGGCGGCTGCGGTCGATCGGCTGGGCGATCGGCCTCGGCCTGGTGCTGGCCGGCGCGCTGGGCAACCTCACCGACCGGATCTTCCGCGCGCCCGGTGGGCTGCAGGGCCACGTCGTCGACTTCATCTCGGCGTTCGCGCCGAACGGCAAGGGCTTCGCGATCTTCAACATCGCCGACTCGGCGATCTGCGTCGGCGGCGCCCTGATCGTGCTGCTGTCCCTGCTGGGCAAGGACTACGACGGCACGTCGACCAAGGACAAGAAGAAGGCCGAGCAGGCCGGGGAAACCAAGCAGGAGGACCAGGCGTGAGCTCGCGGATGCTCCCGGTGCCCGACGGGCTCGACGGGATGCGGGTCGACGCCGGCCTCGCCAAGATGCTCGGGCTGTCCCGCACGGTCGTCGCCGAACTGGCCGAATCCGGCGACGTGCTGCTGGACGGCCGCCCGGCGGGCAAGTCGGACCGGCTGGCCGCGGGTGGCCTGCTGGAGGTCACGCTGCCGGAGCCGGCGAACCCGGTGGAGATCGTCGCCGAGCCGGTCGAAGGCATGCGGATCCTGCACGACGACGACGACATCGTGGTGATCTCCAAGCCGGTCGGCGTCGCCGTGCACCCGAGCCCGGGCTGGACCGGCCCGACCGTGGTCGGCGGCCTCGCGGCGGCCGGCCTGCGCATCGCGACGTCCGGCGCGGCCGAGCGCCAGGGCGTGGTGCACCGGCTCGACGCGGGCACCACCGGCGTGATGGTCGTGGCCAAGAGCGAGCACGCGTACACCGTGCTGAAGCGCGCGTTCAAGGAACGCACGGTCGACAAGGGGTACCACGCGATCGTCCAGGGCCACCCGGACCCGACGCGCGGCACCATCGACGCCCCGATCGACCGCCACCCGCGCCACGACTACAAGTTCGCGGTGGTCCAGGGAGGCCGCCCCAGCGTGACGCACTACGAGGTCGTCGAGGCGTTCCGCGCGGCGTCGCTGGCGCACATCAAGCTCGAAACCGGGCGGACGCACCAGATCCGCGTCCACTTCTCGGCGTTGAAGCACCCGTGTGTCGGCGACCTGACCTACGGCGCGGACCCGGTGCTGGCCCGCAAGCTGGGGCTGAACCGCCAGTGGCTGCACGCGAAGACGCTCGGCTTCGCCCACCCGGCGGACGGCCGCTGGGTGCAGTTCGAGTCGGAGTACCCGGACGACCTGGCGAACGCGCTGAAGATCCTGCAGGACGAGAGCTACTAGTCCTCGATCGACCAGATGAGGGTGCGCTCGTCCGGTTCCGGCCGGGGGCTCCAGCGGACCGAGACCACCCGGGTCGTGTCCGGCAGGACGTACACCGTGTGGCCGCCGAGGGTTTCGCCCGGTTTGACGCCGATCTTGTGCGGTGGCCGCGAGGTCAGCGAGACCGGGGCCTTGCCGATCGTCCGGCCGTCGGCGGTGAGCAGTTCGAGGTAGTTGTCCGGCAGCGAGGCGAACGGGATCGCGCCGCGGTTGGTGATCTCCGTGTGCACGACGACCGAGCGTTCGCCCTCCTCCAGGCGGTAGCCGGCCGCACCGAACAGGAAGTCCGCCGGGTCCTGGACCTCGAGCAGCTGCACCGTCAGCTGCTCGCCTTCCAGGCCCTGGGTCTCCAGCACCTCGCCGAGCCGGCCCTTCTTGCCGCCGGGGGCGCCGGCCGGGCGCGCGGGCTCGTCGCCGCGGGCCCAGGACGCCGTCTGCGGCACGCCCCACGTGCTCACCACGGGGTCGGGCCGCGGCGGGGGCGGCGGGGCGAACTGCTGCTGCGGCGGCCGGGGCGGCGGGCCGGGGTAACGCCCGGACGGCGTGCCCTGGACGTTGTACGGCCCCGATGGCGCGCCCTGGACGTTGTACGGTCCGGACGGTGCGCCTTGGACGTTGTACGGCCCCGATGGCGCGCCTTGGACGTTGTACGGTCCGGACGGTGCGCCTTGGACGTTGTACGGGCCTTGGACGTTCGGGGGTGGCATCGGTACCGGCTGTGACGGCGGCGCCTGGGCCGGGAACTGCGGCGAGCCGGGGACGCCGGGCTTCGCCCACGACGGCGGCGACCCCGCGATGGCCGCGCGCAGCCCGTTGGGGTCGCTTTCGACGCCGACGAGCAGCGGCAGCCCGCTGCCGGACAGCGCGACCAGCCGGTAGGCGACTTCGCGGGGATCCATGCCGACCTTGGCCGCGAGCTCGTGCACGGCCGCCTTGCCCAGCTCGGCGAGCGCGGCGAGCAGGCGGGTATCCACGGGATCGGTCACAGCCACTCGGTGAACGCTACCGCCTCGCCGAACCGCCCGCGCCGAAGGCCGTCCGCCCCCGGCGAACGAACGCGCGTTCCTGTCGGTGATCTCCGTTAGGGTCGCGAACGAGCACACCATCGACGCTGGGGGTCCTGCCCATGACCGCGGTCACCGAACTCGCCGACGAGTTCGTCGAAGCCCTGTACGCCGCCGATCCGCTGATGCCCGCGCTGCTGGGCACCCGCCCGGCGGAACCCGGGCTGCCGGACGTCACGGCCGCCGCCGAACGGGCCCACCGCACCCAGCTCACGGAGTTCGCCGAGCGCGCCCGGGCGCTGGACCCGGCCACGCTGTCGGCCGAAGACCGGGTCACCCGTGAGGTCCTGATCACGTCGGCGGAAGACCGGCTCGCGGCGATCGACTCCCGGATGACCGAGTTCACCGTGACCGACATGTTCACCGGCCCGGCGGCCATGCTGCTCACCGCGCTGCCGATGACGACGGTGACCGCGGGTGACGCGGCCGAGGCCCAGCTCGGGCGGCTCGCCGCGGTGCCGGAGTTCCTGCGCCAGGCCGCGCGGCGCCACACCGAGGGCCTCGCCGAGGGCCTCACTCCGGTGGCCCGCCTGGTCGAGGGCGCCGTCGCGCACCTGGACCGCTACCTCGCCGACCCGGCCGCCGACCCGCTGCGCCGCCAGCCCGCGCCGGACGGCGAGTTCGCGCGGCGCCGCGACGAGCTGCTCGCCGACGTCGTCCGCCCGGCCTTCGCCGCGTACCGCGAGTTCCTGGTCACCGAGGTGGCGTCGCACGGCCGCCCGGACGACCGGCCCGGCCTGTCCTGGCTGCCCGGCGGCGAGGAGACGTACGCGCGCCAGGCCCGGCTGCACACGACCACCGACCGCACCCCGGCGGAGCTGCACCAGACCGGCCTCGACGTCATCGCCGCGCTCGCCGGCGAGTACCGCGAGCTGGGCGCCGAGGTGTTCGGCACCGACGACCTCGCCGCGATCTTCGAGCACCTGCGCACCGACCCCACCCTGCGCTGGACCAGCGGTGACGAGCTGCTGGAGACCGCCCGCGCGGCCATCGCCCGAGCCGACGCCGAGGCGCCGAAGTGGTTCGGCCGGATCCCGCCGCAGCCGTGGACGGTCGAGCCGGTCCCGGAGGAGGCCGCGCCCGGCGCGCCCACGGCCTACTACATGCGCCCGGCCGCCGACGGCTCCCGCCCCGGCATCTACTTCGCCAACACCCACCAGGCCACCGAACGCTTCCGGCACTCGGCCGAGTCCACGGCGTTCCACGAAGCCGTGCCCGGTCACCACTTCCAGCTCAGCACCGCGCTCGGCCTGACCGACCTGCCGCTGCTGCGCCGCATCGGCGACTTCACCGCCTACACCGAGGGCTGGGGCCTCTACAGCGAGCGGCTCGCCGAGGAGATGGGCCTCTACTCCGACGACGTCGCCCGGCTCGGCATGCTCACCGGCGACTCGATGCGCGCGGGCCGGCTGGTCGTCGACACCGGCCTGCACGCGCTGGGCTGGAGCCGGCAGCAGGCCGTCGACTTCCTGGTCGAGCACACGCCGATGGCGCGCGTCGAGATCGAGGCCGAGGTCGACCGCTACATCGCGTGGCCGGGCCAGGCCCTGGCGTACATGGTGGGGCGGCTGGAGATCCAGCGCATCCGCGCGGGCGCCGAGCGGCGGCTGGGCGCCCGGTTCGACATCCGCGCGTTCCACGACGTCGTGCTCGCGGGTGGCGCGCTGCCGCTGTCGGTGCTCGCCGCCGTCGTCGACGAGTGGGTGGCCGGGCACGGCGACACGGCCGACGCCCTGGCGGACGAGCTCGTCGAGCTGACGTTCGAGCACGACCCGCTGCTGCGGTCGGTGCTCGGCCTGCCGGGGGACAACGACCGGCTCGCCGACCAGACCCGGGCGGCGCAGGAGCGCTTCCGCGCCGCGTACACCGGGCTCGCCGCGCGCGCCCGGGCCCTCCCGGCCGCGAAGCTGACGCCGCAGGAAGCCGTGACGCGCGAGGTCGTGGTCGCCGCCGCCGAGGTCGAGGCCGATCGGCTCGCCTCGCGGATGACCGATCTCGCGGTCAGCACCGGGTTCACCGCACCCGCGCTGGGCCTGCTCATGCTCCTGCCGTACTACAAGCTGGACGACGAGCCGAAGGCCCGCGGTTACCTCGCCCGGCTCGCCGCGATCGAGCCGTTCCTCGCGGCGCTGACCGAGCGGCAGCGCGAAAGCCTCGCCGACGGCCTGGTGCCGCCGGCCCACCTCGCCCGCGTCGGCGTCGAGTACCTCGAGCGCTACCTCGGCTCGCCGGGCACCGACCCGCTGAAGGTGGCCACGACGGCGTCGGTCGAGGGCTTCGAGGCCGAGCGTGACCGGCTTCTCGCCGAGGTCGTCCACCCCGCGTACGCGCGCTACCGCGACTTCCTGCGCACCGAGATCGAGCCGGTCGGGCGGCCCGAGACGGCGCCGGGGATCGGGCACGTGCCGGGCGGTGCCGAGCGGTACGCCGCGATGATCCGCGCGGAGACGACCACCGAGCGCACCGCGCGGGACCTGCACGACACCGGCCTGGCGCTGATCGGGCAGCTGGCGGGGGAGTACCGCGAACTCGGCGGGAAGGTGTTCGGCACCACCGATCTCGGGGAGATCTTCGAGCGCCTGCGCACCGACCCGGACCTGCGCTGGCGGGACGGCGAAGAGCTCCTCGCCGGTGCCCGCGACGCCATCGCGCGGGCGGAAGCCGTGGCCCCGCAGTGGTTCTCGCGCATCCCGGCCGAGAAGTGCGAGGTCGCGCCGGTCCCCGAGGCGGACGCGGCGAGCGGCACGATCGCGTACTACCTGCAGCCGTCGCTCGACGGCTCCCGGCCGGGCACGTACTACGCGAACACGTACGAGGCGGACCAGCGCCCGCGGTTCACCAGCGAGGCGATCGCGTTCCACGAAGCCGTGCCGGGGCACCACTTCCAGCTCAGCCTGGCGCAGGAGCTCGAGAACGTGCCGCTGCTGCGGCGGATCGCCATGTTCAACGCCTACGCCGAGGGCTGGGGCCTCTACACCGAGCGGCTCGCCGACGAGATGGGGCTGTACTCCGACGACGTCTCGCGCTTCGGCATGCTGACCCAGGATTCGATGCGCGCGGGCCGGCTGGTCGTCGACACCGGCCTGCACGCGCTGGGCTGGAGCCGGCAGCAGGCGATCGACTACCTCGTCGAGCACACGCCGATGGCCCGCCTCGAGATCGAGGCCGAGGTCGACCGGTACACCGCGTGGCCGGGCCAGGCGCTCGGGTACATGGTCGGGCGGCTGGAGATCCAGCGGCTGCGGGCGGAAGCCGAGCAGGCGCTGGGCGAGGGGTTCGACATCCGCGGGTTCCACGAAGTCGTGCTGGGCCACGGCATGCTGCCGCTGACCGCGCTCGCCAAGGTCGTCTCGGACTGGGTGGCGGCGGGCGCCGGCGACACCCCGGACAGCCTCGCCGACGAGCTGGTGGCGGTGAACTTCGAGCGGGAACCCCTGTACCCGTCGGTGTTCGGCCTGCCCGGCGACCCCGCCAAGCTCGGGGACCCCAGCGCCGCGGCCCTGGCCGGCTTCCGCGCCCGGTACGCCGGGATCGCCGCCCGCGCCGAGGCGCTCGATCCGGCCGGGTTGCCGGCCGCCGCGCGGATCACCCGCGACGTCGTGATCTCCCAGGCGAACACCGAGATCGACCTGCTCGACTCCCGCCGTGCCGACATCGCGGTCAGCGACGGGCTCGACGCGCCCGCCCTGTCCCTGCTGATGTACCTGCCGCAGACGGTGCTGGACGACGAGCCGAAGGTCCGGGGTTACCTGACCCGGCTGGCGGGGCTCGGCGACCTCCTCGACGCGATCACGGTGCGGCAGCGCGCGGCCGTGGCCGAGGGGTTCGTCCCGCCGGAGTTCCTGGTGCGCATCGGCATCGGTTACGTCGAGCGCTACCTGGGCGCGCCGGAGAAGGACCCGCTGAAGGTGACGCCGTCGTACGCGCTCGAAGGCTTCGAAGCCGAGCGCGACCGGCTGCTCGCCGAGGTCGTCCACCCGGCGTACGAGCGTTATCGCGCGTTCCTGGCCGACGAGGTCGCGCCGGTGGCGCGGCCCGAGACGTCGCCCGGGATCGGCCAGCTGCCCGGCGGTGCCGAGCGGTACGCGGCGCTGATCCGCGCGGAGACGACGACCGAGCGCACGGCGCAGGACCTGCACGACACGGGCCTGGAGATCATCGGGAAGCTCGCCGGGGAGTACCGCGAACTGGGCGGGAAACTGTTCGGCACCACCGACCTCGCGGAGATCTTCGACCGGATCCGGACCGACCCCGCCCTGCGCTGGCGGGACGGCGAGGAGCTGCTCGAAGGCGCCCGCACGGCCATCACCCGCGCGGAAGCCGTGGCACCGCAATGGTTCTCGCGGGTGCCGGCGCAGCAGTGCGGGGTCGCCCCGGTACCCGAGGCGGAGGCCGCCAGCGGCACGATCGCGTACTACCTGGAGCCGTCGCTCGACGGGACCCGGCCGGGCGTCTACTACGCCAACACGCACGAGGCCGAGAAGCGCCCGCGGTTCACCAGCGAGGCGATCGCGTTCCACGAAGCCGTGCCGGGGCACCACTTCCAGCTCTGCCTCGCCCAAGAGCTCGAGAACGTGCCGCTGCTGCGGATCATCGCGCACGTCAACGCCTACGCCGAGGGCTGGGGCCTCTACGCCGAGCGGCTGGCGGACGAGATGGGGCTGTACTCCGACGACGTCTCGCGGCTGGGCATGCTGACCCAGGACTCGATGCGGGCCGGCCGGCTGGTCGTCGACACCGGGCTGCACGCGCTCGGCTGGAGCCGGCAGCAGGCCGTCGACTACCTCGTCGAGCACACGCCGATGGCGCGCCTCGAGATCGAGGCGGAGATCGACCGCTACGCCGCGAACCCGGGCCAGGCGCTCGGGTACATGGTCGGGCGGCTGGAGATCCAGCGGCTGCGCGCCGAGGCCGAGCAGGCGCTGGGTGCCGCCTTCGACATCCGCGAGTTCCACGACGTCGTGCTCGGCAACGGGACGCTCCCGCTGCCGGTGCTCGCCACCGCCGTCGCCGACTGGGTGACCGCGGGTTCCGCCCGAGACGAGGAGTGACCGTGACCTGGCTCGAGCTCGCCGACGACACACCGTTCGGCTTGGACAACCTGCCCTACGGCGTGTTCTCCGTGGGCGGGGCGCCCGAGCGCCGGATCGGCGTTCCGGTCGGCGACCAGGTGCTGGACCTGACCGCGGCGGCCGCGGAGACGGCGGCGTCGTTCGCCCCGCTGCTGACCTCCGGGGTGCTGAACCCGCTGCTGGCCGCCGGGCCGGCGACGTGGCGGGAGGTGCGCGAGAGCGTCCGGGAGTGGCTGACCGAGCCGCGGTACGCCGGCCGGCTGCGGCCGCACCTGGTGCCGCTGGCCGAGGTGACCACGCACCTGGCGATCGAGGTCGCGGACTACGTCGACTTCTACTCCAGCGAGCACCACGCGCTCAACGCGGGCAAGATCTTCCGGCCCGACGCCGTCGAGCTGCCGCCGAACTGGAAGCACCTGCCGATCGGCTACCACGGCCGGGCCGGCACGGTGGTCGCGTCGGGCACGCCGGTGGTCCGCCCGAACGGGCAGCGCAAGCCGCGCAACGCCGACGCGCCGGCGTTCGGCCCGTCGCAACGGCTGGACATCGAGGCGGAGGTGGGCTTCGTCGTCGGCGTCCCGTCCACTTTGGGCACTGCGGTGTCCACAGAGGACTTCGCGGCGCACGTCTTCGGCGTCTGCCTGGTCAACGACTGGTCGGCGCGCGACCTGCAGGCGTGGGAGTACCAGCCGCTGGGCCCGTTCCTGGCCAAGTCGTTCGCGACGTCGGTGTCGCCGTGGATCGTCCCGCTCGACGCGCTGGAGCACGCCCGCGTCGCCGGCCCACCGCAGGACCCGGAGCCGTTCGAGTACCTGCGCACCAGCGAGAAGTGGGGCCTCGACCTGGCGATGGAGGTCCGGCTCAACGGCCACCTGGTGTCGAGCCCGCCGTTCGCCACGCAGTACTGGACCGCCGCGCAGCAGCTGGCGCACCTGACGGTCAACGGCGCGAGCCTGCGCACCGGCGACCTGTACGCCTCGGGCACGGTGACGGGCCCGGAGCCGCACCAGCGGGGCTCGCTGCTGGAGCTGTCCTGGGGCGGCCGCGAACCGTTCGAACTGCCGGACGGCACCACCCGCACCTTCCTGGAAGACGGCGACGAAGTGGCGATCACGGCAACGGCCCCCGGCCCGGACGGCACCCGCATCGGCTTCGGCGAAGTCCGAGGCACAGTGGTCCCCGGCTGACTCCGCCGTGACTCGCGAGATCCGGGCTGGATCACGCGAGTCGCAGCCTGGGGCACGGAGGTTTCGGCCCGGGGCGTGACGATCCCCCGGCGTGGGTGTCCGGACTGCGGAGGACACCGGCGGATGAGAGGGTCGGCGCGTGCAACGTGGAGCGGTGAAGGCCGTCGTGAGCAGGCCGTTCCGGCGGGCCGGGGCGACCCTGGCGCGATACCGGGAGCGCGACGGTGACCACTACGCCGCCGCGATGACCTTCTTCAGCCTCCTCGCCCTGGTGCCACTGATCATGGTCGCCGTGTCGGTGGCCGGGTTCGTGCTGGCCGGCGACCGGCTGCTGTTCGCCGAACTCGACCGGGTCATCGCCGCTTCGCTGCCGCCCGAACTCGGCGGGCAGGTCACCACCGTCGCGCACACCGTCGTCGGCGAACGCGGGCGGATCGGGATCCTCGCGCTGGCCGTCGCGGTCTACTCGGGCTGGAGCTGGATCAGCAACGTCCGCGACGCCGTCACCGCGATGCTCGGCCAGGAGCGCACCCCGCGGCCGCTGCTGCGCGGCATCGCCGCCGACGTCCTGGCGCTCGCCGGCGTGGGGCTCGCGATGGCCGTCTCCTTCGGGCTGGCCTCGCTGACCGGCGCGGCCGGCGCGTGGCTGCTCGACCTGGTCGGCCTGACCGGCGGGTTCGCCCACGTCGTGCTCGTCGCGGGGTCGCTGCTGCTGGGGCTCGCGGCGAACTGGCTGGTCATCGCCTGGTGCCTGGCCCGGCTGCCGCGCCGGGCGCTGCCGCTGCGCTCGACGCTGCGCCCGGCCGGGGCCGCCGCCGTCGGGCTCGGCGCGATCCAGCAGGCCGGCGGCCTCTACCTGCACCTGCTCGGGCGCTCGCCGGCCGTCGCGACGTTCGGCACCCTGGTCGGCGTCCTGCTGTTCGGTTACCTGATCGTGCGCTGGCTGCTGATGGTCACCGTGTGGATCACCGTCCGGGACGAACCGCCGCCCGGCACGCTCGGCGCCGACGTCCGGTACGCCGGCACGACGCTCGGGGCCGGCGCCTCGGCGGAGCTGGTGGTCCGCACGTTGACCGGCCGGTAACATGCGCGACTAAGCGCTTGCTCACCACAGGAGGACGTCCATGAAAATCGGGACCGCGGTCAGCTACTCCGGAGGCTTCGCCGACAGCGTCGCCGACGTCGTCGAACTGGAGAAGGCCGGTCTCGACGTCGTCTTCGTGCCGGAGGCGTACTCCTTCGACGCGGTCAGCCAGCTCGGCTACCTCGCCGCCAAGACCGAGCGCGTGCAGCTCGCGTCCGGCATCTTCCAGATCTACACGCGCACGCCGACCCTGACCGCGATGACCGCGGCCGGGCTCGACTTCGTCTCCGACGGGCGGTTCATCCTCGGCCTCGGCGCGTCCGGTCCGCAGGTCATCGAGGGCTTCCACGGCGTGAAGTACGACGCGCCGCTGGGGCGCACCCGCGAGATCGTCGAGGTCTGCCGCCAGGTGTGGCGCCGCGAGCGCGTGGTCCACGAGGGCAGGCACTACACGATCCCGCTGCCGCCGGAGCAGGGCTCCGGCCTCGGCAAGCCGCTCAAGCTGATCAACCACCCGGTGCGCGAGCGCATCCCGGTGCTGCTGGCCTCGATCGGGCCGAAGAACGTCGCGCTCACCGCCGAGATCGCCGAGGGCTGGCAGCCGATCTTCTTCCACCCGGAGAAGGCCGCCGACGTCTGGGGCGCGTCCCTGGCCGAGGGCAAGGCGAAGCGCGACCCGGCGCTGGGCGAGCTGGACACCTACGTCACCGTCGCGCTGGCGATCGGCGACGACGTCGAGGCGCTGCTGGACCACGTGCGCCCGGTCGTGGCGCTGTACGTCGGCGGGATGGGCGCGCGGGGCAAGAACTTCTACAATGATCTCGCCTGCCGCTACGGCTACGAAGCCGAGGCGAAGCTGATCCAGGACCTCTACCTCGACGGCAAGAAGGAGGAGGCCGCGGCCGCGGTCCCGCTGGAGCTGCTGCGCGCGATCTCCCTGGTCGGCCCGGCGGGATACGTGAAGGAGCGGCTGGCCGCGTTCGCCGAGGCGGGCGCGACGACGGTGATCGTCAACCCGCTGCAGCCGGGCCGTGAAGGCCGGGTGGCGGCGGTGTCGCAGCTGCGCGAGCTGATCGGCTGACTCAGCTGGGCACCGCGTAGACGGCCACGCGCGCGCTGGCGACGCCGGCCCTGTCGAACGTCCCGTCGCTGGTGATGAGGCGCAGCTCGGGCCCGGTGCCCTCGGGGGCGACGAGCGTGCTGTCCGGCTCGGTCGGCGGGAAGAGCGCCGTGTGGCGGACGGTGAAGCGGGTGTCGTGGCCGGTCTCGTCGCGCACCACGAGCAGCGCGCCGGGCATCAGGGTGGCGAGGCCGGCGAACGCGCCGTTCGTGTAGCCGAAGCCGGAGTGCCCGGACAGCACCGCGACCCCCGGGCTGCCGGGTGCCGGGCCGTCGGCGAACCAGCCGACGCCGGCCGCCGTGCCGGGCTGCTCACGGCGTCCGCCGCCGACCCGGCCGAGGTCGACGATGTGGTCGAGCGTCCGGCGGAGTTCGGGGATCCACAGCTGCGCCGGCGGGGCGCCGGCCGCCGCCGCGGCGGGGCGTCCCGCGGCCGGGGCGCCGGCGGGCACCGAGGCGTCCGGGGTGAGCACGAAGGTGACGCCGACGAGGACGCCGACCAGCCCGGCCACCACGGCGACCACGACGCCGGCCGGCCGCACGAGCTCGGATCGCCGCTCGGGCCGTTCGCTCACCTTCGTCTGCTCCACACCTGTTCGATGTCTCAGGAGTCGTGAACGGCTGAGTGGCGTTACCGAATCGTGTCCAGTGGTGGTGGAGTTCACTCGATCGGGTTATCCGTCTGTGATCTGCGCTTCAAAAGAGCACGTTCGGACCAGTGAATCGGGGCAATGTCCGGCACGGGGCGGGGAGATCCGACAAAATAACTGGTTTCGACCCGTCGGACTGGGGATATTCACCAGGCGGAAGTGAGGTGTGCCGAGCTGTGCGGAAAATCGAAGAGCCCGGGAACGCCACCGTGGGCGTGCTGGACGTCGGATCGTTCAGCGCCCGCCTGGTGGTGGTCCCGGTCGCCGGTCGCTCGCTCCAGCCGGTGCTCAACCACCAGACGCGCCTGCGCCTGGACCGCGAGCTCGACTCGCACGGCCGGCTGACCGCCCGCGGTATCGCCTCGGTGACCGCCGCCGTCGCGGCCGGCATGACCACCGCCTACCGCCACGGCTTCGCCAGTGTGTACCCGCTGGCGACCTCGTCCATTCGCGACGCGGCCAACTCGGCCGACGTCGTCCGGCACGTCGCCGGCGAGACCGGCGTCGAGCTGCAGTTCCTCTCCGGCCGCCGCGAGGCCGAGCTGGCCTACCTGGCCGCGCGCCGCTGGTACGGCCCCAAGGCCGGGCCGTTGCTGATCCTCGACATCGGCGGCGGCACGGTGGAGCTCGCGGCGGGCTGCGGCGAGCAGGCGACGTTCGCGCGGTCGCTGCCGATGGGCGCGCGCTCCCTGACCCGCGACTGGCTGCCGACCGAGCGGGTCTCGGGCAAGCAGGTCAGGGCACTGCGGGCGTACGCGCTGGACCAGGCCACCACCACGCTCGGGGCCGCGGACATCGCCGGTCACCGGACGGTCGGCTGCTCGAAGGTGCTCCAGCAGCTCGCGCGGCTCGCCGGCGCCCGGCCGGGCAAGTCCCGCGACCTGCGCCTCGACGACCTGCGCGCCTGGATCCCGCGGCTGGCCGCGATGCCGACGTCGAAGCGGGCCGAACTGCCCGGGATCTCCCGCAACCGCGCCCACCAGGCCCTGGCGGGCGCGATCGTGGCCGAGGCGCTGCTGAGCGTCGCCGGCGGCCAGCTGACGATCTGCCCCTGGTCCACCCGCGACGGCCTGCTGCTCGCCCTGCGCGACGAGGCCGCCAAGGGACGCCGCCGCGGGCGCGTCCAGGTCGCCTGAATCCGTCCCGGCCTGGTCGTGGCCGGGAAAACCGGGTATTCCGGAAGACATGAGCCAAACGCAGCGGTCCCACGGCAAGGACGACGAAGACGACGAGCTCCCCAAGCTGCCCACCGCCGGCCAGCTGACGCACGACGTGCCCACCACCCCGGACCCCGACGTCAAGCCGGCCGGCACGGAGGAGATCCCGGACCCACCGGGCCGGGACGCGGTGAGCGACCTCCCGCAGTGAGCCGGTCCGGGCGACCGGGCCGGTTTCCGCCGAATGGTCTTGCGCCGGTCCGATAGTGCCTTGCCGTTCCACGGGGGCGGTGGCTACGTTCCGGTGATGCGTTCGCGACTGCTGGCGGTGACCTTCGAGGCGGACGACCCCGCTGAAGCGGCGCGCTTCTGGGCCGGCCTGCTGGGCCGGGAGGTCGTCGAGGACGACGGCGGTGTGCTGCTCCCGGGCGGGGAGGCCCAGCTCGGCCTGCGGTTCGCACCGGGCCGCGCCGGCCGGCTCGGCGCGAACCGGATGCACCTGCACCTGACCAGCGCCGACCTCGACGACCAGCGGCGCACGGTGGCCGCGGCGGTCGGGCTCGGTGGCCGCCACGTCGACGTCGGGCAGCGACCCGAGGAGGCGCACGTCGTCCTGGCCGACCCGGCGGGCTACGAGTTCTGCGTGATCGAGCCCGGCAACGGCTACCTCGCCGGGTGCGGCCCGCTGGGGGAGCTCACCTGTGCCGGCACCCGGCGGGCCGGCCTGTTCTGGAGCGCGGCACTGGGCTGGCCCCCGGTGTGGGACCGGGGCGAGCAGATCGCGATCCAGTCGCCGCGCGGCGGCACGAAAGTCGCCTGGGACGTATGGGACGGCACACCCGTGGCGCCGAACCGGCAGCGCTTCGAGCTGCTCCCGGCGGACGGCGACCAGCGGGCGGCGGTCGACGCGCTGATCTCCCTCGGCGCCGCCCGGCTCGGCGTCCGCGACGACGGCACCGTCGTGCTGGCGGATCCGGACGGCACCGGGTTCCGCGTGCGGCCGGTGGAGAGCGCAGTGACCGCCCCGGGTCCGTGAATGGCTCATCGAGGGACTCTGAGTCCCTCGATGAGCCATTCACGGACTTTCCGGGTCAGCGGCCTTCGGCGGTGATCGGGTTCGACGGTTCCGCGAACTGACGCAGCTTCGAGGTGTCACGCCGCATCGGCGCGCGGCCCGGGGGCTGGCGCGGCGGATCGCCCGCGTCGATCTTCGGGATCGCGAACCGCTGGGGTTCGACGGTGATGGTGATCCGCTCGCCGTGGTGCACCACTTCCAGCGGTTCGCCGGCCAGCACGTGATAGGTCGCCTGGTCGGGATCGATCTCGACCTGGAACCGCGTGCCGCGGAACATCAGGCGGAAGGTGATCCGGTCCAGCTGCGGCGGCAGCCGCGGCGCGAACGCCAGCGCCCCGCCGTGGTCGCGCAGCCCGCCGAACCCGGCCACCGCGCCCTGCCACGCCCCGGCCAGGGACGCCATGTGCAGGCCGTTGCGGACGTTGTTGTGGACGTCGTGCAGGTCGGTCAGCGCGGCCTCGGCGAGGTAGTCGTAGGCCAGCTCCAGATGCCCGACCTCGGCCGCGACGACGGCCTGCGTGCCCGCCGAGAGCGACGAGTCCCGCACCGTGCGGGCCTCGTAGTAGGCGAAGTTGCGCGCCTTCTCCTCCATGCTGAACGAGTCCCCGCACATGTGCAGGGCCAGCACCAGGTCCGCCTGCTTCACGACCTGCTTGCGGTAGAGGTCGAAGTACGGGAAGTGCAGCAGCAGCGGGTAGTGCGCGAGGTCGGTGCCCTCGTAGTCCCACTCGTCGTGGTCGAGGAACCCCTCCGACTGCGGGTGCACACCGAGTTCGCGGTCGTAGGGCAGGTACATCGCCGCGGCGGCGGCCCGCCACGTGTCGAGCTCGACCGTGTCGACCTCGAAGCGGGCCGCGATGTCGGGGTGCCGCGCGCACGAATCCGCGGCCGCCAGCAGGTTCCGGCGCGCCATCAGGTTCGTGTAGACGTTGTTGTCCGCCACCGCCGAGTACTCGTCCGGGCCGGTGACGCCGTCGATGCGGAACGCGCCGTGCCGGTCGTGGTGGCCGAGCGATGCCCACAGCCGCGCGGTTTCCAGCAGCAGCTCGACGCCGTAGTCGCGCTCGAACTCCTCGTCGCCGGTCGCGTTGAGGTAGCGCAGCACGGCGTCGGCGATGTCCGCGCTGACGTGGAACGCCGCCGTGCCGGCCGGCCAGTAGGCCGAGCACTCGGCGCCGTTGATCGAGCGCCACGGGAACGCCGCGCCGCGCAAGCCCAGCTGGTGCGCGCGTTCCCGGGCTTTGTCCATTGTGGAATGCCGCCAGCGGAGCGCGTCGCGGGCCGCGTCCGGCATGGTGTAGGTGAGCACCGGCAGCACGAACGACTCGGTGTCCCAGAACGCGTGGCCGTCGTAGCCCGGGCCGGTGAGGCCCTTGCCCGCGACCGCCCGGCTTTCCCCGCGGGCCCCGGCCTGCAGCAGGTGGAACAGCGCGAACCGGACGGCCTGCTGCAGCTCGGGATCACCGTCGATCTCGATGTCCGACGTGGCCCAGAACTCGTCGAGGAACGCGCGCTGCTCGGTGACCAGGCCCTTCCAGCCGGTCTGGCGGGCGCCCGCCAGGGCGGCCTCGACCTGCGAGCGCAGCGCGGGTACCGAGCGCTGCGCCGACCAGCCGTAGGCGAGGAACTTCGTGATGCGGAGCTTGCCGCCCTTGGGCACGTCGACCGCGACGGTGAGCCGCGCGAGGTCCTCTTCGGCGTGGATGCGGGCGCGGATCCCGTCGTCCACCTCGATCTTGTGGTCCATCGCCGCGGCCATCCGCAGCCCGGAGCGCCGCGTCTGGTGCACCAGCACGGCGTTGTAGTCGGTGGCGCGGTGGAACTCGCCGACCAGCGGCGACTCCAGCGCCGCGGCCACCCGCGGGTCCCGGGTGTCGGACTCGATCGGCTCGTTGGCCAGCAGGTCGGACTGCACGACCAGCTGCAGGTCCTCGTCGAGCGGCTCGACCTCGTAGCGGATCGCGGCGATCGCGCGCTGGGTGAACGACACCATCCGCTCGGTGCGCACCCGGACCCGGCGTCCGGTGGGCGAGGACCACTCGGTCGTCCGGGTCAGCGTGCCCCGGCGGAAGTCGAGCACCCGGTCGTGCGCGGTGGCCGCGCCGTAGCGCATGTCGAGCGGCTCGTCCTCGACCAGCAGCCGGATGATCTTGCCGTCGGTCACGTTGACGACGGTCTGGCCCTCTTCGGGGTAGCCGTACCCCGCCTCGGCGTAGGGGAGACCGTGCTCCTCGTAGAAGCCGTTGAGGTAGGTGCCGGGCAGGCCGCGCGGTTCCGCTTCCTCGAGCGTGCCGCGCAGCCCGATGTGCCCGTTCGACACCGCGAAAGCCGATTCGGTGCGCTGCAGGGCGT
This sequence comes from Amycolatopsis sp. NBC_00355, assembly GCF_036104975.1. Classification (GTDB taxonomy): domain Bacteria; phylum Actinomycetota; class Actinomycetes; order Mycobacteriales; family Pseudonocardiaceae; genus Amycolatopsis. The sequence goes on along the minus strand of NZ_CP107982.1, from coordinate 3,733,138 downwards.
CGACGTCCATGCCGCGCCACCGCAGTTCCCACGGCGAGCACTCGTACCCGCGTGGTTCGTCGCTCATTCAGTCCTCCAGCAGTTCGGCGAGGTCGTCGACGACGACGTCGGCGCCGTGCGCGCGCAGTTCTTCGGCCTGGTCGGCCCGGTTCACGCCGACGACGTACCCGAACCCGCCCGCCTTTCCGGCCTGGACGCCGGACTGGGCGTCCTCGAACACGGCGGCGTTTGCGGGCTTGACCCCGAGGGCTTCGGCGCCGGCCAGGAACGAGTCCGGCGCGGGCTTGCCCTTGAGGTGCCGCTCCCGGATGGTGAGGCCGTCGACGCGGGCTTCGACGTACTTGCTCAGGTCACCCGCGTCGAGCACCTTGGCACCGTTCGCCGACGATGTCACCACGGCGATCCGCAGCCCGGCGGCCTTGACGGCGTCGAGGTAGCGGATCGAGCCGGGGTAGGGGCTCACGCCGCGCTCGTCGATGATCTTCAGCACCAGCTCGTTCTTGCGGTTGCCCACGCCGTTGACGGTCGGGGCGTCGACCGCGTCGTCCGGATCGCCTTCCGGCAGCGTTATCCCGCGCGACTTCAGGAATTCACGCACCCCGTCGGCGCGGGGGCGGCCGTCCACATAGGTCGCGTAGTCCTTGTCCGTGAACTCCTGGAACCCGGCGCCGTCGCGGGCGCGGAGAAATTCGTCGAATGTCCGTTTCCAGGCCTCACGATGGAGAACCGCTGTTCCGGTCAGCACCCCGTCGAGGTCGAAAAGGCACGCGGTGATGGTTTCCGGCAATCCCGTCATGCCCGCACGCTACCGGTCATCGCCGTCGTTCGCGGGTTCTTCGGGGTGGGGCCGCACCCGATGGATGAGTTCGTGCACGGTCGCGTCCGCGAGCCGGTAGCGCACCACCCGGCCGGTGCGCTGCGTGGTGACCAGGCCGTGCGCCCGCAGCAGCCGCAGGGCCTGCGAAACCGCGGTGTCCGTCATGCCCGTGACCGCGGCGAGGTCGGTGACGCTGATCTCCCGCGCGTAGTGGATCGAGACGAGCAGCGCGAGCCGCGAGGGGTCGGCGACGACGGAGAAGCGCTGGGCCCACTCGTCGATGACGGCGCGGTCGCCGAGCCCGTCGGCCGCCGCGGCCACCCGCTCCGGGTCGATCAGCTTGCGGCCGGGGTCGGTGCTCACTCCCGGGATGATTCCACCTGCGGTCCGGGCCGACCACCGGTGGCCTGGGTCACGCGCGGCTTGACGGCATCGGGGTGGCCGGGCGAGGCTGGCGTTAAGACGCTTGTCATAGTTCCTGGGAGCCGAAGATGACCGATGTCGCCGCCGAGACCCGCTCGAAGACGATCACCTGGCAGGACCCGCTGGCGACGGCCCGGCTCGGCCTGACGATGACGGGTTTCGAGTACCTGACGGCGATCGCCGAGGGCCGCATCCCCGGCCCGCCGATCGCCGCGCACTTCGGGATGCGGTGGGAAAGCATCGGGCACGGCGAGGTCGTCGCGGTCATCGAGCCGGACGAGTCGATGTACAACCCGATCGGCATGGTGCACGGCGGCGTCGCGGCCACGATGCTGGACTCGGTGGTCGGCTGCGCGGTGCACTCGACGTTGCCGGCCGGGGTCGGCTACTCGTCGGTGGAGCTCAAGGTGAGCTACCTGCGCGCGATCCACGCCGGCCGCGGCGAGATCCGCGCGACCGGCCGCGTCGTGAAGGAGGGATCGCGCATCGCCTTCGCCGAGGGCGAGATCCGCGACGCCGACGGGAAGCTGCTCGCGACGGCGTCGGGGACCTGCGTCATCACGCGCTAGCGGGCTTCCTTGACGTCCCAGTGCTCGACGAGCAGGCCGCCTTCGACGCGCAGGATGTCGACGACGGCGTAGGTGCTTCCGGGCAGCTGCACGCGCAGGTGGGCCACGACGAGGTCGTGCTCGGCGACGACGTGCTCGATCGTCGTGGTCCCGCCCATGAGCGGCGAGTTCTTCACGGCGTCGGCGAACGCGTCACGGCCCGAGGGGAGGCCGGGGCTGTGGGTCACGAAATCGGGGTGCAGGACGGCTTTCGCGGCGTCGATGTCCTTACGCACGAACAGGTTCTCCAGGCATTCGACGACGATTTCGCGGGTTTCGCTCATGGCGTTCATGGTCGGCTTTCCGGGCGTGGCCGTCGATTACGCCGCGGGTAATCACCGCGGCGGGCGGACCCGTCGGCCGCGAATGGCGTCGCCGCCGCCGTAGCGCGCGATGACCGACGCCAGGAGCTTCCGGGCGTCCTCGACGCGTTCGGCGCCGTAGTCCGCGACCAGTTCCTCCTGGAGCTCTTTGCGGAGCGCGCGTGTCGCTTCGACCGCGTGAAGCGCGTGCTCGGTGAGGTGCAGGAGCTTGGTCCGCGCGTCGGCCGGGTCGGGCTCGCGGCGGACCAGGCCCCGGCGTTCGAGGTCGGCGACGGCCTTCGACGCGGCCTGCTGCGTCACCCCCATCCGCTCGGCCAGCGCGGTGATGGACAGCGGCGCGGCCAGGACGTGCTGGATGACGACGCCGTCGTTGAAGCGCAGGTCTCCGAAGCCCCGCTCGGCCAGCCGCCGCTGGACCTCGTCGGTCATGGCCCAGCCCGCGAAGAGGGCGGTGAGTGACAGATCGAGGCCGTCTGCCGTAGGATGCACAACCATGGTTGTGGAATCTAGCAGAGTGCCGGCAGAGCTGGCCGAAGGGTTCGTCCGCGTGGCGCACCGGATCGTCTGGTGCACGATGGTGACGGTCGACCGCCGCGGCCGGCCGCGGTCCCGGGTCGTCCACCCGATCTGGGAGCGGACGCCGGAAGGCCTGTCCGGCCGGCTGTTCACCCGCCCGACGCCGCTGAAGGTCGCGCACCTGACGGCGTCGCCGTACGTGTCGTGCTCGTACTGGGACCCGCAGCACGAGGTCGCGGTCGCGGAGTGCCGGGCGGACTTCGCCGACGACGAGGCGACCCGCAAGTACCTGTGGGACCTGTTCGAGTCGACGCCGGAGCCGCTGGGCTACAACCCGAAGATCCTGGGCGGCGAGGACCACCTGGACCCGAAGATCACGGTGCTGCGCTTGACACCCTGGCGGATCTCGACGGGCGGCGAAGCCTGGCGCGCGGCTTAGAACAGCGTCAACTGTCCTTTGGGCGGCCGGTTCCGAGCGTCGCGCGCGGCGCACCGGCCGCAAGTCACTTCGTCGTCGGTCGGCCGCAGCCCGCGGTAGTCCCAGCCGTTGAGGCCGGTGCCGCAGGCGGGCAGCCAGTCGCCGGTGACGAGGTGCACGGTGCCCGCCGTGGTCCGGCCCCGATCCCCGGCGTGGGCCCGGCGCCAGGTCGGCGGCGGCCCCGGAGGCGTCTCGGCCGGGCGGTGGTGGGTGAGCCGGTTTCGGAACGCGGCCAGGGGTTCGCGCTGCGGGGACAGCGTGAACAGAGCGAGCGGATCGGCCTCCGGATCCATGGAGTCCACGGTCGCAGGCGGTCCCGCCGATCGGCTACCGCCATCCCGGGCACCGCGGACCGGGGTGTCGCGGACCGGGTGTCGCGCCGGCCGAGCGCGCGGCTCCGAGATCGCCGCATGGCCGTGAAGGGCACCCTCAGGGCTTATGTGTCCCTGAAGGTGCCCCTCACGACATTGAAAGTCCTGAGTGCCCCTCATGGCTTATATGTCCCTGGGGGTGCCCCTCATGGCTTGGAAAGTCCTGAGGGTGCCCCTCACGGCTGTGAAAGTCAGGCAGCCCCGACACGGCGGTCGAAGACCAGGCCTTCGGCCGCCCGCAGCCCCACGCTGATCGCGCCCGTCAGGACCGCGTCCTCGCCCAGCTCACCCTGGACCACCTTCGGGACCAGCGGCGTGAACGCGCGCAACGCGCGGTCGATCGGCTCCAGCAGCAGGTCTGCCGCCGTGCCCATGCCGCCGCCCAGGACGATCAGTTCCGGGTCGATCACCGCCGCCACCGAGGCCACCGTGTACGCCAGGCGATCCGCTTCCGTCTCCACCGCGCGGCGGGCCAGCTCGTCGCCTTCGCGGGCCAGGCGGAACACCTCGCGGGCCGATTTCGCTGTCCCCAGGCCGAGTTCGCGGGCGCCGCGGACGACCGACTGCGCCGCCGTCGCCTCCTCCAGGTGGCCGCGGGTGGGCGGCAGGCCCGGGGAGTCGGACGCGCGCGTGCGGCCGTACGGGAGGTAGCCGATCTCGCCCGCCGCGCCGGTGGCGCCGCGGAACACCCGGCCGTCGACCATGATGCCCATGCCGACGCCGGTGCCGATCGTGATGCAGCCGAACACCGACACCCCCCGCGCGGCGCCGCTTTCGCCTTCGCCGACGGCGGTGAGGTTCGCGTCGTTCTCGACCATCAGGTCCGGGCCCAGCGCGGCCTCGAGGTCGTCGATCAGCCCGGCCCGGCCCCAGCCCGGCAGGTTCGGCGCGTGCCGGAAGCAGCGCTTGTCCGGGTCGGCGACGCCGGGGGAGCCGACGACGCGGACAACGATGTCGCCCGCCGTCAGCCCGGCCTCGGCGACGGCGTCGGCGGCGATCCGGCCGACAGCGGCGACCAGCGCCGCGCCGGAGCGGGCGGAGTTGCGTTCGTCGCGGCGCGCCACGAGCGTCCGGCCGAGGTCCGACACGGCGACGCGGATGTGCTCGCGGCCGATGTCGACGCCCAGGACGTACCCCGCGGTCGGGTCGGCTTCGTACAGCACCGCCGAGCGTCCGGTGCCGGTGGAGGTGTGCCCGGTCGGGCGCGCCAGGCCGGCCGCCTCGAGCGCCAGCAGCGCCTGGCTGACCGTCGGCTTCGACAGCCCGGTGTCCTTCGCGACCTGCGGCCGCGTCGCCGGGCCGCTGCGCCGCAGCAGGTCCAGCACCGCGCGCTGGTTGATCTTCCGCATCCCGGCGGGGGTCCCGACCGTGGGGATTTCTACGCCGGCCACCCGTGCCCGCCTCCTGTCGTCCTCGTGCTCATCGCCAACCTAATCACCGTGCCGCCGCCGGGGACGGGAATTCCGCCGGAATCCGGTCCGTTGAAGCGACCATGAGCACTCCGGTACGCGGGCGCGTCCGCGTGGCACAAGGCGCGAAGCGGGTTCGGGTGTTCCTCGGCGGGCAGGCCGTCGCGGACACGGTGCACCCCCTCCTGGTGTGGGAAGTCCCGTACTACCCCACGTACTACTTCCCACGCGCGGACGTGGAGAGCGGCCTGCTCACCCCTTCCGGCCGGACGTCGCACTCGCCCAGCCGGGGGGAAGGTGTCCGGTCGACGATAAAGGTTGCCGGGTCCGAGGCGGTGGACGGCGCGCTGGAGTACCCGGATTCGCCCATCGAGGAGCTGCGCGGCCACGTGCGGTTCGACTTCGCCGCCTTCGACTGGTTCGAGGAGGACGAGCAGATCTTCACCCACCCCCGCGATCCCGGGGTGCGCGTCGACATCCTGCCCAGCTCGCGGCACGTCCGGATCGAGGTCGACGGCGTGACCGTGGCCGACACCGTCCGCCCGCACCTGCTGTTCGAGACGAACCTGCCCACCCGGTACTACCTGCCGCGCGTGGACGTCCGGATGGACCTGCTCGAGAAGACCCAGACCGTGACGCACTGCCCGTACAAGGGCGCGACGGAGTACTTCTCGGTGGCCGGGCACGAGGACCTCGCCTGGAGCTATCCGACGCCGCTGCCGGAGAGCACGCGCGTCGCCGGGCTGGTCGCCTTCCTCGACGAGAAGGTCGACGTCTACGTGGACGGCGTCCTGCAGGAGCGGCCCAGGACCAAGTTCGCCTGACCGCTCACGCGTCCGGCAGCCAGTTCCCGTGGAACCCCGCCGGCACGCGCTGCGGCAGGTGGACGACGGCGACCGGCGCGGCGGCGACGTCCCCGGCGTCGAAGACCACGAGGTCGCTGCGGTCTTCGGCGGCGTCGTAGACGTAGGTGAGCAGCCAGCCGTCGCCGCTCCCGGCCGGGACGAAGACGGCCTCGCCGGGGGTGCGCCCGGGCGCGAAGACGTGCTGCTCGACGGCGCCGGTGTGCAGGTCGTGGCGGCGCAGGAAGCTCTGCTCGCCGTCGCGGCCGCTCTGCGTGACGTGCCCGAACCGGACGTCGGAGCCGGCGAGGCGGTCGTCGATGCGCGGGAACTCGGCGGGCCGGTCGTCGAGGCGCTCCTCGGTGACGCGCCCGGTCGCCGGGTCGAGGCTCCAGCGCCACAGCACGCCGGGTGACGGCTCGTGCCCCTCCCACCACAGGTGGTCGTAGCGGACGACGGTCACCACGATCCGGCCGTCGGCGGTGTCGTGCGCGTTGAGCGTGTGGAAGACGTAGCAGGGTTCGACGTCGAACCAGCGGACGCCGCCGGCCGGGTCGTCGCGGCGCAGCACGCCGAGGCGCGCGCCGTAGCCGGCGTCCCAGCGGTAGGGCATGCCCTGCCCGACCGACGCCCGGTCGAACACCACCGGCAGGTCGTAGAACACGGCGTGGGACGCGGTGAGCGCGAAGTCGTGCATCATCGTCAGGCCCGGCACGTCGATCGGCTGCCGGACGGCGAGCTTCCCGCTCGCGTCGGCGCGGTAGTAGCTCACGTGCGGGGCGGTGATGCTGCCGTAGCCGAAGAAGTGCAGCTCGCCGGTCGTGGGGCAGATCTTCGGGTGCGCGGTCATCGAGTCGGCCAGTTCGCCGCCGAAGTCGTACGCGCCCACGGTGTCCAGCTCGGTCGTGATCTCGTACGGCAGCGACGACTCGACGAGCGCGAGCGTCCGGCCGGCGTGGTTGACGACGTGCGTGTTGGCCGTGCTGGTGCGCAGGTTCCGGGTGCCGTCGGCGTTGTAGAGCGTGGCGTCGTCGTCGCCGAAGCTTTCGGTGCGGACCCAGCGGTTGCGGTACCAGGCGGCGCGGCCGTGCTCGAGGCGGACGCCGTGGAGCATGCCGTCGCCGGTGAACCAGTGCTTGCTGCCGGTGCGCGGGTTGGGGCCGTTGCGCAGGTACCAGCCGGTCAGCTCGGGCGGCAGCGCGCCGGTCACCGGCAGGTCGAACGCCGTCAGCTCGTCGTGGACGGGGGCGTAGGCGCCGGTGAGGTGGAAGTCGGTGGTGGTCATGGTGATCACGCGGCTTTCTGCGCGCGGGCGCGGACGATGCGCGGGTAGCGGATGGTGAAGGCGACGGGGACGGCGAAGCCGAGGACCTTGAGCGCGATCAGCGCCGCCGTCGCGTGCGGGGCGTAGTTCAGCAGCGCGATGCCGGCGAGGCCGGTGACCGTGAAGCTCGCGGCCCACACGAGGGTGATGACCAGGTTGACGCGCTTGAAGACCGGGTTGTCCCACAGCTCCGGCGGCGTCATCGTCTTGGCGATGCCGAGGGTGAACGGGCGGCGCACGAGGATCGAGCCCCAGGCGGTGAGCGCCAGCCAGGCGTCGGTGAGCGCGCCGGTGTAGGTCTTCAGCGGCGACGCCGGGAAGCTGAACGCGACGACCGTGAGCAGCGCGAAGAAGGCCAGCGCGCTCAGCTCGATGATCAGCGTGCCCGGCTTGCGGCCTTCGCGGCGGGCCACAACGAGCAGGACGGCGGCCAGGACGAGCCCGGTCAGGCCCGACCAGCGCCAGTCGAACTGCGTCGCGACGACCGCGAAGGCGATCCACGGGATGAAGCTCTTGAGGTAGTTCATGGCCGGTCTCCCCACGACGTTCCGACTGTGACATGTCGAAGTTAGAGGGTCATCATTGGACATGTCAAGAGTGGAAGGTAGGATGGGGTCATGAGTCTTCGACACGCCGTGCTGGGGCTGCTGGACGAGGCGCCGGCCAGTGGTTACGACCTGCTGAAACGCTTCGAGCAGGCGATGTCCAACGTGTGGGCGGCGACCCAGAGCCAGCTCTACGGCGAGCTCGGCAAGCTCGAGAAGGCCGGTCTGATCCGGGTGCTCGCGGAGGGACCGCGCGGGCGCAAGGAGTACGAGATCACCGAGGACGGCCGCGTGGAGCTGCGGCACTGGCTGGTCGAGGTCAAACCCAACCGGTCCCCGCGCAACGAGGTCCTGCTGCGCGTCTACTTCCTGGGCTCGGTGTCGCCGGAGAAGGCGAAGGAGTTCATCGAGTACATGGGCGAGAACAGCCGCGAGCGCGAAGAACGCCTCACGGCGCTGGAGGCGTCCATCGACTGGGGCGACGACAACGAAGCCCAGTACGGCCGCCTGGTCCTGGAGTGGGGCAAGCGCTTCTCGGCGATGAGCCGCGAGTGGTCCGAGTGGGCCGTCAAGCAGATCGGGTAACCCCCGTATAACGCCCTATACTGCTCGGGTCAGGCGGCGCGGCGGCCGTGGGCCGGGCGGCGGAAGGGGCGGGACCGCGGCCGGGGCGCCGCCGGGGTGTCCACAGTGGACCCGCGTGTCGTGACGTCGTCGCCGGCCGTCGCCGCCGGGAGGGGTGCGGTGCGGTCGCGGTGACCTCGGTGCGCCGCGTACAGCAGCACCAATCCCAGCACCACCAGCACGTGCGTCGCCAGCCGGGCCACCGTCACCTGGCCGGTCACCAGGTCGCCCGCCGACAGCGCGAACAGCACCCCGACGAACCCGGTCAGCAACGGCAGCTGGCCGCCCGCCGTGCGCGGGCGCAGCGCCGCCGTCAGCAGCCCGATGCCCACCGCCAGGTTCCACGCGCCGCTCTCGTGCGCCAGGTGCCCGGGCAGGGCCATGCCCTCGTGCGCGTCCGCCGTGCCCAGCAGCTGCGCGAACGCCAGCCCGAGCTGGGCGAGCGCCACCACGGCCAGTGCGATCCGCACGCCCCAGCCGTCGCCGGCCGGCGACGGGGTGCGCTCGAGGATCGACGCCGTGAGGTCCGGGACGCGCGGCGCCGGGCGCAGCAGCATCGCCCGCCGCAGGTGCTCCGCGCCGGTGAGCCACTCCCGGCACGCCGCGCAGCCGTCGAGGTGCCGGTCGACCGCGCCCGGCGGGCCCGGCTCGGTCTCGCCGTCGAGCCTGGCCGACAGCCCTTCGCGGCATTCTTCGCACCTCACCTCCCAGTAGTCGGGCGAGGAGGCCACGAGGTTCCCGGTGACTGCTAGCGTCCCGGACATGACCCGGGGTGAGGACGACGAGCGCGCGACGTCGCTGGCGCTGGCCGCCGGCCGTGGCGATCGCCGCGCGCTGGAGGAGTGGGTCCGCGCGACCCAGGCCGACGTCTGGCGCTTCCTCGCCCACCTCACCGACGCGTCCCAGGCCGACGACCTGACGCAGGAGACCTACCTCCGCGCCTTCGGGAGCCTTCACCGCTTCGCGGGACGCTCGTCGTCGCGGACGTGGCTGTTGTCGATCGCGCGCCGGGTCGTCGTCGACCAGCTCCGGGCCGCGGGCGCCCGGCCGAAGATCGCCGACACCGACTGGGAAGCCGCCGCCGAACGCGGCCGCGGTACCTCGGCGGGCTTCGAGGACCTGGTCGAACTGGGCCTGCTCCTCGACGGCCTGGAGCCCGAGCGGCGCGAGGTGCTCGTGCTGACGCAGGTCCTCGGCCTGTCCTACGCCGAGGCCGCCGACGTCTGCGGCTGCCCGGTCGGCACCGTCCGCTCGCGCGTCGCCCGGGCCCGTGAAGACCTGGTCCAGGCCCGCCGCGAGCGCGGCTCCGGCACCGGCTGACCCACCCGGCGCACCCGCTTGGTCCGTCCGGCACTGTGGCGGCGCACACATTCGGCCGCTTCTGGTGTCATCTCGTCACAGAGATGAGCGGACACGACTACGCCGCGTTGACGCCCTGACAACGCCTGCTTAGCGTGACCCGGGTCACGAGGTCCCCGCCTCCCCACCACGCCGCTCCGTTTCGCGTCGCCGTGAAGCGCGCAACCCCGGAGCCCCCGAAGGGATTCCCGATGGCCAGTCCCACCACCGAACCCGCGGACCCGGGGCAGGTCGGCCGCCGCCGCTTCCTGACCTACCTCGTCGCCGCGCCGACGCTCACCATCGCCACGAAGCTCACCGCGGACGCCGTCGCGCCGGCCGTGGCCGAAGCCTCGATCCCGACCCTGCCGCAGCCCGCCGAGATCCTCGACCTCGGCGACGTCCTGACACTGTCGGGCGTGCCGACCGCCGGGCTGCTCGTGCTCGAGATGACCGCCGACGGCCGGGCGCGGCTGCAGCTGCCGCGCTGCGAGGTCGGCCAGGGCATCACCACGGCGAACGCGATGCTCGTCGCGGAGGAGCTGGACCTGCCGCTCGACCGGGTCGACGTCGTGCTCGCGGACGCCCGCACCGAGCTGCTGTTCAACCAGCTCACCGGGGGCTCCAACACGATGCGCTCGCTGTACGACCCGGTCCGCGCCACCGCGGCGGCCGCGCGCGCCCGGATGGTGGCCGCGGCCGCGGCGCAATGGGGGACCGACGCGTCGCGACTGTCCACACGCGACGGTGCGGTGTGGGCGCCGGACGGTCGCAAGGCCGGCTACGGCACGCTCGCCGGGCCGGCGTCCCGCTCCGGGCTCAGCATCGGTGTGGTGCAGCCGAAAGCCGAGTCCGCGCACACCCTGGTCGGCACGCCGACCTCGCGCAAGGACGCCCGCGCGATGGTCACCGGCCAGCAGGTCTACACCCTCGACCTCGACGTCCCGGGGGCGAACCCGGTGATGGTGCGCCGCCCGCCGACGATCAACGGCACCGTCAAGAAGGTCAACAACGAAGCCGCGGTGCGGGCGATGCCGGGGATCATCGACATCGCCGTCGTGAAGACCGGCGTCGCGGTGATGGCCGAGACGTTCGGCCAGGCCCTCGACGGCAAGGAGGCGCTCGACGTCACCTGGGGCCCGGGCACGGTCGACGGCGAGAACAACGAGACCATCAAGAAGAAGCTGCACGACGCCACGCTGCCGTTCGTCGTGCCGCCGCTGCTGACGCAGTACGTGGACGGCGAGTTCGACTTCGCGTTCGCCAGCCACGCGCCGATGGAGTCGAACTCCGCGGTCGCCGACGTCCGCGACGGCAGTGCGACCATCTGGGCCGGGCTGAAGTCGCCGATCGTGGCGAAGCAGACCATCGCGCAGGAGCTGGGGCTGCCGGAGAACCAGGTCACGGTGCACGTCCAGCAGGGCGGCGGATCCTTCGGCCGGCGCCTGTTCTTCGACGCCGCCCTGGAAGCCGCGCACATCTCGCAGGCGATGAAGAAGCCCGTCCGGCTCATGTGGAGCCGGATCGACGACATGCGCCACGGCCGGGCGCGCGCGGCGAGCCACCACAAGATCCGCGCCACCTTCGCGCTCGGGCAGGTGCTCACCTTCGAGCACCGCGTCGCCAGCGTCGAAACGGACTGGAGCCACGGCCTCGGCGAGATCCTCACGGCGTTCGCGGCGCAGCTGCCGGTCGCCGGGAACCTGAGCTTCGCGCAGACGGTGTTCCTGCTGACGATCAAGTCGCCGTACAACTTCGGCGTCACCACGCAGCTGCTCAACGAGGTACCGCTGAAGTTCCACACCTCGGCGTGGCGCTCGGTGTACTCGGCGAACACCCGTGGCGCCGAGGAGATCATGGTCGACGAGATCGCCGCGAAGCTCGGCAAGGACCCGGTGCAGTTCCGCCGCGAGTTCATCAAGGTCGACCGCCAGCGCGCGGTGCTCGACAAGGTCGCCGAGCTCGGCGAGTGGGGCAAGAAGATGCCGAAGGGCTTCGCCCAGGGCATCGCGGTGCACGGCGAGTACAAGTCGTTCACGGCCTGTCTGGTCGAGCTGGACGCGCGCGACCCGAAGTACCCGCGCGTCACCAAGGCCACCATCGCGGTGGACGTCGGCAAGCCGGTGAACCCGCGCGGCATCCAGGCGCAGATGCTCGGCGGCCTGACCGACGCGATCTCGACGACGCTCACCGCGGGCCTGCACATCGACAAGGGCCTGCCGCTGGAAGGCAGCTACTCGCAGTTCCACTACGCACGGCAGAAGAACTCGCCGCCGGACGTCACGGTGCACGTCATGCCGGCCACCGGCGACGACATCGGCGGCGCGGGCGAGCTCGGCCTGCCGGCGCCGGTCGGCGCGATCGCCAACGCCTACGCCCGCGCCACCGGGATCAAGCCCCGCAGCTTCCCGATCACGTTCCCGGTCGACTTCGACCCGTTCCCGCGCTGACAGGAGTTCCCACCATGCCGAACTACACCTTCGTGGTGAACGGGAAGACCGTCACCGTGGACGCGCCGGCCGACCTGCCGATGCTGTGGGCGCTGCGCGACAAGCTCAAGGTCCGCGGGCCGAAGTACGGCTGCGGCATCAACGTCTGCAAGGCCTGCACCAGCCACCTCGACGGCGAGGCGTTCAACCCCTGCGTCACGCCGGTTTCCGACTGCGCGGGCAAGGAGGTCACCACGATCGAGGGGCTGGCCGACGGCGAGAACCTGCACCCGGTCCAGGAGGCGTGGCTGGAGCAGGACGTCGCGCAGTGCGGCTACTGCCAGCCCGGCCAGATCATGGCCGCCGTCGCGCTGTTGAAGAAGACGAAGAACCCGACGGACGCCGACATCGACGCGATCCAGAACGTCTGCCGCTGCGGCACGTACTTCCGGATCCGGGAGGCGATCAAGAGCGCGGCCGCCAAGATGTGACCCGCGGATGCGGAGGTTCTACAAAAGGATCTCCGCATTCGCGGATCTTGGCATATGTTCACCCGATCGTGGTGCGTGCCTTCGGGTTAGATGTCGGTCTCGGGCCTCGACGAGGAGGCCGGGGGACGCGGAGGCACCATGCACGACCAGGCCGAAGAGCTGGCGTCCGCCGTCTCGACGCTGGCCGCCGAGGTCGAGCGGAAGCTGCCGGAGCTGATCGAGAGCACCGTCGCCCGGATCCGGGCCGAGATGCCGGTGTACCGCGACGCCCGGTTCGTGCCCCCCGCGGAGCTGCGGAACTCGGTGCGCGCCAACCTCGACCACGCCCTGCGGACGCTGCGCGGGACCGGCGTCCCGGACCTGTCCCAGGCCCGCGCGACCGGCCGGGCCCGCGCGTTGCAGGGCGCGCCGCTGCCGGAGCTGCTGCGGGCCTACCGGATCGGGCTGACCGAGGTCTGGCACCGGTTCGTGGACCTGACCGCCCGCGGCTCGTCGCAGGATCTGGCCGGGCTGGTCGCCGCGACGACGGCGATCTGGGCCCTCATCGACGACCTCGCCGAGGCGCTCACGACGTCCTATCGGGACACGACGGCGGAAGTCCTGGTGGCGCAGCAGAACCGGCGCTCGGCGCTGGTCGAGGCGCTGTTCGCCGGCGGCTCCGCGACCGAGGGCACGCTGTGGGACATCGCCCGTGTGCTGGATCTTTCGCTGGACGGCACGTTCGTCGTGGTCGCCGCGGAAACCCCGCGGCTGGGCCAGGAACCGCTGCCGCAGATCGAGCAGCGGCTGCGCGGACTGCACCACGCGTCCGCCTGGCGGCTGAGCCCGGACCTGCAGGTCGGCGTGGTGTCCCTGCGCGACCCGAGCGCGTCGAAGGCGATCGTGGACCTGGTCCGCGAGCACCCGGTGGGCCGCGTCGGGATGAGCCCGGTGTTCACCGGCCTCGCCCACACCGCCCGCGCGCTGCACCTGGCGCGGGTGGCGCTGTCGAGCCTGGCGCCGGGCACGCCGTCGCTGGTGCAGTTCACCGAATCGCCGCTGGCCGGCCTGGTGGCCAGCTCGCCGGAGGCGTCGGTCCAGCTGGCCCACCACGTGCTGCAGCCGATCCTCGACCTGCCGGGCGATGACCGGAACGTGCTCCTGCTGACGCTGCGCGCGTGGTTCGACTGCCAGGGCTCGACGAAGCTGACGTCCGAGCGGATGTTCTGCCACCCCAACACGATCCGCCACCGCCTGCGCCGCGTCACCGACGAGCTGGGCCGCTCCCTGACCGACCCGGCGGACATCGCCGAGCTGGGCGCGGCTTTGCGGGCCCTGAACCTCTTCCCGGAGGCGACCCACCTCCCCGCGCCGCGCTAGCCCGGTCGTCACTTTCGCTAGGAAAGATGCGTCGCCTCACACGGACTTCACAGGTTTCGGCGGGGCGCGGGGTCAGGGGCGGACGCCGGGGCCGTAGCGCCGGGCCATGCCGGTGAGCCAGTCGCGGCCGACCGGGTTCGCGGTGTGGACGTGCACCACCGGCGGCCAGCGGTCGTGTTCGCACAGCCAGAGCACGACCGGGCGGGTCGTGTCGTCGCCGCCGAGGTCGTGGTCCAGGGAGATCGCGGCGAACTCGCCCGCCGCGAGCAGCTCGAGCGCCTCGGCGCTCGTCTTCGCCCAGGTCCAGCCGTCCGGGGCCGGGCGGAGGTCGTCGACCCAGAGGCGGCTCACGAGGCCAGCAGTTCGCGCGTGCGGGCCTGGTCCTCGGCCGGGCCGAAGGGCATCACCAGCAGCTCGGTCGCGCCGGCGTCTTCGAGCGCCTTCACCTGGCGCCGTACGGTTTCCTCGTCACCGATGATCGCGCTGTCGGACGCCTTCGCGTAGCCGTCGCGGTCCAGGACCGCGCGGTACGCCGGGACGCTCGCGGCGGCCCCGTACGTCTGCTCGACCCAGGCGCGCCGTTCGTCCACTTCGGACGTCACGCAGATCAGCTGCCCGGAGACGATCCGCGACGCGGCACCCAGCGCCGGCACCACGAACTCGCCGATCGCCCGCGGCCCGGCCCACGTCGTGATCACGCCGTCGGCCAGTTCGCCGGCCAGTCGCGTCGACTTCGGGCTCACCGAGCCGACCAGCAGGGACGGCCGCCCGGCGCCCGGCGCGTTCACGCCGCCCGCCGCGGTGAGCGTCTCGCCGTGGACGTCCGCCTTTTCCCCGCGCAGCACCGGGTTCAGAGCCTGCAGGTACTCGCGCAGGTGCCGCAGCGGGCGGTCGTAGGAGTAGCCGAACTCGTGCTCGACGATGTACCGGTGGCTCAGCCCGACCCCGAGGTGGACCGGCACCCCGGTGGCGGCCTGCACGGTCAGCGCCTGCGCGGCCATGGTGATCGGGTGCCGCGGGTAGGTCGGCACGACGCAGGTGCCCAGCTCGATCCCGGGTGCGGCGGCGCCGAGCGCGGGCAGCGCGGTGAGGGCGTCCCAGCCGCCGCGTTGCGCCAGCCAGAGGGTCTGGTAGCCGAGCTTCGCGGCTTCGCGCGCTTGCGCGGTCATGGCGTCGAAGCCGACGCCGAGTTCGTCGATCAGGATTCCGGTGCGCATCTCTGTCCCCAGTTCTAGTAAGCCCGCTCGAGCCGCTTACGGTCGAGCGCGACGGATTCGGTGAACAGCGCGATGGCCCGCGGCGCGACGGCACGCAGCTGCTTCGTGGAGACGGCCAACGGCTCGAAGGCGTGGGCGACGGTGTCGGCGATCAGCGCGGGCGCCGGCGGGGGTGAGCCGACGAGGAAGCCGTGCAGCACCGCCCGGTAGGCGACGGCGAGTTCGCGGGCCGGCCGGTCGGCGCGGAGCAGGTCGTTTTCCGCCAGCAGCTCGAGGTACTCGACGAACGCTTCGTCGTGGCGCGGGTCGAGCTTGTCGTGCAGCTTCGGCAGGAGCTTGCCGAGCGTGTCGGTGTCGTCGGCGTACCCGGCGCGCAGCAGCGGGCGGGCCAGCACGTTCGTGTACTGGACCTCGGTCAGTGTGGCGAGCCGCGCCGCGAGCGGGTCGGCCTCCATGGCCCGCACCAGGTCTTCGATGCTGCGGACGGACTCCCGCAGCAGAACGGCCAGGAACAGCTCCTCGCGGTTCTTCCAGTGCAGGTAGACGGTCCCCTTGCCGACGCCGGCCCGCTCGGCGACGTCCTCGATCGTGGTGCGCCGGTACCCGGCGCGCAGCAGCAGCCCGGCGGCGGCGTCGAGGATCCGCTCGGCCCGTTCGGCGCGGTCTTCGGCAGGAGGCATACGACCATCGTATGACCGAATACGAAATCTGGTCAAACGTCAGGCCGGGAAAACGGCGAGGCGCGTGGCACCCCGCCGTCCCGGTGGGCGGTGCTCAGCCGTCCGACGACCGCTTCCAGAGGTTGATGTCCGCGTCGGTCGCGTGGCCGTCGATCTCGGTCAGCTCCTCGGAGCTGAAGTCGAGGTTGCCGAGCGCGCCGACGTTGTCCTCCAGCTGCTTGACGCTGCTCGCGCCGATCAGCACCGACGTCACACGGGCGTCGCGCAGCGCCCAGGCCAGTGCGAGCTGGGCCAGCGACTGCCCGCGGCGCCCGGCGATCTCGTTGAGCGCGCGGACGCGGCCCAGCCGGTCGTCGTCGAGGGTGTCCGGGTCGAGGGACTTGCCCTGCGCGGCGCGGGAATCGGCAGGGACGCCGGTCAGGTACTTGTCCGTCAGCAGGCCCTGCGCGAGCGGCGAGAACGCGATGCAGCCCGCGCCCACGTCCGCCAGCGTGTCGAGCAGGTGGTCCTCCTCGATCCAGCGGTTCAGCATCGAGTACGACGGCTGGTGGATCAGCAGCGGCGTGCCGAGCTCCCGCAGCAGCCGCGCCGCTTCGGCAGTCCGCTCCGAGTTGTAGGAGGAAATCCCGACGTAAAGCGCTTTCCCGGCGCGGACGGCGCTGTCGAGCGCGCCGACCGTCTCCTCCAGCGGCGTCTCGGGATCGAACCGGTGCGAGTAGAAGATGTCGACGTAGTCCAGGCCCATCCGGCCGAGCGACTGGTCCAGTGAGGACAGCAGATACTTGCGGGAGCCCCACTCGCCGTACGGCCCGGGCCACATGTCGTAGCCGGCCTTGGTGGAGATCACCAGCTCGTCGCGGTAGGGCTTGAAGTCGGTGGCCAGCAGCCGCCCGAAGTTCTCCTCGGCCGAGCCGAAGGGCGGGCCGTAGTTGTTGGCCAGGTCGAAGTGCGTGATGCCGAGGTCGAAGGCGCGGCGGGTGATGTCGCGCTGGGTCTGCAGGGGCTTGTCGTGGCCGAAGTTGTGCCACAGCCCGAGCGAGATCGCGGGCAGCTTCAGCCCGGACCGCCCGCAGCGCCGGTAGGGGATCGAGTCGTATCGGCCGGAAGCCGCAACATAGGTCACGCGGCCGATGCTAACCGTCCGGGACGCGGCCGCCAGTCCGGTAGAGTCCGGGGTGAGCGAGCGCTTAGGAGGCCATCGGTGGGCACCGGATTCTTCACCTCCGTCGACGACGTGTCGGCGAAACTGGCCGAGGCCGGCTACCTGGCGTCGACGGCGGTGGCGACCACGGTGTTCCTCGCCGACCGGCTCGGCAAGCCGCTGCTGGTCGAAGGCCCCGCCGGCGTCGGCAAGACCGAGCTGGCCAAGGCCGTCGCCCAGGTCAGCGGCTCGCGGCTGGTGCGCCTGCAGTGTTACGAGGGCATCGACGAGGCCCGCGCGCTGTACGAGTGGAACCACGCGAAGCAGCTGCTGCGGATCACCGCCGGCCGCGACGAGACGTGGGAGGACGCCCGCACCGACATCTTCGGCGAGGAATTCCTGCTGCGCCGCCCGCTGCTCACGGCGATCTCCTCGGACGAGCCGACCGTGCTGCTCATCGACGAGACCGACAAGGCCGACATGGAGGTCGAGGGCCTGCTGCTGGAGGTGCTCGGCGACTTCCAGGTGACCGTGCCGGAGCTGGGCACGATCACCGCCACGCGCGCGCCGTTCGCCGTACTGACGTCCAACGCGACGCGCGAGCTGTCCGAGGCGCTGCGCCGCCGCTGCCTGTTCCTGCACATCGACTTCCCGGACGAGGAGCTGGAGCGCGAGATCGTCCGGCTCAAGGTGCCCGGCATCAACGACGCGCTGGCGGATTCCGTCGTCCGGGTGATCGCCGCGCTGCGGGCGATGGACCTGCGGAAGCTGCCGTCGGTCGCGGAGACCATCGACTGGGCGCGCACGCTGCTCGCGCTCGGCGCGACGACGCTGAGCGAGCAGGTCGTGCGGGAGAGCCTCGGCGTCGTGCTCAAGCACCAGGACGACATCACCAAGGCCGGCGCCGGGCTGCAGCTCGAACAGGTCCTGGACGCGTCGTGACCGGCGGCGTGCCGGAGCGGCTCGCGTCGTTCGTCAAGGCACTGCGGGTCCAGGGCATCCCGGCGGGCCCGGCCGAGACGGTCGACGCCGCCGCGGCCCTGGAGGTGCTCGGCTTCGACGACCGCGAGCTGGTCCGCGAGGGCCTGGCCGCGGCCCTGGTCCGCCGCGGCGGGCAGCGCGCGGTGTTCGACGCCGCGTTCGACCTGTACTTCCCGGCCGGGGTCGGCGCACCCGAACGGGCCCGTTCGGACACGACCCTCGAAGAGCTGCGGGAACAGCTCGCGGCGGCGTTGACCGCCGGCGACGAGCAGGCCCTGGCGCAGCTGGCCGGGCTCGCCGTCGACATGCTGGGCCAGTACGGCTCGTCGTCCGGACCCGGTGGCGGCTTCTCGGCCCACCAGACGCTCGACCGGCTGCAGCCGCAGACGCTCATCGCGCGGGTGCTCGCGGCGATGCGCGGCGGCGGCGCGCGCGGTGAGTTCACCGACCGGCTCGACCGCGACGAGATCCGCCGTCGTGTCGAAGGCTTCCGCGGCCAGGTCCGGACCGAAGCCCGCCGTCGCGCGGCCGAGGTGCGCGGCCGCGAACGCGTCGCCAAGCACGCCATCGCGCCCGCGGCCGACCGCGTCGACTTCCTCATCGCCAGCCGCAACCAGCTCGCCGAGCTGCGCCGCACGATCCAGCCGTTGTCCCGCAAGCTGGCGACCCGGCTCGCCGCCCGGCGCAAGCGCACCACGCGCGGGCAGATCGACCTGCGCCGCACGCTGCGGCGCTCACTCTCGACCGGCGGCGTGCCGCTACGCCCCGCGTATCGCCACCGCCGGCCCGGGCGGCCGGAAATCGTGCTGCTGTGCGATCTTTCCGGCTCGGTGGCGGGGTTCGCGAACTTCACCATGCTGCTCGTGCAGGCGCTGCGCGACCAGTTCAGCAAGATCCGCGTCTTCGCCTTCGTCGACAGCACCGACGAGGTCACGCACCTGGTCACGAACGGCGTCGCCGACCCGGAGAAACTCGGCGCGCGCATGCTCGCCGAAGCCGCGCTGGTGCGCTGGGACGGCCACAGCGACTACGGCGGCTCGCTCGCGCAGTTCACGGCGAACTGGCTGGACGCGGTCGGCCCGCGCACGTCGGTGCTGATCCTCGGCGACGCCCGCACCAACGGCGGCGACCCGAACCTCGACGCCGTCCGCGCGATCAAGTCGCGCGCCCGCCACGTCTACTGGCTGAACCCGGAGCGGCGGTCGCTGTGGTCGACGGGCGACTCGGCGGCGCTGGAGTACGCCGACGTCGTGGAGATGCACGAATGCCGCACGGTGCACCAGCTTTCGACGCTGGTCACCCGCCTGCTGCCGGTGTGAGCCACGCGTCGATGTCCCGGAGCATCCCGGCTTTTGCCGTCTCGGGCGCGAACGACGCGGTGACGCTCGCCCGCGCGAAGTCCGCCATCACGGCGTCGTCATAGCCGAAAGCCCGTTGCACACGGCGGTATTCCTCGGCCAGCTGTGCGCCGGTGACCGACGGGACGTCGGTGTTCAGGGTGACTCGCAGGCCCGCGGCGAGCAGCCGCGGGAGCGGGTGCTCGGGCAGCGACGGCACCAGGCCCAGCGTGACGTTCGAGGACGGGCAGACCTCCAGCGCGAGCCCGCGGTCGCGGACCTCCGCGGTCAGCTCCGGGTCGTCGAGGACGCGGATGCCGTGGCCGAGGCGCTCGGTGCGGCCCACCTCGAGCGCTTCGCGGATGCTGTCCGGTCCGGCGTCCTCGCCGGTGTGGTGCAGCAGGTGGATCCCGGCCGCGCGGGCCTTCTCGAAGAGCGTCGCGAACGGCCGGAGCGAGTGGTTCTCCTCGCCCGCCATGCCGATCGCGAAGACGTCGTCGTACTTCAGGGCGAGGTCGAGGGTGCGCTCGGCGCGTTCGACCGACCGGCGGCGGGAGTGGTCCAGCAGCAGCCGCCACTCGATGGCACTGCTGTCCTTGAGTCCTTTGAGGACGGACGCGAGCGGCATCTCCGGGTCGCCCAGGCGTTCCCCGTGCGCGGCCGCGGTGAACGTGATCTCGGCGTAGCGCGTGCCCTGCGCGGCCTCGTCGGCGCAGTACTCGCGGGCGATCCGCTCGAAGTCCTCCGGTTTCCGCAGGCACGACCGGATGAGCGCGTTGTAGTCGGCGAAGGCGCGGAAGCCGTCGAACACCGGTTGCCCGTCCGGGACGTCGACGCCGTTGGCCGCGCCGAGCTCGCGGAGGGTGCCCGGCCGGATCGTGCTCTCCAGGTGGACGTGCAGGTGGGCCTTCGGCAAGGCGGCCAGGTCGCGCATGATCGCGAGCGTAGGTGTCGTGGCCGGGCTTGCGCGCGCGATTTTTCCGGCATCAGACGCAACCGAGGGGTTGCGTCTGATGCCGTCTCGTGCAACTCTGTGGTTGCACCAGAAACCGAACCAAGGGGAAACGATGAACCAGGACCAGGTCGAGCAGGAGATCGTGATCGACGCGCCGATCGAGCGGGTGTGGGCGGTGCTGACCGAATCGGAGTACGTCGGCCAGTGGTTCGGCGACGGCACGCCGGCGCCGGTGGACCTGCGGCCGGGCGGGATCATCCAGCTCGACCACGGCGACCACGGCCGGTTCCCGACCAAGATCGTCGCGCTGGACCCGCCGCGTGCGCTGTCGTACCGCTGGGCCAGCGGATTCCCGGGCGTGGTCGCCGACGAGGCCAACTCGACGCTGGTCGAGTTCACGCTGGCGGCGGAGGGTGGCAGCACGCGGCTGAAAGTCGTCGAGAGCGGCTTCACGACGCGGACGCCGTCGCCGAACCCGTCGCCGGACGACACCCGCGAGAGCCACGAGGAGGGCTGGACGGCGGTGATCGCGAAGCTCGGGGAGCTGTCCGAGAAACTGGCGGTATGACGACGGAGCCCGTTGCCGCCGAAGACGTCTTTTCGGCACTGGCCGACCCGACCCGGCGCCGGCTGCTGGAACTGCTGTCCCAGCGTGGCGACGCGACGGCCACGGAGCTGGCGAGCGACCTCCCGGTGAGCCGGCAGGCGGTGGTGAAGCACCTGGTGGTGCTGGACGGGGCGGGCCTGGTGACGGGCCGCCGCGACGGCCGCGAGCGCCGCTACCAGGTCCGCCCGGACGCTCTGGCGGCCACGGCCCGCTGGATGAACCAGGTCGCGGCCCAGTGGTCCTCCCGGCTGACGGCGATCAAGCGGCTGGCGGAGCAGGCCGAGGGTTCGTGACGGCGGGGGAAAGCCTCTGACGGCCACCACGAGGGCAGCCAGGTCCCTCGCGGTGGCCGTGGGGACGCCCGGCGGTAGGGCACGGGCAGAGGGGTGGCACAGGTTTGGCGGCGGTCACACGGGGAACCTCTGGGGGGTTCGTCCGCGTTGTCAGGATGACCGCTACCGATGAGGGAGGACCACCGTGGCTTTCATGCGCAAGCTCACCGTGCTGGCCGGAGCCGCCGGCGCCGCCCGCGCCTACGCCAAGAAGAACCCGGAAAAGGTGAACCAGGCCGTCGGCAAGGCCGCCAAGTTCGCCGACGACAGGACCAAGGGCAAGTACCACCAGCAGATCGCCGGTGTCGTCCGCAAGGTCAGCTCGGTGACCGGCCCGGAAGACCGCCCGGGACCGGCCACCCGCTGAGCCCGGCTCAGTCGGCGGCCAGGGTCTCGAGGACGCCTTCGCCGTACTTGGCGAGTTTGTTCTCACCGACCCCGCTGACCGTGCCCAGGTCGGCCAGCGACGACGGCCGTTGCGTGGCGATCTGGCGCAGGGTCGCGTCGTGGAAGATGACGTAGGCAGGCACGCCCTGCTCCTTCGCGACGCCGGCCCGCCAGGCCCGCAGCCGTTCGAACAACGGGGCCGCCTCCGCGGGCATGTCCACCGCGGGGGCGGCTTTCCGGCTGGCACCGCGCGCTCGCGGCGCGGCGGTCCGCTCGGGCTCGCGGCGCAGCATGACCTCGCGGTCGCCGCCCAGCACTTCGGCGCTCGCCTCGGTGAGCACCAGCGAGCCGTAGTCGCCTTCGACCGCGAGCCAGCCCTGGGCCAGCAGCTGCCGCACCACCGCGCGCCACTCCGGCTCGCGCAGCTCGGTGCCGATGCCGAACGTCTTCAGTGTGTCGTGCTGGAACTGCGTGACCTTCGGCGTGGATTTGCCGAGCAGGATGTCGATGACCTGACCGGCGCCGAACTTCTGCCGCCGCTCGTTGCGCAGCCGCACGATCGTGGACAGCAGCTTCTGCGCGGGGATCGTGCCGTCCCACTTCTCCGGCGGGTTCAGGCACGTGTCGCAGTTGCCGCACGGCTCGGCCTTCTGCCCGAAGTAGTTGAGGATCTGCACGCGGCGGCACTCGACCGTCTCGCACAGCGCCAGCATCGCGTTGAGGTGCGCGCCGAGCCGGCGCCGGTGCGCGTCGTCACCCTCGGACGTGTCGATCATCTTGCGCTGCTGCACCACGTCCTGCAGCCCGTAGGCCAGCCACGCCGTCGACGGCAGCCCGTCACGGCCCGCGCGGCCGGTCTCCTGGTAGTAGCCCTCGACGGACTTGGGCAGGTCGAGGTGCGCGACGAACCGGACGTCCGGTTTGTCGATGCCCATCCCGAACGCGATCGTGGCGACCACGATCAGCCCGTCCTCCCGCAGGAACCGCGACTGGTGCTTCGCGCGCACGCGCGCGTCCAGCCCCGCGTGGTACGGGACGGCCGGGATCCCGTTCTGCACCAGGAACTCCGCGGTCTTCTCGACCGAGTTCCGGGACAGGCAGTAGACGATCCCCGCGTCCCCCTGGTGCTCGGTGCGCAGCAGCTCCAGCAGTTGCCGCTGCGGCGAGTTCTTGCCGACGATCCGGTACTGGATGTTCGGCCGGTCGAAGCTCGCGACGAAGTGGCGGGCCTCGTCGAGGTTCAGCCGGGTCGCGATCTCCTTGTGCGTGGCCTCGGTGGCGGTCGCGGTGAGCGCGATCCGCGGCACGTCCGGCCAGCGCTCGTGCAGCGCGGAGAGCTGCAGGTAGTCGGGCCGGAAGTCGTGGCCCCACTGGGCGACGCAGTGCGCCTCGTCGATCGCGAACAGCGAGATCTTGCCGCGGTCGAGCAGCCGCACGGTGGCTTCGACCGAAAGCCGTTCCGGGGCGAGGTAGAGCAGGTCGAGCTCGCCGGAGAGGAACGCCGACTCGACTTCCTGGCGGGCCGCGTAGTCCTGGGTGGAGTTGAGGAATCCCGCCCGGACCCCGGCGTTGCGCAGCGCGTCGACCTGGTCCTGCATCAGCGCGATCAGCGGCGAGACCACCACGCCCACGCCCGGGCGCACCAGCGCCGGGATCTGGTAGCACAGCGACTTCCCGCCGCCGGTGGGCATCAGCACGAGCGCGTCACCGCCGGCGATCACGTGCTCGACGATCGCCGCTTGCTCGCCGCGGAAGCTGTCGTAGCCGAACACCCGGCGCAGGGTGTCGAGGGCTTCGGATTCCGTTCCGGCTTCGAGGTGGGTCTCGGTGGCTGCCACCCGGCCGAGTCTAGAGCCGGGGTCCGACAACTTCCGTGCGCCCTCTCCGGCGTGCCGGGATCCCCCTGCAGCCGCTCGCCGAGCAGGCGCGCGAGGTTCGTGTAGACACCTTCGCGGATGCTGTGCACGTCCAGCACACCCGCCCGGGTCTCGCCGTGGCTCGCCTTGGCGACGACGATCCGTGTCTGCTGCTCCGGGATCCCGTCGACCTCCTGGTCCGGGGCGTCGCAGGAGAAGGCGGCGTCCCCGGCGCCGGGGACGGCCACCGCGGGCTTCCCGCACGTCTTCGCCACGCGGTCGGCCACCACGCGCGGCGTCCCTTGCCCCGGGGCGAGGATCTGCAGCTGGAACGCGGCGGCGTCGTGGAACTTGCTCTGGTAGGCGCAGACGAACGAACTCGGCTGCGGTGACCTTCGCGGGCGTCACGAACTCCGGCGTCGGCGGCGCGGTGGTGGTGTGGAGCCGTCGTGCGGGTGGGCGTGGCCGGCGCGGGCGCATTCCGGTCACGGCCGGATGACACACTGGAACGGATGGACGAGTACTTCCCGGTGACCGACCTGGCCGCGCACTTCGGTGGTGACTGGCGGCTGGACCGCGAGATCCGCACCGCCGACGGCGACCCGGCGGGCGAGGTCACCGGCACCGCCACCTTCACCGAGGAGAGCGGCGTGCTCGTCTACCGCGAAGCCGGCGAGATGCGCCTCGGCGGTTACACCGGCCCGGTGACGCGCACGCTGCACTACCGCCCGACCGCGCCCGGCCGGGCGGACGTCCACTTCGACCACGGCGGCTTCTTCCACGAACTGGACCTGCGCGCCGGGCACTGGCAGACCGACCACCCCTGCCGGGACGACCTGTACCGCGGCAGTTACCGCGTGCTGGACGCCCGCCGCTGGCGCCAGGAGTGGGCGGTCCGCGGGCCGGCCAAGGACCACGTGATCGTCACCCGGTTCAGCCGGCCGCCGGGCTGAGCAGATCGGCCAGGTCGATCCGGCGCAGGAACTCGCTCCGGATCCGGTCGCCGACCTCCGCGACCAGCCACCCGCCGTCGTCGGCCGGGTCGATGTGCACCCGGAACGGCCGCTGCCCCTTGGGAAGATCGACCACCCGGGCCAGTTCCGCGGCGACCGTCGCGACGTCGGCGTCGGCCGGGGTGATCTCGGCCAGTTTCGCCGCGACGTGGTCGGTCAACCCCGCGTAGCGCTCCTCGTAGGCCTGCGCGACGGCTTCGTCGGCCGGGTGCCCGGAGTTCGGGAAGTGGTTGGTACCCGAGGTGAAGGCGCCGGGCACGACGATCGTGGTGTCGATGCCGAACCGGGCCACCTCGGCGGCGTAGGAGACGGCGAGGCTGTCCATCGCCGCCTTCGCCGCGAAGTACGGCGCCAGGTACGGCGGGGTGCCGCCGCGGACGCTGCTGCTCGACACCCACACCAGCAGCCCGTCGCGCTGCGCGCGCAGGTGGGGGAGGGCGGCCCGGTTCACGCGCTGGGTGCCGATCGCGTTGGTGTCGTAGAGCCGGGCGAGCTGCTCGGGGGTGAACGCCTCGGCCGGGCCGAGCACCATGTGCCCGGCGTTGTGCACCACGACGTCGAGACGGCCGTGCGCTTCGACGATCGACGCGATCGCGTCGTCGGCCGAGTCCTGGCTGGAGACGTCCAGCTCGACCGAGCGCAGGTCGGCGTGGTGCTCTTCCGCGAACGCGGCGGCGGCGTCGACCCGCGGTGCGTTGCGGCCCCCGGTGTCGCGCATGCCCGCGTAGACGGTGTGGCCGGCGCGGGCCAGCGCCCGGGCGGCGAGGGCGCCGATCCCGCTGGAGGCGCCGGTGACGACGATGATCATGGCTCTTTTCCTTTCCGGGTCGGGGTTTCTCAGACGATTCCGCCGTTGGCGCGCAGGACCTGGCCGTTGACCCAGCGGGCCGGGCCGGCGAGGAACGCGACGACCTCGGCGATGTCTTCGGGCTGCCCGAGGCGCTCGAGCGGCGGCTGCTTGGCCATCCGGTCGATGGTCGCCTCGTCCTTGCCGTCGAGGAACAGCGCGGTCGCGGTCGGCCCGGGGGCGACGGTGTTCACGGTGATGTCGCGGCCGCGCAGCTCGCGCGCCAGGATCATGGTGATCGCCTCGACCGCGCCCTTGGTGGCGTTGTAGACGCCGTAGCCGGGCAGGTTCAGCCCGAGCACCGACGTCGAGGTCATGATCACCGCGCCGCCGTCACGCACCCGCTTCGCGGCCTGCTGGGCCACGGCGAACGTGCCGCGGATGTTGGTGCGGTGCACCCGGTCCAGGACGTCGAAGTCGGTGTCCGCGATCGGCGTCGGCGCGGTCATCACGCCGGCCAGGTGGGCGACGACGTCGACGCCGCCGAACGTGGCCTCCGCGGTGTCGAACAGCTCCGCGACCGCGTCGAGGTCGGCGACGTCGGCCTTGACCGCGATCGCCCGGCCGCCGCGCCCGGTGATGGAGGCGACGGCGGCGTCGGCTTCGGTCTGGTTGCCCGCGTAGTTGACGACGACGGCCATGCCGTCGGCGGCCAGGCGCTCGGCGACCTGGCGGCCGATGCCGCGGGAGCCGCCGGTGACGATCGCGACGCGGGGTTCGGTGGTGCTCATCGGTGCCTTCTTCCTCTCGGGCGGCGCCGGTAACGCCGCTTCCGTCTTGCTGTTATCGACGATAGCACTCGAATGGTAACGGCGCTAGTCGTTCGTTGTTATCGTCGTTACATTGAGGCGGCCTTCCCGGGGTGTGGGCATCCGGCGGTACCGGCACCGCCGGACGGCCGAATCGGAAAGTCCGGGTGCGCCAACGGGTTTCGGACCCGCCGAGGCGGGAACCCTTGCCACATCGGGGAGCTCGACATCCTTTAAGGAGTTTTGTGCGATGCCCACATGGCTGATCGTCGTGGCCGTCGTGGCCGTCGCGGTGCTCGGCGCCGTGATCTGGCTGGTGACGCAGGAGATGCAGCGGAAACGCCTGCAGCAGCGGTTCGGTCCGGAGTACGACCGGACGGTCGAGGAGAAGGACAGCCCGCGGGCCGCGCAGCGTGAACTGGCCGAGCGCGAGCGCCGCCACAAGGAGCTCGACATCCGCCCCCTGTCGGCGTCGGCG
This sequence comes from Amycolatopsis sp. NBC_00355, assembly GCF_036104975.1. Classification (GTDB taxonomy): domain Bacteria; phylum Actinomycetota; class Actinomycetes; order Mycobacteriales; family Pseudonocardiaceae; genus Amycolatopsis. The sequence goes on along the minus strand of NZ_CP107982.1, from coordinate 3,706,661 downwards.
CGCGAGCGCTACACCCGGGAATGGGCGCAGGCCCAGGAAAACTTCGTCGACCACCCGGCCGCCGCGGTGGCCGAAGCCGACCGCGTCCTGGTCTCGCTGATGTCCGACCGCGGGTACCCGACCGAAGGCTACGAGCAGCAGCTGGCCGACCTGTCGGTCCGCCACGCCAAGACCCTCGAGCACTACCGCGCCGCCCACGCGACGCAGCACGAGCGCAGCGGCGCGTCCACTGAGGACCTCCGCGACGCGATGGTGCACTACCGCACCGTGTTCGAGGACCTGCTGACCGATGGCTCGGATGGTGCGGACACCACGGACGCCTCGGCCGAGCACCACGAGCGCCGCAACGGTCACGACCACAACGGTCACGACCACAGCGAGCGCGAGCACGACCGCTCCGCGCAGGACGGCACGGCCGGCACGCCGGACCGCGCCGCTGTCGCGCAGGAGCGCACCGAACACGACCCCGGTGACAAGGTACGAGACCGCGACGGCGTGCAGCCCGAGCGGGAAGCGTCCGCACAGCCGCGGACCGAGTGGAACGGAGGACGCTGACCATGACCGAACACCTCACCCGGCACAGCGCCGAACAGGACGACGACTTCGCCCGCGAGGGTGACGTGCGTGAGACCGGCGCCGGCGGGCTCTCCGAGCACGGCGGGACGGACTTCCGCGAGCCGGTCGCCGACGAGCACGGGGGCGACCACGCCCTGAGCACCGCCGATCTGGCGTCGGCGTCGAGTCGGCCGGACATCGACTCGGACTCCACTTCGGACACCGACTCGGACGTCACTCCGGACACCGCTTCGGACACCGCTGTGGACACTACGACGGACACCACGACGAGCACTCGCACGGACACCGCCGCCGGCTCGGCGCGGCCGTCGGCCGACACCGGTGACGAAGCGCAGCCGTTGATCGACGAGGAGAAGGTCACGGGCTTCCGCGACCGCTGGCAGGGCGTCCAGACCGGCTTCGTCGACGACCCGCAGAAGGCGGTCCGCGAGGCCGACGAGCTGGTCGCGGGCGTGATCAGCGCGCTGGCCACCACGTTCGCCGAGCACAAGAGCGAGCTGGAAGGCCAGTGGCAGCACGGCGAGCCGGCCACCGAGGACCTGCGTCTGGCGCTGCGGCGCTACCGCTCGTTCTTCGACCAGCTGCTGCCCCGCTAGCCACCACCGGTGCCGGCGTGCATGATCGATGCACGCCGGCACACCGGTGTCCGCGAACGTGGAAGGCAAGCCGATGAACGTGGCCGATCTGCTCACCGACGGCTTCAGCAGGGTCCAGGGCTCCGTGCACGCGGCGGTGGAAGGTCTCACCGCCGAGCGGCTCGGGGCCCGCCTCGACGAAGAGGCCAACTCGATCGCCTGGCTGGTCTGGCACCTGACCCGGGTCCAGGACGACCACGTCGCCGACGTGGCCGGGACCGAGCAGGTGTGGACGAGCCAGGACTGGCTGACCCGGTTCGGCCTCCCGTTCCCGGCGGCCGACACCGGCTACGGCCACCGCCCGGCCGACGTCGAAGCCGTCCGGGTCGAGGCCGAGCTGCTCACCGGGTACTACGACGCGGTGCACGAGCAGACCCTCAAGTACGTCCAGGGGCTCGACGGCCAGGCCCTCGACCGGGTCGTCGACGAGGCCTGGGACCCGCCGGTCACCCTCGGCGTGCGGCTGGTCAGCGTCATCGACGACGACATCCAGCACGCCGGGCAGGCCCTGTTCGTCCGTGGCGTCCTCGAACGCCGCTAGTCAGTCCTCGTAGCCGTCGCCGCGGTGGTCCGGGAGCCGTTGCGGCCCCGGACCGGCGGCGCCGAGCCGGTCGCCCGGGTTGGCGAGCCGGCACTTCGCCAGCGACATGCAGCCGCAGCCGATGCAGTCGCCCAGCTGGTCGCGCAGTTGTTCCATCTGCCGGATCCGCGCGTCCAGGTCCTCCTGCCAGCAGCGGGAGATCCGCGCCCAGTCGGCGCGCGTGGGGGTGCGGTCGTCGGGCAGCAGCGCGAGCACCTCGCGGATCGCCGACAGCGGCATCCCGACCCGCTGGGACATCCGGACGAACGTCACCCGCCGCAGCGTGTCCCGGCAGTAGCGGCGCTGGTTCCCGGCCGTCCGCCGGCTGCGGATGAGCCCCTCGTCCTCGTAGAACCGCAGGGCCGACGCGGGCACTCCGCTGCGTCGTGACAGTTCGCCGACGGTGAGGTCGGGCAGCCTCCGGGCTGTGGCGTTCACCATGCTCCCAGCCAACCACAGCCGCACGCTTGACTTCAAGCGAGCTTGAAGTCTCATCCTGATTCGGACGGCAACAACGCCGCTGTGTCAAGGAGGAAGCGTGTCCGAAGCTCCCGTACGGGTCGCCGTGATCGTGGGAAGTGTCCGGGAAGGACGGTTCGGCCCGGTGGTCGCGCGCTGGCTGGCCGGCGTCGCGGGCGACCACGGCGGCTTCGACGTCGACGTGGTCGACCTCGCCGAGCCCGCCTTGCCGCTGGCGATGCCGGCGTTCGGGACCGCGCCGCCGGCCGCGGTGGCCGCCGAAGCCGGGAAGGTGACGCCGCGGCTGGCGGCCGCCGACGCGTTCGTCGTGGTCACCCCGGAGTACAACCACAGTTACCCGGCGGCGCTCAAGAACGTCATCGACTGGCACCGGAGCGAGTGGGCCGCGAAGCCGGTCGCGTTCGTCTCCTACGGCGGGATTTCGGGTGGCCTGCGCGCGGTCGAGCACCTGCGCGCGGTCTTCGCCGAGCTGCACGCGGTCACCATCCGCGAGACGGTCAGCTTCCACGGCGCGCACACCCGGTTCGGCGCCGACGGCGTCCCCACGGACGACAGCGCGGATGTCGCGGCGAAGGCGCTGCTGGACCAGCTGGAGTGGTGGGCGCGGTCGCTGACCGAAGCCCGGGCGGCCCGGCCCTACCCCAGCTGACCTGCCCGGTCGAGCCGCGTGGCGGTCCCTTGGGGACGGTCCGGTCAGAACGCCTGGCAGGTCTGCGACGGGAGCTCGATGTCGGAGCCGGCGAGGGTGATGGCGCCGTCGGCCACGTAGCCCCCGCCGGCCGCCAGGGCGGCGAACGCGGTGCAGACCAGCTGGTCGACCGCGATCTGCGGGAGCTGCTTCAGCGGGAACGCCACCCGGATCGTCGTGGGTGACCCGCCGCTCAGCGCGATCGGCCCGGTTTCGGCCGGGAGCATCGTCGCGTACCCGTCGGACGTCTCGGCGTACGACGGGCCTCCCAGCAGCGTCGACAGCGCCGCGGTGACGTCGACCGTCTCACTGGTCGACCGCGACACCGGCCGGACCCGCCCGTCGAGGACGAAGTAGAGGACCAGGTCGGTGCCGCGGCCGTTCGTCGCCGGGTTCCGCAGCGTCGGCGCCGGCCCGGCGGGGACCACCGGCGTCGGTTTGACGCCGCACGCTCCCACCAGGAACAGCACGGCCAGGACGAGGAGTTTCTTCACCACGCCTCCCGGGGCAGGCGCAGCTCGAACCGGGCGCCGGTGCCGGTGTTGGCCGCGACGATGTCACCGCCGTGCAGCCGGGCGTTCTCGCGCGCGATGGACAGCCCGAGCCCGCTGCCCTCGGACCGGGCCCGGGCCGTGTCGGCCTTGGTGAACCGGTCGAACACCCGGGGGAGCACCGCCTCCGGGATGCCCGGCCCGTGGTCGGTGACGGTGAGCACGACGTCACCGCGTTCCGCCCGCACGGACACCTCGACCGGCGGCGCGCCGTGCCGCAGCGCGTTGCCGACCAGGTTCGCCACGACGATGTCGAGCCGCCGCCGGTCGAGCCGCGCCGTGATGCCGGGCGGCAGGTCGGCGACCACCTCCGCGACCACTTCGCCGCCGGGGGCCCAGCCCCGCGCGGTCAGGCTGTCGGTGATCGCCGCCGCGACGTCGAGGTCCTCCCGCCGCAGCTCCGCGCGCCCGGCGTCGAACCGGGAGATCTCGATCAGGTCCTGCACCAGCCGGGTCAGCCGCCGGGTCTCGGCCGACACCAGCCGCGCCGCGACCGCGGTGTCGGGTGGCAGCTGGTCGGCGTCCTCGTCGAGGACGTCGGTGACCGCGTTCATCGCCGCCAGCGGGGTGCGCAGCTCGTGCGAGACGTCGGCGACGAACCGGCGCGCCTCGGACTCCATCGTGCGCAGCGTGCCGACCGTGCGCTCCAGCTCCGCCGCGGTGTTGTTGAACGTCGTGACCAGCTGCGCCAGCTCGTCGGACCCCTTCACCCGCAGCCGCACGTCGAGCTTGCCCCGCCCGAGCTGGCTCGCCGCGGTGTTCAGCGCCCGCACGGGCCGCAGCACCTGGCGCGCGGCGAGCAGGGCCAGCACCACCGCGAACGGGAGCGCGAGCGCCGAGGTCTGCCAAGCCGTGCGGGCCAGCTCGTCGATCGCGGCCTGCTGCTGGACCAGCGTCACCATCGTGTAGACCTCGATGCCGCTCGTCCCGCCGTCCGTGCCGGTCTGCACCGGCACCCCGACGAAGAGCTGGGGATACCCCTCGGCGTCGACTCGCTGGAACTGGATGTTCGTGCTTCTGGACACGGCTTGGCGCAGGTCGGCGGGCACACTGTCCGGGTTGATGCCCGAATCCGAGTGCAGGCCGTGGTAGACGACGACGGCGTTGCTGGACTTGAGCGCCGTGCCGAACGCGTCGAGCGTCGCCTGGGTCGGCGGCAGGGACACGGTCGGCAGGTACGCGACGATCTGGTCGCGCAGCTTGAGCATCGTCTGGTCCTGGAAGCCGCCCAGGATGGCGTTGCGCGCGGAGACGTAGCTCGCGCCCGCCGCGGCGGTGGCGCCGACGATCATGATCACCGCGAACGCCGCGACCAGCCGGGGTCTCAGCCCGGCCAGCCACGAGCGGATCCGCGAGGTCACGACCGCCCGAACCGGTAGCCGAAGCCGCGGACGGTCTGCACGTACTCCGGCCTCGCGGGCACGTCCTCGATCTTCGCGCGCAACCGCTGCACGCAGGCGTCGACCAGCCGGGAGTCGCCGAGGTAGTCGTGATCCCACACCGACGAGAGGATCTGCTGGCGGCTGTACACCTGCCCGGGGGTGCGCGAGAGCTCCAGCAGCAGTTTCAGCTCGGTCGGCGTCAGCGAAACCGGCGTCCCCCGCTTCGTGACCTCCAGCCCGGCCCGGTCGATCACCAGGTCGCCGTGGCGCTCCTCGGGCGCGGGAGGCCCGCCGGGCCGTTCGCTGACCGCGCGGCGCAGCACGGCGCGGATCCGCGCGTCCAGCACCCGCGGTTCGACCGGCTTGACCACGTAGTCGTCCGCGCCGGCTTCCAGCCCCGCGACGATGTCGAAATCGTCGCTGCGCGCGGTCAGCATGACAATCGGGATCGGCCCCGACGCCCGCATCCGGCGGCAGGTCTCGAAGCCGTCCATGCCGGGCAGCATCAGGTCGAGCACGACGATGTCGGGTCTGCGGAGCACGAGCAGCTCGACGCCGGCCTCACCCGACTCCGCCGTGTGCACCACGTGTCCCTGCCGGCGCAGGGCCAGTTCCAGTCCCTCCCGCACCGCCGCGTCGTCTTCTACCACCAGTACCTCGGCCACGGCGCCATTATTCGGAAAACCGCACGGGGTGGCGACTCAGGGCGATCTTGTAGCAAAACCATGACATCGTCCTGACGGGATCTCGAAATGCCGGTTCCAGACTCGGAGACATGGCAGTGATCTTCTTCGAGGCTCCCACCACCACCCGCCCCGCGCGGCACGCGCTGGTGACCCGGGCGGTGTCCCGCACCGCCGTGCTCGTCGCGGGCGCGGCCGGATTCACCCTCGCCTTCGTCGCGGCCTACCTGCTCTTCGTCCGCACCGAAGCCGGGCGCAGCGTCGAGAACGGCGTCGTCCGCAGCGCCCAGTCCGCGGGTGCCACCGTGAGCTGGGCCCAGCCCCTGGCGGACCTGGACCTGGTGGTCGTGCTCGGCGGGGTCGCCGTGGCCCTCGTGGTGATCTCCCTGCTGCGGCACCGGTTCGCGCTCGGCGTGACGGCGCTCGTCATGCTCGCGGCCCCGCTGGTGGTGGCGCAGCTGCTCAAGCTGTACGTCCTGGACCGGCCCAGCACCGGCGACCGGCTCGGCGTGGCGAGCCACAACAGCTTCCCCAGCGGGCACGTCAGCGCGGCGATGGCCGTGCTGCTGGCGCTCGCGATCGTCCTGCCCCGCCGCTTCCGCCGGCAGGCCCTCGTGGCCGGCGGGTTCGGCGTCGCCTGGGTCGCGGCGGCGGCCGTGGCCCTGGGCTGGCACCGGTTGAGCGACACCGTCGGCGGCTGCCTCCTGGTCGCCGCGGTCACCTGCGCCGGGGCGGCGGTGGTGTCCGCCCGCCGCCCCGACGGTGACCGCGTGCCGCTGATCCCGGTGCTCTGCGGCCTGCTGGCGCCACCGGCGTTGGTGCTGGCCGGCTTCGCGGTCCTCGCCACGGCGACGTCCGGCGCGGCGCAGTTCGTCGCCGCGATGGTGCTGGCCGCGCTGTCCGCGATGGCGGTGGTGTTGCTGCTGACGGGCCCGCTGCGCCGGGTGGCGTTCGACCCGGCCGAGAGCCGGATCCGGCGGTTGCGGCGCCGTTGACCGGGGTTGTTCCGGTGCTGGGGTGCGCCTGGGGTGGGGTAGCCGGGGAGGGTCGAACGTTCGAGGGTTCGGCGGGCTGTGGCCGGCTTTCGGCGTGGTCGCGGGCATCGCGTGTGATCGGAGAGGCGTCGCGCGTGTCTGAAGGTGCATCGCGCGCGTTTTGAAGGGGTTCACCCGTGAGGGGCGGGCTGGTGCGCGTGATTCGTGGGCATCGCGCGTGTTTGGTGGGTCGGCTTGCGTGATTGGGGGTCGACTCGCGTGATCCGGGGGTCGACTCGCGTGATCCGGAGGTCGACTCGCGTGATTGGGGGGTCGACACGGGGTGGCGGGCGGGCCAGTTTTGGGGGATTGGCCCGCGACAGGGGTTCTTGCGGGGCTTAGCGTCGGGGCCATGCACCCGAGGCTTGCCCACGATCTGAACTCGCTGCCCGATCTCCTCGACGCCACGCGGAAACTGGCCGGGGAGGCGTTTGCCGGGCTGGACGGGCGGCCCGCTGCTGTGCCGCCTGGCGAGGTGGTGGCCCGGGCTCCGTTGCCCGTTGCGGGAGTCGGGGGCCGCGGGGCGTTGGAGGAGTTTTCGCAGCGGTGGGAATCCGGGTTCGCCGCCAGCGCCGGGCCGCGTTACCTCGGGTTCGTGACCGGCGGGGCGACACCCGCGTCGCTGGCCGGGGACTGGCTCACCGCGGCCTACGACCAGAACCCCGCCAGTGGCATGGACTCCTCGGCGCAGGACCTGGAACGCGAGACCGTCGGCTGGCTCGCCGAACTCTTCGGGCTGGGCGCGGAGTTCTCCGGCGCGTTCGTCACCGGCGCCACGATGTCCACCGTGACCGGCCTGGCCATCGCGCGCGAATGGCTCGGCGAACGGGCCGGCGTGTCCGTCACCGACGACGGGGCCGCCGCCCTCGGCCCGGTCACCGTGCTGTCGGGTTCCCCGCACTCGAGCATCTCGAAAGCGTTGTCGTTCCTCGGGATGGGCCGGTCGGCACTGAAGAAAGTGCCGGTGCTGCCCGGGCGTGAAGCCGTCGACGTCGCGAAGCTCGACGAGATGCTCGACGCGCTCGACGGCCCGGCCATCGTCGTCGCCAACGCGGGCACGGTGAACACCGTCGACTTCGACGACCTGCGCGCGATCGCGGCGCTCAAGCAGCGCCACGACTTCTGGCTGCACGTCGACGCCGCGTTCGGCGGGTTCGCCGCCCTGGCGCCGGACCACGCCGCACTGGTCGCGGGCCTCGACCAGGCCGACTCGGTGGTCGTCGACCTGCACAAGTGGCTCAACGTGCCCTACGACTCGGCCGTCCAGTTCACCCGCCGGCGCGACCTGCAGCTGCGGGTGTTCAGCAACAACGCGGCCTACCTCGGCGAAATCGGCGAGACCCCGGACTTCCTGCACCTCACGCCGGAGAACTCCCGGCGGCTGCGCGCGCTGCCCGCCTGGTTCTCGCTCGTGGCCTACGGCCGGGACGGGCACCGCGAGATCGTCGAGCGCTGTGTCGCCTCGGCCCGCGACCTCGGCCGGCGCCTCGAGGGCTCGCCGCGCTGGCGGCTGCTCGCGCCGGTGCGGCTCAACGTCGTCTGCTTCACCCCGGCCGGCGACGTCACCCGGGAACGGATCGACACCCTCGTCGACGAGATCGCCGCGGAGGGCACCACGTTCCTGACCCCGACGGTGTACGACGGCCGCCCGGCGCTGCGGGCCGCGTTCAGCAACTGGCGGACCACCGCGGCCGACGTCGAGCGCGTCTTCGCTGTGCTGGAGCGGGTGGGCGCCGGCTAGCGTCGCGCGTCGGTTGCCGGTCGGAGGTGCTGGATCGCCGGCGCTCCGGGCGATAGCCGGAACGCGCCCAACGCGCATTGGGTGCATGGTTGTTCGGCACAGCAGTCTCGGGAGCCCCTACAGCCACACCGATCTCGTGCCTTCCCCGGCTCGCGACCGGCGGATCCGGGTCTCATGCGCCCAAGACAGCTTTCGGTGCGTGGGACGCACTCGATGAACCCAAGGTGGCGTCGGGGTGCGTGGGATGCACCCAATGAGGTTTCTCAGTGGGTCCTGGGCCGGGTGCGTGTTGCCCTGCGATGATGCGTGGGGCCCCTGGTAGGACTGGATTTGCGAAGATCAAATCCCAAAATCCAGAGGCCCGGGTGATCACCTGTAGTGCCACGCCCCTACCGGCAAGCCGTGCTGGTCCGCGACACCACCCCCGTCCATCGCGCGCCGCGATCCTCAAACCCGCCGGCCAGCCCTACGACGAGTCACACTCTGCCCGCTCTTCCGACGCTTCGCCGCCTTCAACGGAGGCGCTTCGCGCTGCGGTGCTTGTTCACCGCACCCAGGGGCCGCCTTGGGGTGCACGGCGGCCTGCGGTCGGCGAACCTCTACTGCGCGACACTAGCTCCGGTCCGACTTCGGCATCAGGTATTTCCACGGTGACGCGCCCACGCCCAGGTCGCACGGTACGTGCACCAGCGCCGGGCGGCCCGAGGCGAATGCCTTGTCCAGCGCGCCGCGCAGGTCGTGCGGGGTGCGGGCGGTGAGGCCGAGCGCGCCGAACGTCTCGGCCAGGCGGGCGAAGTCCGGGTTGTGCAGCCGGCCGCCCAGTGCGCGGCCCTCGAACAGCCGCTCCTGGTCGAGGTGGACGTTGCCGTAGTAGCCGTTGTCGAACACCACCGCCACCACGTTGAGTCCATATTGGACGGCCGTGGCGAGCTCCTGTGCGGCGAACATGAAGCCGCCGTCGCCGGCCACCGACACCACCGGCCGGCCGGGGAACGCGGCCTGCACGCCGAGCGCCGTCGGGTAGCCGAAGCCGAGCGTGCCCTGGTGGCCGCAGGTGACGAACGTGCGCGGGGTGTAGACCTCGAACCCGAAGTACGACGCGAAGCCGACCTGGCAGATCTCCTCGACGAAGAAACCGTCGCGGGGCAGCACATCCCGGATCGCGCGGAGGTACTCCAGTTCCGGGCCGACGTCGGCGAACCGCTCGGCCACCTTCGCTTTCAGGGCGGTGAACTCCGCGGTCCGGTCCGTCCGTTGTGGACTGACGGCGTCGGCCAGCGCCGCCGCGGCGTCACCCGCGTCGGCGACGATCGCGACGTCCGCCGCCAGCCGGGTCGCCTGCCGCGGGTCGATGTCGAGCAGGATCGTCTTCAGTCCCGCGGGCTTCTCCGGCCAGCGGAACCAGGAGAGCTCCATCCGCGAGCCGATGCCGATCACCACGTCGGTCTCGGGCCACCGCTCGAACCCGGACACGCAGGTGAAGCCGAGCGGGTGGTCGTCGCCGACGATCCCGCGGCCGCCGCGGAACGGCACCACTGGCGCCTGCAGCCGCTCGGCCAGCGCCCGGACGGCGGCGGCCGCGTGCCGGGCCCCGCCGCCCACCATGATCATCGGGTGTTTCGCGCCGGCCAGGAGCTCGGCGGCCGCCGCGACGGCGTCCGGGTCGACGATCGGGCGGGGCAACGGCAGGGGGCCCGCCACCTCGGCCGGGGCCCGCATACCCAGCACGTCCCACGGGACGGCCAGCGAGACCGGCCTCGGCCGGCCGCCCGCGGCCTCCCGGAACGCCGTCGCCACCGCGTCCGGGACCTCGGCCGGGTGCTCGACCAGCGCCGACCACTTCGTGATCGTGCGCAAGGTGGCGAGCTGGTCGGGCATTTCGTGGAGGTGCCCGAGCCCACGGCCGAGGTAGGCGCGCGGGATCTCGCTCGTCAGGCACAGCACCGGCGCGCTGGCTCCGTGCGCGGAGACCATGGCGGCCGAGGCGTTGAGGACGCCGGGCCCCGGCACCACCGTGTAGACGCCGGTCCGGCCCGTCGCCTGCGCGTACCCGAACGCCATGTACGCCACGGTCTGCTCGTGCCGCGCGCCGATCACCCGGATGTCGCCGGCGCGGGCCAGGCTGTCGAACAGGTCGTAGGTCTGCACGCCGGGCAGCCCGAACACGGTGTCGACGCCGTGGGCGCGCAGGCCGCCGACGATCAGGTCGGCCGCGGTGGGGGAGAGCGGGAGCATCGGCATGGCCTCCTGAGGGTCGTCCGTGGCGGACCTCTGGAAGCTTCCTACTTGATCAGCGCGCCCCCGGGAAGCCCGGAACCGGGCTTCAGCGGCCCGGATTGTGGCGTGGCTTGATGCGGACCGCCGGCAGTTCCGGGGCCGGCAGCCGCCGCGGCGTGCCCGTGTAGCCGGTCACGCTGCCGAACTGGTCGGACTCCGCCTGCCACGCCTCGCGGAAGGCCGCGATCTCTTCGTGGGTCCGGCCGACGAAGTTCCACCACATCAGGATCTCTTCGTCGAACGGCGTCCCGCCCAGCAGCAGGAACCGCGCGGGCGTGGCCCCGCGGTTGCTCAAGGTCAGGCTGCGCAGGCCGGTGCCGACGTAACCCAGCTCCGCCGCGCGGACGGCCGTGCCGGCGACGGTCACTTCGCCGCTGTCCACGAGCACACCGTGCTCGAACCCGGGATCGACGCCGAGGGACATGTGGGCGTCCGGGTTCAGCACCAGTTCCGCGCCCAGCAACGGGGTGAACGTCGGGATCGGGGAGGTGCGCCCGGCCAGCGACCCGAGGAACACCCGGATCTCGGCGCCTTCGATCCGGTTCACCGAAGGCACGTAGTGCTGGAAGTCGCGGGCCGTGTGCCGGTGCCGCTCGGGCAGCGCCACCCAGAGCTGGACGCCGTGCAAAGTCTTCGTGGCCGCGGTCGAGACCTCCGAGTGGCAGATGCCGTGGCCGCCGGTCATCAGGTTGAGCTCGCCGGGGCGGACGATCGCGTGCGTGCCCATGCTGTCGCGGTGTTCGACCTCGCCCGCGAACAGCCAGCTCACCGTCTGCAGACCGGTGTGCGGGTGCGGCGCGACGTCCATGGCGACGTCTTCCGGGCCGTAGTGGTCGGCGAAGCACCAAGCGCCGATCAGCGAGCGGGACCGCTGGGGGAGCGTCCGCCGGACCCGCATCGCGCGCGGGCCGCCCAGCGGGACTTCTCGCGGGGTGAGGACTTCGACGGCCGGACGCTCCGGGTCGGCCGCGTCGGGCCGGTCGCCGCAGGCGAGCTCGGCGGGGTCGGCCTCGATGTTGCTCATGCCGCCACCGTACTTGCGTTCTGGAGTTGTCAATCACCTCGGCCGCCTCAGGCGGCAGGCCGCTGCTCCCCGCTGACGATCGCCTGGCCGGCGGCCGTCAGCACCGCCGGCACGAGCTCGCCCGTCGGTCCGGGGCAGGTCGCGCGGACCAGCCCCAGGTGGGCCAGCGCGTGCGCGGCGAACTGGTCGCCGCACGACAGGCCATCGATGAAGAGGTCGGGTTCGCTGCTGCACGACACCCGGCCGCGCCCGGCCCCGACGGCCCGCAGCATCGCCAGCATGCGGTGGTTCACCAAGGGGTGCACGACCGCCGTCCGTGTCTGTCCGTTCCCGTCCATCCCGGTCCCTCCCGCTCGTGGTTCGGCATCGTCCTACTCATGCGTCGAACCAGATGACGGGATTTCGACATCACATCCGGTACCGGCCCGGCCAGAGCGTGTCCCTCATCGTCGCTCCCGCCGGTCCAGCCGGACTCGACTTCCCGTCGACAGTCGTTCGGAAGGGAGCCGGGACCGGATGGGCCTCAGAACGGCGGCTCGCCCACCCCGGCGGCCACCGGCTCCGGGGTCCAGGCGCCGGTGCCCGCGCCGTCGCCGACCCGGACGGCCTTGGTCACCTTCGCCGTGGCGTACCGCAGCGACGGGCCGATCTCGTCGACGTCCAGCTCCAGCACGGTGCGCTTCTCACCCTCTTTCGTGTCGTACGACCGCTGTCTCAGCCGGCCGTGGACGACCACGCGCGCGCCGCGCCCGAGCGACTCCGCGACGTTCTCCGCGTACTGCCGCCACACGCTGCAGCGCAGGAACATCGCGTCACCGTCGCGCCATTGGCCCGACTCGCGGTCCAGCTGACGCGGCGTGGACGCGACCGTGAAGTTCGCGACCGCGGCGCCGGCGGGGGTGAACCGCAGCTCGGGGTCCGTCGTCAGGTTGCCGACCACCGTGACCAGCGTTTCGCCTGCCATCGGGATCCTCCTTCTCCTCGGGTGCGGGGTGCACCGCTCTCGCCGACGAGCAGAGCACGGGGGACCGACAGTTCCGGGCCGAGCGAGAAGATGCCGTCCCCCGGCCGAGGTGGTTGCATGCCGCCATGCCGACGGCGTTTCAGAAGGAGCTCGTCACGCTGGCCCACCGCCTCGCGGACCTGTCCGGGCTCGTCGCGGGCGCGCTCGAAGAGGCCACGCGCGGCCTGCTCGAAAGTGACCTCACGCTGGGCGGACGGGCGCGGGAACAGGCCGCGGCGGTGACCGCGCTGGGGGCCGCGTGCGAGGACCAGGCGTGCGCTCTGCTGGCGCTGCACGCCCCGCGCGAGGAGGACGTGAAGGCGGTCGTCGCCGCCGTGCACACCGCCGCGGATCTCACTCGGATGGGTGGTCTTGCGCGAGAGGTCGCGGATCGGGCGCGGCGGGTGCCGTCGGACGCGCGGCCCGCGTACACGCGGCTGGGCGCGCACACGGTCGCCGCGGCCCGGGGCCTGCAGAAGATCCTGAGCGGCGAGGACGCCGGGCTCGCCGACGCCGTCGAAGGCGCCGAGGCGGCCGAGCGGGAACTGCGCGAGTGGGCCGGGTCCCGGGAGCGGCCCCACGGCGCGGTCGACGTCGCGCTGCTCGCCGCGGCCCACACCCGGTTCGCCGGGACGGCCGCGCGGATCGCCCGCCGGTCCGGCGGGTTCGCGCGGCTCCCGGCGGTCAGCGCTTAGCGACGCAGGGAGTGCCTGGCGTCGCAAAGGGCTTCCCCCCGCTGAGGCCCCGGCGAGGGTTCCGCCTTGGAGTCGACGAACCTCGGCCGCGACACCGGAGTCCCCAGCGGCGCTGGTCGGTGGAGCGGAGCGGCGTCCGGAACCCGCTGCCGCCCGGAAGAGGCGTGCGGGACTAGCGGCCCTGCTGCGGGAACTCGCCCTGCTGGGGGTTCGGGCCCTGCGGCGGGTACGGCTGCTGGAAGCCCTGCGGCTGCGAGGGGTGCGTCGGCTGGAAACCCTGCGGCTGCGACGGGTGCTGCGGGTAGGGCTGCGACACCTGCTGCTGCGCCTGCTCCTCCTGCGCCTGCAGCCGGACGGCGTCCTCCTTCGGGATCCGGTTCTCGATCCCGCAGAACGTGCACTGGGCCGTGTACTTGACGTGGATCGGGAACAGCGGGATGAAGAAGAGCGTGAACTTCGTGACCGACTTGCGGACGGCGTGCGAGGCGGGGTTGCCGCAGCGGCCGCAGAGGAACGTCGTCATCGCCAGCACGAAGATCCTCGTGCGGTAGCCCCAGATCAGCATCGGTCTTCTCTCCTGTCGGTCCTGCGTTCGCCGGGAGCCTGGCACACGGGTGCGCCCGATCGTGGCGGTTTCGGCAAACCGGCCGGACCGGTTCCGGGCAAAGCCGACATTCGACCCGTACCGCGGCCGCGTGGGGCCCAGGACTAGATTCACGCTCATGCCGAGCGACTTCAGCCTCAAAACGATGAACGCCGTCCACCGCGGTCTGGTCAAGATCACCGGCGGGCGGCTGGGCTGGAACGCCGCCGCCATGCCGGTCCTGGAGCTCACCACCATCGGGCGCAAGAGCGGGCAGCCGCGGTCGGTGATGCTGACCTCGCCGCACCAGGAGGGTGACGCGCTGGTCGTCGTCGCCTCGCGCGGGGGCGACGACACGCACCCCGCGTGGTTCCTGAACCTGCGCGACAATCCGGACGTCGAGGTGTCGGTCAAGGGCGCGCCGCGGCAGCCGATGCTCGCCCGGGTCGCCGACGGCGAGGAGCGGGCCCGGCTGTGGCCGAAGATCACCGCCGAGTTCAAGAACTACGCGGGCTACCAGACGAAGACCGAGCGCGAGATCCCGCTCGTGTTCCTCGAACCGAAGTAGGTCACGACCGGGCCGTCAGGTACGCCGGGTCCGGGCCGGGGATCGGCTGGTCCGGTACCCCGGCCAGCAGCCGGCTCATGGCGTGGAAGTACGGCGGCGCGGCGACCGTGCCGCCGAACGCGCCGTGGCCGCAGTCACCCAGGTGCACGGGCGTGCCCGGGCAGATCTCCCGCGGGTGCGAGCCGTCGGCGAACACCATCGACGACACGGCGTAGTCGTCGACGCCGCCGACGAACGCGACGGACTCGCTCTGCTGGGTCGTGCCCGTCTTGCCGATGTCCGGGCGCGTCCAGCCGGCCGCGTGGGCGGCCTGGGCGGACGTGCCGCTCGTGGTGTCCTTGCTCAGCCCCGCTTCGAGGGTGTTCGCGACGCCGGTCGGGATGACCTGCTCGCACGCCTGCTGCGGCACCGGCACGGCGTTGCCGTTCCGGTCGGTGACCGACAGGATCGGGTTCGGCGGGCACCAGACGCCGCCGCTCATCAGCGTCGCCGAGACGTTGGCCATCTCCAGCGGGCTCACCGGGCTGTTGCCCAAGGTGAACGACAGCAGGTTCTGGAAGTACTGCGACTGCGGCTCGTTGTACTGCGGGTTCGGCGACTTCGGGTCGGGCACGGCGCCCGCGTCGTTCGTCGCGAGGGTGGTCCGCAGCCCCAGCTTCCGCGCCATGTCGAGCACGGCGGGCATGCCGACCTGGTTCTCGAGCCCGACGAACGCGACGTTCGGCGACGTCGCGAGCCCGTCGGCGAGGGTGATCGGATCGGCGTAGTGGCCGTCGTTGTGGACGGTGTAGCAGGCCGTGTGGCCGTTCGCGTTCGGCGGCGCGAAGCACTGGCTGTCCGGGTTCGGCAGCGGCGTCTCCAGGCCCGCCTTGCCGGTGACGAGCGCCGCGGCCGAGGTGAAGATCTTGAACGACGAGCCCGCGCCGAACTCGTTGCTCGCGGTGGCCACGATGTTCGTGGACGTCTCGCCCTGGGCCGGGTCGGTGCCGAAGTTCCGGTTGGCGACCATGGCGAGGACCTGGTGCCCGTTCGCGCCGGGCTGGACGACGGCGAAGGTGTTGGCCACGCCGTCCTGGGTGGTCGGCACGTTCGCGTCGACGGCGTCCTTCGTCACCTGCGAGACGCGGGGGTCCAAAGTGGTCTTGATCGTGTAGCCGCCGGTCGCCAGCTGGTCCGGGGTGAAGCCGGCGTGCGCGAGGTAGCTTTCCGCGTAGGCGCAGAAGAACCCCGCGTCCGGGGCCGCGCCCATGCACGTGCCGGACGGCGTCACCGGGCCGTTGGGGAGGAGGCCGAGCGGGGCCGCCTTGGCCGTCGCGGCGTAGGACGCGGGGATCGAGCCGTTGGTGACCATGTCGTCGATCACCGTGTTGCGGCGCTGGGTCGCTTTGTCCGGGTGCGAGTACGGGTTGTAGATGCTCGGGTTGTTCACCATTCCGGCGAGCAACGCGGCCTGCGGCACGGTCAGTTTGTCCGCGGTCGTCCCGAAGTACGCCTTTGCCGCGGCTCCGACGCCGTACACCGTTCCGCTGAATTCGACCACGTTGAGGTAACTGGCCAGAATGTCGTCTTTGCTCATCGTGGCGTTGAGCTGGACGGCCATTTTCGCCTCGCGCAGCTTGCGGGCGAGCGAGTCCTCGCGGTCGGCCTGTTGAGCCACCGGATCGGTCCGGTCGACGACGTTCACGAGGTAGTTCTTGACGTACTGCTGGGTGATCGTCGACGCGCCCTGCAGCGAGCCGCCGGCGCTGTCGTTGACCGCGGCGCGGGCCATGCCCTGCAGGTCGACGCCGCCTTCGGTGTAGAAGCGGCGGTCCTCGACGCCGATGATCGCGGCCTTCATGGTCGTCGCGATCCCGGCCGCGGTCACCGGCAGCCGGTACTGCGCGTACAGCGTCGCGATCGGAGCGCCGTCGCGGTCGGTCACGGTCGTCGTCAGCGGCGGATCGGCGGCGGCGAGCTGTGCGGAAATGGCGTCGACGGAATCGCTGACCTCATTCGACAGCAGGCCGGCACCGATGGCGGCGGGCGCCACCGTGCCGGCCGCCAGAATTCCGGCGAGGACACAAAAACCGACAAAGGGGATCACGCCCCGGCCACGATTCACGGAATCGAGATTAGCCATTCCCGGATAAGGCTTCCGTTCGGTGAGACATGTGCCTCACCGGGCCAACCTGCCGAGCAGTGCCGAAGCCACCCCGACAGCGCAGACACACGCCACGGCAAGGACGGCGAAGTCGAGCCCGAGGTGGGCCGGGGTGCCGATGAGCAGCCCGCGCAGGGCGTCGACCTGGTAGCTCAGCGGGTTGACGTGGCTGAGCACCCTGAGCCAGCCCGGCATCAGGTCCACCGGGTAGAGCGCGTTCGAGCCGAAGAACAGCGGCATCGTGATCGCCTGCCCGATGCCCATCAGCCGTTCGCGCGACAGCACGACCCCGGCGATGACGATGGACAGGCAGCAGAAGAACGCCGAACCGAGCACCAGCACGACGGCCATCGCGAGCAGCTTCAGCGGGTTCACGGTCAGCCCGACGCCCAGGATCGCGGCGAGGATCAGCACCATCAGCGCCTGGACGAGCGCGCGGACCCCGGCCGCGAACGCCTTCCCCGCGACGAGGGCCGCGCGCGGGGTCGGCGTCACCAGGAGCTTGGCGAGCACGCCCGCGTCGCGTTCCCAGATGATCTGGATGCCGTAGAAGATGGAGATGAACAACGCCGACTGCGCGAGGATGCCGGGCGCCAGGTAGTCGAGGTAGGGCGTCGAGCCGGTCGGGATCGCCTTGAGCCGGGTGAACGTCTCGCCGAAGATCAGCAGCCACAGCGCGGGCTGGATCGCGCGGGTGAGCAGCTCGGTCTGGTCGCGGCGCAGCTTCTGCAGCTCCACCAGGCACATCGCGCCGATGCGCGCGGCCAGTATCCGCAGCTGACGCAGGGGGCCGGGGTCAGCCGAGACGGCGTGCGGTGCGGCGAGTGGCACGGACACTGCGGATCCCTCCTTCGTCGCTCGCGAGCCGGTCACCGGTGACCGCGCGGAAGACGTCGTCCAAAGTGGACTCGGGGCCGAGGTCGGCCTCGAGTTCGGCGGGGGTGCCGAGCGCGCGGATCTTGCCGGCGTGCATCAGCGCGACGCGGTCGCAGTACTGCTCGGCCTCGTCCATGTAGTGCGTGGTGACGAGCACGGTCATCCCGGTCTCGGCGCGGATCTGCGCGATCCGCTCCCACACCGCCGAGCGGGCGACCGGGTCGAGCCCGATCGTCGGTTCGTCGAGGATGAGCAGCCGCGGGGAGCTGACCAGGGCCTGGGCCAGTTCGAGTCGGCGGATCATGCCGCCGGAGTAGCCCTTGGCCGTGCGGTCGGCCTCGCCGGCCAGCCCGACCAGGTCCAGCGCGCGCCGGACCTCCTCGGCGCGCCGGGCGCGGGGGACGTCGAAGAGCCGGGCGAACAGGGCGACGTTCTCGCGGCCGGTCAGCGCGCCGTCGGCCGACAGCTGCTGCGGGACGTAGCCGATCAGCCGCCGCACGGCCATCTTCCGGCGGGCGACATCGATGCCGGACACGGTGATCCGGCCGGGTCCGGTCGGCAGCAGCGTGGTGATCATCCGCAACGTCGTGGTCTTGCCGGCGCCGTTCGGGCCGAGCAGGCCGAACACCTCGCCGGGGTGGATCTCCAGGTCGACGCCGTCCACCGCGCGCGTCGCGCCGAAGGAGTGGCTGAGGTCGGTGCACCGCACCGCGGGTTCGGTCACGGCCGCTCCTTCAGGATGCCCATGAGTTTCTCCAAGGCCGGCAACGCCTGTTCGATCGCCGCGGTGTCCTCTTCGGACAGTCCGGTGAGGGCGTCGGCGACCAGGCCGGTCCGGGCGCGGCGCCAGTGCGCCATCCGGTCGGCCGCCGCCGCGGTGACCTCCAGCCGGGTCGCGCGCCGGTCGTCCGGGTCGGGTTCGCGGCGCAGGAATCCGGCGTCGACGAGCTGGTTCACCAGGGTGCTGACCGAGTTGGCCGCCAGGTGCAGTTCCCGCGCGGCCGCAGCGACGCCGATGCCGGGGTGGTCGGCGACCACGCGCAGCACCTCGACCTGGGCGCCGGGCAGCGGGAAGCCGGGGACGTCGGCGCGCACGCGGCGGCGCACCACCCGGCGGATGCCCTGGACGGTGCCCATCAGCCGTTCGGCGAGCTCGGTCATGCCGCCAAAGTAGCTCTGACTCAGAACTATTAGCAATGCTTAATGTCCGGTTGGCGAGAAAGTGACGCGAAGGTCCGGATCAGCGGGGAAGGCGAGCGGCCTCGGCGAGCGCCAGGTCGAGCAGGTCGGGGAACCCGCGCGTCGAACTCCTCGTGCCGCAACGCGTTCAGTCGTTGCGTGCCGCTGTCCCACTGCTTCGGCAGGCCGGCCGCGCAGAGGATCTTGAAGTGGCGCGACGCCGCGGGCTTGCTGACCGGCGGCATGATCGCGCCGCACGACCGGCTGGGCTCGCGGGCGAGCGCGGCGACCATGGTCAGCCGGTGCGGGTCGCGCAGGGCCTCCAGGGCCTCGCCGAAGGAGACGTCGTCTACCCGTGCTCGAGCCGCAGCGCGGCGAGGTGCTGGTCCGGGTCCGGGCGACGTCGCTGAACTACCGTGACCTGCTCATTCCTCGACGGCGACCACTTCACCAACGGGCCCGGGAGCCTGATCCCGGTGTCCGACGCCGCCGGCGAGATCGCCGCGGTGGGCGAGGGTGTCACGCGCTTCGCGGTCGGTGACCGGGTCGTCAACACCTTCCACACGAACTGGATCGGCGGCCGCCTCCCGGCCGCGGAAACCCTGCGGGGGTACGGGAACGCCCAGGACGGCCAGCTCGCGCAGTACCGCGCCGTCTCCGAAAACGCGCTCGCCGCGCTGCCGGAGTCGCTCACCTACGAGCAGGGCGCGACCCTGCCGTGCGCCGCCGTCACGGCGTGGACGGCGCGGCACGCCGCTGAGGCCGGAAGACGTCGTGCTCACCCTCGGCACCGGCGGTGTCTCGCTGTTCGCCCTGCAGCTGGCGAAGGCGCACGGGCGCGCGTGATCGCGACGACGTCGAGCGCGGCGAAGGCGGCCAAGCTGACCGGACTCGGGGCGGACACGGTGATCGACTACGTCGAAACACCCGAGTGGGGCCAGGCTGTGCTCGACGCGACCGGAGGCCGCGGCGCGGACCGGATCGTCGAGGTGGGCGGGCCCGGCACGTTCGCGCAGTCGCTCGTCGCGGCCGGGACGCACCACGCCGAGATCGTGCTCGTCGGGTTCGTCGGCACGGGCGGGGCGCCGATCGGCTTCATGGACCTGTTCCGCAGCGGCGCGACCGTCCGGAAGACCTGGGTCGGCAGCCGCGAGGACACCGAGGTCCTCGTGCGGCGGCTCGCCGTCCGCCCGATCGGACCGGTCATCGACAGCGTTCACCCGTTCGGGGACGCCGACGCAGCGTTCCGGCACTTCGCGGGCCGGGGGAACTTCGGGAAGGTCGTCATCGCGGCCCCGTGAAAGGGGTACCGCTGATCGGCTGAACCACTGGGGTGTCGACCGTTCGGCGGCACCCCGGCGCCGTTCGCCGCGTGATCGGCCGGTTCCGGACCGGAATCGCCGGGCCGGGGAGCATGCTGTCCTTTCCGACCCCGCGTCCCCGCACCTGACGTCCACTGTGGACATTGCCAGCGTGCCCGGCCCGGCGTCATCTCGACCGGAGAATGGACCCCCGCCCGTGACCCTGCTGGACAGCAAACTCGTCCGCTGCTGGACTTCCCGCCCGAACCTGCAGTCCCTCTACAGCCTCGCCGCGGCTGCTCCGCGAGTACGTGGCGCACTCGGCCTGATCCCGACCGGCGGCGGCACGCTGAGCTTCAAGGTGGACGGGGACGCGCTGGACCGCACCGAGGCCGAGCTGCTCGCCGCGACGTCGGCCAAGCTGCCGGTGCACCCGCTGGTGACCCAGGACCTCTACGGCCGCTCGACGGTCCGCTGCTGGCGCCGCAACCGCGACCTGCGCGTGCTGACCGGTGACCTGGTGGACGTCGCCGACCGGCTGGCGCGGGCCGGCTACGGCGGCGCGTTGCGCTTCGCGAGCGTCGAGTTCGCCGACCCGGACGGCCGCCGGGACGGCCGGCTGCAGCTGGTGTACCTGTTCGGGCGCGGCACTTTCCACGCCGCGGCGGCACCGGGGACGAACACCCTGGACCGCGCGCTGGAGCTGCGCGCCCGGGCCGCGCTGCACGGCTCGCTCCCGTTGGAACCGGACGCGCACCGCCGCTTCGTCGTCTGAAATTACCGCGTTTGTCGTGGTCACGGGCTTCTGCGAAGATGCTTGCTCTTCCGAGCGAAGGAGATCGCCGTGGTTTCCCGTTTGAACCCGTACCTGAGCTTCAAGGACAACGCCCGCCAGGCCATGGAGTTTTACGAGACCGTGTTCGGGGGCAAGCTGACCGTGCACACGTTCGGGTCATTCGGGGCACCCGAAGGGCCGGAAGCCGACAAGGTCATGCACGCCCAGCTCGACACCGACAGCGGCTACACGCTGATGGCGTCCGACACCCCCGAAGGGATGGAGTACCATCCGGGTACGAACATCACCGTCAGCCTCAGCGGGGACGACGCCGACGACCTGCGGGGCTACTGGGACAAGCTGAGCGAGGGCGGCACCGTGACGGTTCCGTTCGAAAAGCAGGCCTGGGCCGACGAATTCGGGTGCTGCGTCGACAAGTTCGGCATCCCGTGGATGGTGAACATCGGGCAGTAGCCCTCCTCCGGGCGTTGCAGCCAGGGCCGTCGTCGGTGACGATGGAGGACCGGCGTGACCGAGACCGCGCCGGGCCGAAGGAGGCCCGATGGCGGGTTCCCCCTGGACGTGCGCGCAGTGCGGCGCGGTCAACGACGGCGCCGCGCAGCGGTGCGGCACCTGCGCGAGCCTGGCCCCCGGCCGGGCCCGCGCGCGGGCGCTGTGGGTGCTGCTCACCCTGATGTTGGTCGCCGCCGTCGCGGTGGCCGGCGTCCTGCTGTTCGCCGGGCGCCCGAAGCCGTCGCCCACCTCGTCCGGGCCGTTCCCGCAGTACACGACACCCGCGCTGCCGACGACCAAGACGGTCGTCACGACCGCGAACGGCGTCACCCCGCCCGCCCCACCCGCTCTGTCCTCGACGTCGTCGGCCACGCCGACGACGTCGTCGACCCCGGCCGGGAAGCCGTGCCCGGGGGACGCCGCCCGCTACCTGCCCGGCGGCGCGGGGACGGCGCTGCTCGTGGGGGAGACCGTGAAGTCCGTCGTCACGGTCTGTCAGACCCCCGACGGCCGGATCTTCTACGACGGCCAGGCCCGCGGGCAGGGGGCGTCGGACGACACCCACATCACGCTGCCGGCCCAGGCCTCGGGCGACGGCTTCGTCGCGGTGAACGGCCAGTACAGCTACCAGGTCGGCGGCGGCAGGCTCGTGGTGTCGGACGGCGGCCAGGTGCTCTCGGACGACGCGCTGACCACGGTCGGCTGAGCGCGCGCTCACGATGTGGGAGCGGCGGCGCGCGGCGGGGGTTTAGACGCATCCTGGCGGGTGATCACCCGAGCCGGAACACCCCGAGGTAGCGCATGTCTTCTCCGCTGGACAACCCGACCTGGGCGTCGCTCGCCGGGCCGCACGCCCACTTCGCCGAGCGCGTCGGGCGGGTGCTGCGGTACCCGGCGGACGTCGCGCCCTTCCTGGGCCTGCCCGACGATCCCGGCGAGCAGGACTGGCGGGACGTCGCGACGCTCGGCGGGCCCGGGGCGACCGTGGTCGTCGCCTCCACCTTCTCCCGGCCGCCCGCCGGGTGGGAGGTGCTCGAGACGCTGCCGGGGGTGCAGCTCGTCGACGAAGGGGTCGCGGCGGCCGAGGACCCGGAAGCCGTGCGGCTGGGACCCGCGGACGTGCCGGAGATGCTCGACCTCGTCGCGCGGACGCAGCCCGGGCCGTTCCGGAAGCGGACCGTCGAGCTCGGCACCTACCTCGGGATCCGGCGCGCGGGCGCGCTCGTGGCGATGGCCGGGGAGCGGCTGCACCCGCCCGGGTACACCGAGATCAGCGCCGTCTGCACCGACCCGGCGTTCCGCGGGCAGGGCCTGGGGACGCGGCTCGTGCACGCGATCGCGTTCGGCATCCGCGCGCGGGGCGAGACGCCGATGATGCACGCGGCCGCGACCAACACCCCGGCGATCCGGCTCTACCAGTCGCTCGGGTTCGTGCTGCGGCGGCGGCCGGACTTCGTGGCCGTGCGGGTGCCGGCCTGAGTCAGGCGCCGGTCGACGAGCCCGGCCGGACGATCATCAGCACGGTGACCGCGGCCCACAGCAGGTTGAACACCCCGGTCGTCATCCCGAGCCGGCCCACGGTGGCCGGCGTGGGCGCGGCGAGCTGGCGCTTCTGTGCCGGCAGGACCACGAACGCCAGGACGGCGGCCGCGACCGCGGTCAGCCCGATCGACACGATCAGCCACGGGTCGCCCATGACGTGCATGGTGCCCGCGACGCCGAAGCCGAACACGGGCACGGCGATGGCGACGTAGGCGTAGACGCGGCAGATCCGGTGCAGCACGGTCACGGTGGCGACGTCGCCACCGGCGGCGACGCGGCGCACGGCCACGGGGAACATGCTGGCCGCGACGGCCACCGGGCCGACGGCCAGGATCGCCGCCAGGACGTGCACCGAAAGCAGGAACTTGGACACGGAACTCCTCAGTCGTACGGGAACGAGCCGAAGTTATCGGCTCGTTCCCGGCACCGGGAGTGGCTGGAATGCCAGATAGCGCCGGGATCCGGCCAGCGCCGTGCGGGGCGGGCGGTTAGCTCGGCACCCAGAGGGTGACGCGGGTGCCGCGGCCCGGCTGGGAGTCGACCGTGCCGCGGCCGCCGACCTCGGCCAGCCTCGCGATGATGGACTGGGTGATGCCGAAGCCCGGCGGCCGGGCTTGGACGTCGAAGCCCTGGCCCTGGTCCCGGGCGACGACCGCGATCCCGCCGTCGCGTTCCTCCACGCGCAGCACGACCTGCTTGGTCCCGGAGTGCTTCACGGTGTTGCGCAACGCTTCCCGGACCGCCTCGCACATCGCGGTCCGGCGGTCCTGCGAGAGCTGGTCGTCGTCGGCGAAGTCCGCGGCGACCAGCTGGGTGCGCAATCCGTCGCGGGCCATCTCGGTCGCGACGTCGGCGAGTTCGACGGCGAAGCCGCGCGTCGAACCGGACTCGATGGGTTCGGTGATCTTGCGGCGCAGCTCGGCGGCCTCCGCCTTGGCGACCGAACGCAGTTCCTTGAGCCGGGCGACGGCCTGGGCGTCGTCGCCGGGGGCCGAGATCGCCAGCGCTTCCAGGGTCTGCAGGACGCTGTCGTGCATGATGCGCCGGGTCCGGCGGCGCTCGGCCTCGCGTCCGCGCCGCAGCCCGATGTCCAGCGCGAACCGGGTGCCGACGCCGAGCAGGATGAGGATGCCCGCGCCGAGCACGATGGCGACGGCGAGCGCGATCATGCAGCCGACCGAGCGGGTCAGGGCGAGCGGGGCGTCCAGCGGGAGGCCGCCGGCGAGGGTGAGCGCCGAGCGCAGCGGCAGGGCCCCGGCGAACAGCCAGAGCGCCGTCGGGATGCCGGACGTGCCCGCCCACATCGCGACCGCGCCGACCAGCCAGGTCCAGGTGACGTCGACCGCGAACGGCTGCACCGCGGCCGGGACGGTCGCCGCGACGGCGAAGTTGAGCGCCACGCCGACCGCCAGGTCCAGCGCGAGCGCGCGGCCGGTGACGCGGGCCCGCAGGCCGCCGGCCCGCAGCACCCAGGCCGCGGCGGCGGTGTTGGCGACGACGGCGAACACCGTGGCCGAGAGCACCGGGCCCAGCCCGAGGGTGCCGTTGGCGGCGGTGTACCCGATGAACACCTTGATGAACGCCGCGATCCGGTAGGCCAGCGGCACGACGACCCAGTAGCGCGAGGCCCGCGCGAGCGTCGCCGCGCCGACCGCGGTGAGGTCGGCCGCGTCACCGTCCGGTGGGGCGGTCTCCGCGGGCGTGCCGTTGCGCAGCAGCGAGCGGACGTACGCGCGCGGCGGCGCGCCAAAGCCCGCCTCGGGCATCGATGTCCCCATTCATCCGGCCGTCCGGGCGGCTTGAGCCTGGCAGCGCGGCCAGGGCACAGTCAACCGTCCGGGTGACAAGTCTGCCCTGGTGGACCAAAGCCCGCCGTACGAGCGGGCGGCCGGGAGGTGATCAGTAGGTGGCCCCCGCGTGGAACGTCGTGTCCTCGCCGGTGTAGGCCAGCCAGCCCGGCGAGCCGGTGGTGGCGAAGCGGTACCAGGCGCCGTTCAGGTCGTGGGCCAGCTGCCGCGGCGCGTGCTCGCCGAGGAGGCCGCGCGGCCCGGACAGCCCGTCGAGCGCGTCGAAGACGAAGGGGAGCTCCAGGCCGTGGCACGCGCCCATCCGGCCGTCGAGCAGCGGGGAGCGCCACTCGAACTCGTAGCGGTAGGTGCGCCCGGCGTGGTTCTCGGCCAGGTCCCGCACCGAGTCGCGGAAGACGAGGTCGGTCAGCGCGTCGACGAGCACCTCGCCCGCCACGCGGTCCCCGCCGAGGCCGTAGCGGTGCAGGACGCCGGCCGGGTCGGGGTGCGACACGGCCAGCGACGCGATCGCCTGGTCGTCGGTGACGGCTTCGAGCACGCCGGTCGGCACCAGGTAGAGCCGCATCTCCTCGCGGCAGCTGCCGACGATCAGGTCGACGTCGGCCCCCGCGCCCGCCTTGATCGCCTTGCCCGGGTGCTGCGGCAGCACGTCGTCGCCGACCATCGGCAGGAACGGGCTGAGCCCGTAACCGCGGTCGTAACCCAGCGCGTCGCGCAGGTCGGGCGCGCCGCCCGGCCGCAGCACCGCGTCCTGGGCGTCGAGCAGCTGCTCGGTCGACACCTTGCGGAACGCCTCCGCGGTGGCCTCGACGTGCAGCTCGTCGGCGATGACCCGGGCGAGCCGCCGTGCCTCGACGACCCCGCGCACCATGTCCGGATGTCCACTTTGGACGATGGCCCGGCGGAACAGCCCGGTCGCGAGCGGCGAGGCCAGCAGGCACGCGACGCTCACCGCGCCGGAGGACTCGCCGAACAGGGTGACGTTTTCGGGATCACCGCCGAACGCCGCGATGTTCTCCCGCACCCACTTCAGCGCCGCCAGCTGATCGCGCAGGCCCAGGTTCGTCACACCGCCGTCCAGCGGCAGGAACCCGTCGATGCCGAGCCGGTACTGCACGGTCACCAGGATCGCCCCGGCCCGCGCGAACGCCGTGCCGTCGTAGACCGAGGCCGAGCCGGTGCCGCCGATGAACGCGCCGCCGTGCACGAACACGAGCACCGGCAGCGCGGCCGCGCCGGGGTCCGGCGTCCAGACGTCGACCGTCAGGTACTCCGGCCCCGGCCGCCAGCCGGGGCCGACGACGGGGTCGAGGTCGAAACCGGGCAGGTCGCGGTGGCGCTGCGGAGCGGTCGGCCCGGGTCTGCGCGCGTCGCGGACGTCTTCCCACGGAGGCGCCGGCACGGCCTCGGCGAACCGCAGTTCGCCCTCGGGCGCCGCGGCGTACGGGATGCCGCGGAACCGGGCGACGCCGGCGGCGGTGAGCTCGCCGCGGACCGCGCCGGACGTGGTGGGGACGACGGGCTCGGTCATGCGGGGGTCCCTTCGTGGAAAACCTTGCCGGGGTTCAAGATCTGGTGCGGGTCGAGGGCCCGCTTGACCGCGCGGTGCAGCTCGAGCACGGCCGGGCCGAGCTCCCGCGTCAGGCCGGGTCGCTTGAGCAGGCCGACACCGTGCTCCCCGGTGACCGTGCCGCCGAGGTCGAGCGCGTCGGAGATGATGTCGTCGAACGCGGCCTGGGCGTTCTTCCGCGCGGTCTCGTCGTCGGGCGGGGTCACCAGCAGCGGGTGCAGGTTGCCGTCGCCGATGTGCGCGATGTTGGCGATCACGACGTCGTGGCGCAGCGCGGCCCGGTCGATCCGGGCGAGCATCTCGGGCACCGCCTGCGTCGGCACGCAGACGTCCTCGGTGAGCACCGGCCCGAGCCGTTCCAGCGCGGGGTAGGCGAGGCGCCGGGCGTCGAACAGCGCGTCGGCCTCGGCCTGGTCGGACGACTGCGCGGCCCACGTCGCCCCGGCCTGTTCGAAGCATTCGAGCAGCACGGCGGCTTCGTGCTCGCCTTGCGCGCCGGGCGCGTCGGTGCGGCCCAGGAGCACGACGTTCGCGTCCGCGCTCAGGCCCATGTTCTTCCACGCGTCGACCGCGGCGAGGCAGTGCCGGTCGACGAGTTCGAGCGCCGAGGGCAGCACGCCCCGCGCCGCGACCGCCGCGGCGGCTTCCCCGGCCGCGACCGTCGTGTCGAAGTAGCCGGCCACCGTCCGTTCCGCGGCCCGCGCCGGGCGCAGCCGCACGGTGATCTCGGTGATGACGCCCAGCGTGCCTTCGGAACCGACCATCAGCCCGGCCAGGTCGTAACCCGCCACGCCCTTCGCGGTGCGGCGGCCGAGCCGGACGAGCTCGCCGGTGCCGGTGACGACCTGCAGGCCGAGGACGTAGTCGCGGGTGACGCCGTACTTCACGCAGCAGATGCCGCCGGCGTTGGTCGCCACGTTGCCGCCGATCGTCGACCACGGTGAGCTCGCCGGGTCCGGCGGGTACCAGAGCCCGCGCTCGGCGCAGGCCGCGCGCAGGTCGTCGTTGACCACCCCGGGCTCGAGGACCGCGAGCCGTTCCTGCTCGTCGATCTCCTTGATCGCGCGCAGCCGGTCGGTCACCAGCACCACACAGCCGTCGGCGGCGTTCGCGCCACCGGACAGCCCGGTGCCGGCGCCGCGGGGGACCAGCGGCGTGCGGTGCCGGACGCACTGCCGCACCACGGTCTGGACCTCTTCGGCGGTGTGCGGCCGGACCACGACGGCGGGCTGCCCGTGGGGCGCCCATTCGGCTTCGTCGTGGGCGAAACTCCGCAGCACGTCCGGGTCGCGGACCAGGCGGTCGGCCGGCAGGGCGGCGGCCAGGTCGTCGATCAGCATTCTCGGGGGACTCCTTTTGTCGCCCGTCAGCCTAGGACGGCGGACCCGTCGCGTCATGGGCGAATCGGCCCGTGATCGTCGCGGAAGGGTAACGGCCGGGAGGGGCGCCCCGAAGGAGTCAGTTCTGTAAAGCAACCCAGCAGATGGACGTGACTTTCCGGCACCGCGCGGTGACACCACGCGAGGTCGCCGGGCCGGGGCCCGGCCGCGAAGTGTCCTATGTGGACGCCCCGCCGCCGCGCCGCGGAACGGCGGCGGCCGCTCCCGGCGACGTCGAGCGTGTCATCGGGAGCGGCCGCCGGGATCGCTACTGCGGCTTAGCCTCCGCCAGCAGGTCCTCGATGGTGATCGGGATGTGCCGGACCCGGACGCCGGTGGCGTTGTGCACGGCGTTGGCGATCGCGGCGGCCATGCCGACCGTGCCGATCTCGCCGAGCCCCTTGGCGCCCACGGCGTTGTGCAGCGTGTCCGGGTACTCGACGAAGTGGACGTCGACCTCCGGGATGTCCGCGTTCACCGGGAGCAGGTAGCTGGCGAAGTCGCCGTTGGCGAGCCGGCCGTTCGCCTCGATCCCGAGACCCTCGTGCAGCGCGGCCGACAGGCCCCAGATCATCCCGCCCATCAGCTGGCTGCGTGCCGCCCGCGCGTTGATGATCCGGCCGGTGTCGAACACGCCGAGCATGCGCGACACCCGCACCTCGCGGGTCCACTGGTGCACGCGGACCTCGCAGAACTGCGCGCCGAAAGAACTGAAGGAGTGCTTCGTCAGCTCCTCGCCGGGCGCCGACGAGCCGGTGACCTCGAGCGCCGGCCGGCCGACGGCGCGCAGGAGCTCGCCGAACGTCATCGACTTCCCGTCGGCCAGCACGCGGCCGTCGGCGTAGGTGACCTCGGCGCCCGCGAACGGCGCGCCGGGATCGGCCGCGAGCGCCACCAGTTCGTCGATCGCCTTGGTCGCGGCGATCATGATGGCCGTGCCCACGCTCGCCGTCGCCGTCGAGCCGCCGGACAGGCCGCCCGGCGGCAGCGACGAGTCACCGAGCCGCGGCTCGATCTTCTCCGGCGCGATGTCCAGCGATTCGCCGCCCACCAGGGAAAGCACGGTCAGCAGGCCGGTGCCGGGGTCCGCACCGCTCGTCGCGACGACGGCCGTGTCGTCGTCCCGCAGGGTGATCCCGACGGTCGTGGGGAACCGCAGCGCGGGGAACATCGCCGTGGCCGTGCCGAGGCCGACCTGCCAGTCGCCGTCGGTGTGTCCCCGCGGCCGGCGCTGCGCCCAGCCGAACCGCTGCGCGCCGATCTGGAAGCACTCGTCGAGGTGCTTGCTCGACCACTGCAGGTCGTGCCCCGGCGGCGCGGTCGAGTTGTTGCGCATGCGCAGCTCGATCGGGTCCATGTCCAGCGCCACGGCCAGCTCGTCGATCGCGCTCTCCAGCGCGAACGACCCGGGGGCCTCGCCCGGCGCCCGCATGAACGTCGTCGGCGGGATGTTCAGCGGCACGACCTTCTGGCTGATGTGCAGGTTGCGGGTCGCGTACCACTCGCGGGACGTGCCGTGCGACGTCGGCTCGACGAACGCGCGGTGGGCGTCGGTGCTGCACCAGGAGTCGTGGCGCAGGGCGACGAGCGTGCCGTCCCGTTCGGCGCCGAGGGTCATCTTCTGGACCGTCGCCGCGCGGCCCGCGGTCGCGGTGAACACCTGCTCGCGGGTGAGCGCGGCCTTCACCGGCCGGTCGAGCGCCTTCGCCGCGGCCGCGGCGAGGAACGCCGGCGCGGACGTGCGGCCCTTGCCGCCGAACGCGCCGCCGACGTACGGGTTCACCGCGTGCACGGCTTCCGGGGGCAGGTCGAGCGCGCTCGCCAGTTCCTGGGCCTGCAGGTGCGCGCCCTGGTTTCCACTGTAGACGGTCAGCACGCCGTCGTCCCAGACCGCGACGGCCGAGTGCGGCTCCATCGCGGCGTGGTTCTGGGTCGCCGTGTGGTAGGTCGCTTCGACGACCACCGGGCTCGCCGCCAGCGCGTCGTCGAAGGATTCGACGCCGTCTTCGAGGACTTCGAACGTCGCCGGGGTGCCGTCCCGGCCCGGCGGGGCGTCCTCGGCCGTGGCGAGGCCCTCTTCCAGCGACGTCAGCGCCGGCCGGACGCGGTAGCTGACGTCGACGAGCATCGCCGCGTCGCGGGCCTGCTCGAAGGTCTCCGCGACGACGAAGCCGATCGCCTGGCCGTAGTAGGCGACTTCCTTGGTCTGCATGGGCACCCACGTCTCGCCGAACAGCGGCGAGACCGGGGTGCGCAGCTCCAGCGGATCGAACGGCGAGTACACGCCGAGCACGCCGGGCGCGCTCTTCGCCGCCGTGACGTCCATGGCTTCGAGCTCGGCGTGGGCGACCGTGCTGAGCACGACGTAGCCGTAGACCATGCCGGGCACGTTGTGGTCGGCGCCGTACTTGGCCCGGCCGGTGACCTTCACCGGCGCGTCGAGACGGGCGGCGGTCATCGGGCGGTCTCCTCGGTCAGTTCGAGCAGCGCCCGGATGAGCGTCCGCTTGAGCAGGGGCACCTTGAAAGCGTTTTCGGACAGCGGCCGGGCGCCGTCGGCGGCCGCGGACACGGCCTCCTCGAAGGAGGCCTGCGTCGCGGGCTTGCCGCGCAAGGCGTCTTCGACGGCGGGCAGCCGCCACGGCACGGTCCCGACGCCGCCCGCGGCGACCCGGGCGTCGGCGACGACGCCGTCCCGGACGTCCAGCGCGACCGCGGCGGAGCACAGCGCGAACTCGTAGGACTGCCGGTCGCGCACCTTGACGTAGGTGGAGTTCGCCGCCCAGTCCAGGCGGGGGACGACGACCTCGGTGATCAGCTCGCCGGTGCGCAGATCGTTTTCCACCTCGGGCGTGTCGCCCGGCACGCGGTAGAAGTCGGCCAGCTTCACCGTGCGGGTGCCGGCGGGGCCGGCCAGCCGCAGCTCGGCGTCGAGCGCGACCAGCGCGACGGCGACGTCACTCGCGTGGGTCGCCGCGCAGGAGTCGCTGGTACCGAGGATCGCGTGCATCCGGTTGGCGCCCTCGAGCGCCGGGCAGCCGCTGCCGGGGACGCGCTTGTTGCACGGCGTGGCGACGTCGCGGAAGTACGAGCAGCGGGTGCGCTGCAGCAGGTTCCCGCCGATGCTGGCCATGTTCCGGATCTGCTGGGACGCGCTCAGCAGCAGGGCGCGGGAGATCGCCGGGTACACGCCGGGGTGCGCGGCGATGTCGCTCATCCGCTCCAGCGCGCCGAAGCGCAGCCCGTCGACGGTGTCGATGCCGCGCAGCGGGACGTCGTTGATGTCGAGCACGTGCTGCGGGGTGAGGACGTTCAGCTTCATCAGGTCGACGAGCGTCGTGCCGCCGGCGAGGAAGGTGCCGGGCGTGGCGAGCGCGTCGTCCAGCGTGGTGGGCGCGGTCAGCTCAAAGGGACGCATCGGCCCGCCTCGCCT
The DNA here is from genome assembly GCF_036104975.1 of Amycolatopsis sp. NBC_00355. GTDB lineage: Bacteria > Actinomycetota > Actinomycetes > Mycobacteriales > Pseudonocardiaceae > Amycolatopsis. The sequence goes on along the minus strand of NZ_CP107982.1, from coordinate 3,675,643 downwards.
GCTGGACGGCCGCGACGATGTTCGGGTAGGCCGCGCACCGGCAGAGGTTCCCGGACATGAATTCGCGCACGTCGGTGACATCCTGCTCGACGGCCGCGACCGCCGACATGATCTGCCCGGAGGTGCAGAACCCGCACTGCAGCGCGTCCTGGTCCACGAACGCCCGCTGCACCGGGTGCAGGTCGTCCCCTGTGGACAGACCTTCGACGGTGGTCACCGGCTTCTTCACGGCGGCGGCGAGGGTGAGGCACGAGAGCACGGGCCGGCCGCCGACGTGCACGGTGCAGGCGCCGCACTGGCCCCGGTCACAGCCCTTCTTCGGGCCGGTGACGTCGAGGCGCTCGCGCAGCGCGTCGAGCAGGGTGACGCCGGGTTCGACGTCCAGGTGCTCGGTATTGCCATTGACTTGGAGGGAGATGTCCACTGGTCTCTTTCCGCAGATCGTCCGGGTGGGAGCCTGAACGGCGTCGTGGTGGGAGCCAGGTGTACCGGATACTCATCCGCTTCACCTCTTCGCGAGGTTAGCGGATTACAATCCGCTTCGCAACGAGCCCGAAAGCTGGAGTTGCTCCAGGTCAGGGCCGCACTGCACTACATTCAGCGGAGACGGACGACCACCGGGAGGGACGATGACGGGATCGGTCAGCCCCCGGCGCGCGGACACCCGGCGCAACCACGAACGCATCCTCGTCGCGGCCGCCGAGTCCCTCGCCGCCACGGGCGACGTCTCGTTCAACGCGATCGCGAAGCGCGCCGAAGTCGGTGTCGGCACGGTGTACCGGCACTTCCCGACGCCGGAGGCGCTGATCCTGGCGGTCTACGAGCGTGAGGTGCGGCACCTCGTCGACGTCGTGCCGGTGCTGCTGGACAAGTACGCGCCGCACGAGGCGTTCCGCGTCTGGGCGACCGACCACCTGGCGCACTACATGATGACCAAGCGCGGCCTGGCGGACGCCTTGCGCACCGCGACGGCGTCCCGCGGCGAGCTGCCGGCGAGCGCGTACGAGTCGATGGTCGGCGCGGTCACGACGTTGCTGAAGGCGAACACCGAGGCGGGCGCGGTCCGCGCGGACCTGGACCCGGTGACCGTGCTGCGCGGCCTCGGCGGCCTGCTCTACCTCGACCCGAACGGGGAGTGGCGGCGGCACGCGGCGGACCTGGCGGATCTGCTGTGGCGGGGAATGGCCGCGCCCGGCGACGGACGCCGCTGCTGAATCCCCGCGGCATTTCCGGCGCGGTGAGCTGCGGAATGACAACGGCTGTCCGGTTCCCGTTTCCGGGAAATCGGCCGGTCCGGTGCGAAGGATATCCACCGGCGGCGAGTGAGCTGAGTCCTCGCCGCCGGTGGATCGGCCTTCGTGATCGCTCCCCAGTGATCGGCCGGCACGGCATTACTTCTTCGCGGCGGCGACCTTCTTGCGCGGCGCGCGCTTGCGGGCCGGCGCCGGGGCGGCGGCCTGCAGCTGCGCCTCGTCGTAGGCGTTGACGATCTCCGAGGACAGGCGGCCCCGCTCGGAGACGTCGTAGCCGTTCTCGTTGGCCCAGGCGCGGATCGCGCGCGAGCGCTCGCGGTCGGCCGAGCTCGCCGCCGTCGACTGGCCGGTCGCGACGCGCACCTTGCGGCCACCCGTCTTGCGGCCCGCCGCGATGAACCGGGAGAGCTCCTCGCGCAGCGCGGCGGCGTTGTCGTCCGAGAGGTCGATCTCGTAGCTGACGCCGTCGAGACCGAACGGAACGGTGTGGCTGGCCGGGCTGCCGTCGATGTCGTCCAGCATTTCGACGAGGACCTTCTGGGCCATGGGGCTGCTCCTTGAACGTTGATGTCTCGTAGTGCGACTGTGACCGAACGCACGATAAATGCCCGATCCACTGTGGAGCGTAGCAGTCGACATACCGGCGCGTATGCCGTTGAACGAATGAGCTAATCAAGTGTCGATAAAATTCGCTCCTTTGTCTCGGGTTCCGGCCACACTTTGCCGGGTAGCGGGTGGTCCGGCGCCGGGGAAACGAGAGAGGATGGCCGGATGACACCGCTTCGGTACGTCGAACTCGAAGCCGGTTTCGGCTGCTACGTGCCGCAGAGCACGTCAGGGGACACGGCTGAGATCGGCTTCATCCACGATGAGATCTTCCGCGACAACTGCTACCTGCGGGACGGGATCACCCTCCACGACGACGCGGTGGTGGTGGACGCCGGCGCGAACGTGGGGCTGTTCAGCCTCTTCGTCAAGACGCGGTACCCGCGGGCCCGGGTCCTCGCGATCGAGCCGATGCCCGCGACGTACGCGGCGCTCGAAGCCAACCTCGCCCGGCCCGGCTGCGACGGCGTCACCCCGCTGCGGGCGGCGCTCGGCGCGCGGGCGGAAGGCGAAGTCGCGTTCACCTATTTCGAAGACGTCCCGGGCAATTCGACGCGCTACCCGGAGCTGAAGGCCGACGTCGGCCGGTTGCCGGGAACGGCGGCCGAACGTGAATACCGCGAACGCATCTTCGCGACCGCCCACGAAGTGCGGATGCCGGTCGAGCCCCTTTCGGCCGTGCTCGCCCGGACCGGCTTCACCGGCGCTGTCGACCTGCTGAAAATCGACGTCGAAGGAGCCGAAGCGGACGTGCTCGCGGGAATCGACGACGCCGACTGGCCGCGCGTCCGGCAGGTCGTGCTGGAAACGCAGCACGACGGCCCGCGGATCCGCGACCTGCTGGCCGCGCGCGGCTTCACCGTCACCGCCGAGCGCCCCGGCGGCGTCCTCGCCGGGCTGGGCACCGAGACCGTGCGGGCGTGGCGGTGAGCGCCCGGGTCCTGCTGACGTGCCTGCCCTACTACTCGCACCTGGTACCGGTGCTCGTGCCGGTGGCGAAGGCGCTGCGGAAGGCCGGGCACGCGGTCGCCGTCGCCACCGCCCCGGCGATGGCGGACGAACTCGCGCGCCACGGCGTCGAGCACGTGCCGCTGCCCCACGTCCGCACCCTGGAGCAGCTCCTCGCCGACCCCGCCGTGCTGGCGAGCCCCGGAATGCCGGGCGCCGAGGACGAGGAGGCCGCCGACACCGCCCGCGCCCGGGAGGAACCGGGCGCGCTGACCAAGGCGTTCGCCGGGCCGCTGGCCGGGATCTTCGCGCGCGACCTGATCGCGGCGGCGGAGAGGTGGCGGCCGGACGTGCTCGTGCGGGAGTGCAACGAGTTCGGCGGCTACCTCGCCGCCGTGAAGCTCGGGTTGCCGCGCGCGGTGCTCGACATCGCGCCGTTCACCGCCGCGCACCTGCCGTTCCTGCACGACACGCTCAACGCCGAGCTGGCCGCCCTCGGCGCCGCTCCGGCCGACGACCCGCTGCGCCCGAACGACGGGCTGCTCGCCGGCGTCGTCCCGGCGGCGTGGTACCCGGAGCGCCGGCCCTCGCTGCGGTGTTACCGCACGGACGATCCGGGCGCGCCGGACGACGGCTTCGCGCCGCTGGCCGTCGCCGGGCTCGGCACGGTCGCCCATACGGTGGTGCCGGAGGCGTCCCGGTTACTGGCCGCGATGGCTCTGGCTCTCGGCGAGCTGCCGGGGCCGGCGGTGCTGTCGACCGGACCCGGTGAGTGGACCGGGCCGCGGCCGTCGAACGTCCGGATCGTGCCGTTCGCCCCGCAGGCGCGGCTGCTCGGCCGGGCGTCGCTCTTCCTGTCGCACGGCGGTTTCGGCGGCGTCCAGGAGGCGCTGCGGGCGGCGACGCCGATGGTGGTCCTGCCGCTGTTCGCCGATCAGCCGGCCAACGCCCGCCGGATCGCCGAGCTGGGGCTCGGCCTGGCCGTGGACCCGGCCGAGGCGACGCCCGAAACGCTGGCCGCGGCGTGTTCGCGGGTGCTCGCCCCCGGGTTCGGTGAGCGGGCTGCGGAGTTCGCGCGGCCGGCCGGGGACCTGCCCGGGTTCGACGTCCTCGCCGAGGATCTCGCCGCGCTTTCCTGAGTGACCTCGGGAGCCCGCTGAGATCAGGGACCCCGGCAAAGTCGGTTCACGTCGCCCGGAACGGCCGACACGGCGCCGGCTGCCGGCGGAACCGTGACCGTGCCGCGCTTTCCCGAAGGTGCCGGAAAATCCGTGTTTCCTGGGCGTTTCACGATTGTTTCCGTGACGCGCGCGATTATACGACGCCATTCTGCGGGTAGCACAAAAAGTCTGGTACTTCCCCTAGTGAAAACGCGGTTCCTGGCCCGTTTCCCCTGCTGGCGGACAGAAGGCGAACGGCGTCTTGACAGGCCGTTCCGGTGAGCAGCACACTCGATGTGGCGGCAATCCGAAATTCGGCGACGGGCGGAAAAGGCCCGCGCACGGTGCGGGAAAGGCTGACCACGTGCCCGAGATCGAACACCAGCTCTCGTTGAACGAAAACCATTCCGAGCCCTTGCCCGGAGTGCGTCACGCGATCGAAGAAAGCCTGGCCGACATCCACCGCACGCTGGACGCGCTGGCGACCGGGCTGACCGCGGAGATCGCCCGGCGCCACGCCCTCGACCCGGCCCGGGTGGTGGCCGGCGCCGGCTCCGGGGCGCTGCTGCAGCAGTTCCTCGCCGCGCACGCCGGGGCCGGGCGGGTGGTGCACGCCCGGCCGTCGTTCGAGCTGTACCCGCTGCTGATCCGCAACGCGTTCGCCGAGCCGGTCGCGGTGCCGTCGCCCGGTGATCACCAGGACCTGGCCGCGCTCGCCGCGGCCGTCACGCCGGAGACGCGGGTCGTGCTGCTGTGCAACCCGAACAACCCGACCGGGGAAGTGCTGGGGGAGAACGCACTCCGGGCGTTCCTCGACGCGCTGCCGCCGCACGTGCTCGTGCTGATCGACGAGGCCTACCGCGAGTTCGCCGACCCGGCCGCGCTCGCCGACGGCCTCGCGCTCGCCGCCACCGACGAGCGGGTCGCCGTCGTCCGGACGTTCTCCAAGTCGCACGGCCTGCTCGGCCTGCGGGTCGGATACCTCGTCGCGGCCGAAGCCGTGGCCGCCCCGGTGCGGCCCACGCTCCCGTTCTACCGCGTTCCCACGGTCGCCCAGGCGGCCGCGCTCGCGGCGCTGGAAGCGGACGACGTCATGCGCGAGCGCTGCGCCGAGGTCGCCGCCGAACGCGACCGCGTCCGCGCGGGCCTGCGGGAACTGGGCTGGGACGTGCCGCCGAGCGGCGGCAACTTCCTCTGGCTGCGGCTGGGCGGGCGCAACAAGTCCTTTGTGGACCACCTGGCCGCGAACGGCGTCGTGGTCCGGGAAATCGGCGGCGCCGGGGTGCGGGTGAGCACCGGCACGCCCGAAGCCAACGACGCCGTCCTGATGCTGGCCAAGGAGTTCGCCGGATGACCGCCCTGATCAGCGACACCACCTCCGCCACGGCCGAGGTGCGCCGCGCCCTCGAACAGCGGCCCGCCACCGGCGACCGCCTCGACGAGATCGCCCGGTACGCCCTGCTCTCGCCGGGCAAGCTGCTCCGCCCCCTGCTGCTGGTCGCCTCGGCCGAGGCCGTCGGCGGGGCGCGCGACGACGTGCTGCCCGCCGCGCTCGCCGTCGAATACCTGCACGTCGCGTCCCTGGTGCACGACGACATCATCGACGGTGACGACCTGCGCCGCGGCCGGGCGTCGGTGCACGCGCGCTACGGCGTGGCCGACGCCATCGTCACCGGCGACGCGCTGATCCTCGGCCTGTTCGGCGCGGTCGCGGACTGCGCGGCGCCCGACGCCGCCGTCGTCGCCGCGGTGCGCGTGCTGGCCCGGGCCGGCGAAGACCTGTGCCGCGGCCAGGTCCAGGAGGCGCTGCTCGTGCCGCCGGGACCGGGCGTGGCGGGCAGCGGGCTCGACGCCTACCTCGAGATGGCCTCGCTCAAGACCGGCGCGCTCTTCCGCGGCGCCTGCCGGGCCGGCGCGCTGCTCGGCGGCGGCTCGCCCGCGCAGGCCGACGTCGTCACGGCGTTCGCCGAGCACGCGGGCCTGGCCTTCCAGATGTACGACGACCTGCTGCCGTTCCTCGCCGATCCGGCCGTCACCGGGAAACCCGGGACGAGCGACGCGGCCAACCTCCGGCCGACGTACCCGGTCCTGCTCGCCCACCGCGAAGGCTCGGCGGCCGAGCGCCGCGGTGTCGAACGCGCGTTGTCCGGCGACCTGCGTCCCGAGGCCGCCCACGACACGCTGCGGGAGGTGCTCGTCTCCAGCGGGGCCCTCGACCTGGCCGTGACGGGGGCTCGCGAAGAAGCCGCGCGGGCCAAGGCGGACCTCGGCGTCCTGCCGGTCGCGGACGCCGCCGGCCTGCTGGCCGCGATCGCCGACCTCGCCGTGAACCGGGACCACTGAGGTGACGACCGCCGCGGGCACCCGGGTGGTCCCGGCCGTGGTGCGGCGGGCCGGCCGCACCGCCGTCGCCCACGTGCAGACGTGGCGGCCCTACACGACGTGTTACCCCGCGCTGCTCGGCGTGGCCGGGGCCACGGTCGCGGGCGGGACCGGGGCCGCCGTGCTGCTCGTCGCCGCGTTCGCGCCCGCGCTCGGCTGGCTGTCCGGGCACTACCTCGGCGACTACTTCGACCGCGGGCTGGACGCGATCGGCAAACCCCACCGGCCGATCCCGTCGGGCCGGCTGTCGGCCGAAGCGGCACTCGCCGGCGGCCTCGCGTGCGCCGCGGTGTCGGCCGTGCTGCTCGTCACGGCGAACTGGCGGATCGTGCCGTTGTTCGTCGTGGCGATGGCCGGGATCGTCGGCTACAGCAAGGTGTTCAAGAAACGCGGCCTGGCCGGCAACGCCTCCCGCGGGTTCCTGACCGCGCTGGCCCTGGCGATCGGCGCGATGGTCGCCGCGCCGTGGCCGCCGTGGGCGCTGCTGCCCGTCGCGGCCGGGTTCCTGCTGCACGACACCGCGTCCAACCTCGTCGGCACGCTCCGCGACGTCGACGGCGACCGCGCGGGCGGCTACCGCTCGGTGCCGGTCGAGCACGGCTTCCGCCACGCCGTCCGGCTCGCGCTCGGGCTGTACGCCGCCGGGGTCGCCCTGATCGCGCTCTCCACTCTTGTCGCCGATGACCCGATCGCCCGGCTCGTCTTGACCGCGGTGGCGGCGGGTGTCGGTGCCGTCGCCTTCCTGCCGTTGCCGCGCCGGGATTCCGTGCCCGCGCGGACCGCGTTGCGGGCCCACGAACTGCTCGTCGCCGAACGGCTGGTGCTCGCCGCGGCCGTCGTCGCCGGGGCCGCCGGCGCCCGGTTCGCGCTCGCGCTGGCCGCGCCGGTCCTCGCCTTTTCGCTCGTCACCCAGGCCCTGATGCGTTCCCGCCACGAGTTCCCGGTTCCGGCCGGGGGAAAGGACACCGCATGACGTCCGTGCGCGCCGACCAGCTCACCGAGGCGATCGCCGAAGGCGCCGAAGCGCTGTTCGCGGCCCAGCGCGCGGACGGCGTCTTCGACTACGGCGGCAGCAGCCTGACCTCGACCCTCGGCACGGTCGGCGCGGTGTGCGCGCTCCACTTCGCCGACCCCGGCGGCGCGGCCGATCTGATCGAGGCGGGCGTCGGCTGGCTCAAGCGCACCCAGGCCGCGGACGGCGGCTGGGCGATGGTGCCCGGCGAGGCGTCCGAAGCCGGGCCGACCGCCGTGGCCTCGGCCGTGCTGCACCTGACCGGCCCCGAAGACAACGCCGCCGAGGTGGACGCGGGCCAGGCGTGGCTGCGCGGGTTCGGTGGCCTGGACGCGATCCCGCACGCCGAGGTCGTCGCGTGGTGCCGCCAGTTCTACGGCTTCGCGGGCTGGCTCGCGCCCGAGGAGATGCGCCGCTTCCCGCTGGAGCTCGCGCTGCTGCCCGGCCTGTCGCGCAAGCTCTTCGACCTGCGGGTGCCGATGGTGTACGCGCTCGGCCTCGCGCAGAGCCGGCACAAGCCGCTGACCCGGCTGCAGAAAACGCTGTCCCGGAAGGCCGAGCCGAACGCGCTGGCCGCGATCCGCCAGGTCTACGAGCACGAGGGCAGCACCGGCGCGTGGTGCGAGGACGCCTGGGTGACCGGCCTGGTCTGCGCCGGCCTGGCCCGGGCCGGGCTCGGCGACGACATGGTGGCCGCCGCCGTCGGCTGGTTCCGCCGGATGATGGCCCCCGACGGCTCGTGGGCGAGCGGGCCGCTGGACCTGACGTGGTCGATGTACGCGACCGCCGGCCTGCTCGAAGCCGGTTACGCCACCGACCCGCGCCTGATCGCCGTCAAGGAGCTTTTCCTGCGCCTGCAGCAGGATCGGCCGTTCACGGCGTTCGGCTGCCCGCCCGGGTTCTGGGGCTGGTCGGGCACCCGCGGCTGGCCCGCGACGCTGGAGACCGGCGAGATCGTCTCGGCGCTGGGCCACCTGCCCGGCGACGACCAGGCCGGCGCGATCCGCCGCGGCGTCACCTGGCTGACGCTGCAGCAGGACACCCGCGGTTCGTGGGGGCTGTGCGTGCGCAACACCAAGGTGGCCAACAGCGGTCCGTGCCCGCACATGACCGCCCAGGCCGTCGACGGGCTGCTCGACTCCGGCGTCCCGGCCGACGACCGGCGCGTGCGCCGGGCGCTGAGCTGGCTGGGGAAGGCGCAACAGGCCGACGGCAGCTTCGAATCCGTCTGGTACCGGATGCACACCGCGGGGACTTCCGCCGTGCTGCAGACCTTCGCCAAGGCGGGGCAGCCCGGCTCGCTCCCCGCGCGGCGCGCGCGTGAGTGGCTCGAACGCACCCGGCTGGCCGACGGCTCGTGGGGCACCGGCGCGGGTGGTCCCGGCACCGTCGAGGAGACCGGCTGGGCGGTGTCGGCGCTGCTGGCCGCCGGTGCGGACGCCGCCGTCGTCCGGCCCGGCGTCGAATGGCTGCTGGCACAGCGGCACCCCGGCGGCGGGTGGGCCGCGGCGAACGTCAACGAGTACGTGCGGCACGTCTGCCGCTACCCGAACCCCGCGCTCGCCCACGGTCTCGCGCTGAAAGCCCTGGCCCGCTACCGGAAGGTGGCCGGCTGATGGGGTACGACGCCGTCGTCTGCGGCGCCGGGGTCGCCGGGCTGGCCGCCGCGTGCGCGCTGGGCCGGCTCGGGCACCGCGTGCTGCTGGCCGAGAAGCAGGACGCCGTGAAGCCGGTCGCGAAGGGCGAGGTGCTGCAACCCGGATCACTGGCGATCCTCGACGAGTGGGGTGCGACGCCCGAGGGAGCGTTGCGGCTGGGGACGCTCGTCGCGCGGGACGCGGCCGGGGCGCCGCAGATGGCCCTCGAGTACGGCCGGCTGCCCGTCGAGCGGCCGTGGCTGCTGGCCCACGACTACCCGGCGATCCTGGAAGCGCTGACGAAGTCGCTGCCGTCCACAGTGGACTTCCGGCGCGGCGTGCTCGTCGAGGGACTGCTGCGTTCGGCCGGCCGGGTCACGGGCGTGCGGCTGTCCGGAGAGGACGTCGAGGCGGCGCTGGTCGTGGCGGCCGACGGCCTCTCGTCGCGCCTGCGGCGGGAGGCGGGCATCGAGGCGCGGCGGCACGACTACCCGCACCGGCTGGCGGCGTTCGAGCTGCACGACGCGCCCGCGGTCGAGCCGGACTTCTCCGCCTACGTCACCGAACGCGGCCTGCGGCTGCGCTACCCCTTGCCCGGCGGCCGCGTCCGGCTCTACGCCCAGGTCGGCCCGGACGAACTGCGCGGCCTCGACACCGACGGCCTGACCTCGTGGGCGGACGGCCTGGTGCGTGAGACGCCCGCGCTCGCCCCGCTCGCCGACGCGATCCACGCGAACCTCGGCGGCCGTCAGCTGCTGCCGGTGTCCCGGTTCCTCGCCGGCGCGTTGTCCGTGCCCGGGCTGGCGCTGGCCGGGGAGAGCGGCCACGCCGTGCACCCGATGGCCGCGCAGGGCATGAACAGCGCCGTCGCGGACGCGCACGAACTGGCCTCGATGCTGCGCCAAGGCGGCTCCCTCGCCCCGGCGGTCGTCGACCACGCGCTGGCCCGCTACGACGTGGCCCGCCGCGGGAACCTGACCCAGATCGGCCGCACGAGCCACAACGCGGCCCGGATGATCACGGACCTCTCGTGGGTCGGCCGGGTCGCGGGCCGCCGGGCCCTGCGCGGCACCGGCGGCAACAACCGCATCCGCTACACGGTGATGCACACGATGTCCGGCCTGGGCGTGCACCCGCTGAACCCGGTCGACCGGCTGCACCAGCTGGGAGTGCTGCCGGACCCGCGGGGCCGCCGCCTCCCGGCCTGGGCATGACGGCGGCCCCGGCGGGGCTCTCAAGCGGCGGCGCACTCCACGACGACCAGGCCGCCCTGGCCTTCGTGGGTGCTCCGGACCGCCAGGCCCGCCGACGCCGCGAGAGCGTGGAAGTCCTCGATCGTGCGTTCCCGGCCGCCCAGCAGGGTCAGCGACTGCAGGTCGAACGACGAGTTGTTCTTCGCGTGCTCCGTCCCGGCCAGCACCTCGACCACGACGACGCGCGCGCCGGTCTCGCCGCAGCGGCGCAGGATCCGCGCCGCGTCCTCGTCGTTCCAGTCGGTCAGCACGCGCGACACCAGCAGCACGTCGTAGCCCGTGGGCAGCGGGTCGAAGAAGCTGCCGCCGACGAACCCGGCCCGGTCGGCCAGGCCCGCGTCCGCCAGGGACCGCTCGGCTTCCGGGCGCACCGGCGGCAGGTCCAGGACCGCGCCGTGCAGGTGCGGGTGCTTCAGCAGGACTTCGCTCAGCAGCGCGCCGATGCCGCCGCCGACGTCGAGGACCCGGGTCACCGTGCTCCAGTCGTAGTCGGCGGCCACCGCCGGGCCGGTCTGCCAGGCGTGCGCCGCCATGATCGCGCCGAAGAACAAGCGCAGTTTTTCGTCACGCTGGTAATCGGTCCAGAAATCGACGCCGTGTGCCTTTCCGTACGCGGATTCGCCGGTGCGGACCGAATGCAGCATTCCGCTGTAGGCGAGATCCATTTTCGCGCCGGGGCCGTCGAGGTCGAGCCAGCCGCGCTGCCAGCGCTGCTGCTCGCCGAGCAGTTCGCGCGACAGGTCGGTGAGCCCGTATTCGCCGGCGTCGGCGCTGAAGAGGCCGACGTTCACCAGGTGCCGCAGCAGCCGGTCGAGGGAGTCGGCGTCGGATCCGCTGGCGGCGGCCAGGTCCGCGGTCGTGGTGGTGCCGCCGGCGACCAGTTCGGGCAGCCGCAGCGCGATGGCGGCGCGGATCGCGAACGGGGTCGCCAGGTCGACCAGGCGGGCGAGCTCGGCGGCGGCGTCGTTCGGCATCGGCGTCCTTTCGGCGGGGGTGATCGGGCTCCACCACGATCGCACCGCGAACCCGTTTCGGTCAACCATTCTTTTGCGCGACGACATCGTATTTTGTCCTGCCCGGAAAACGAAAGGGAAGAATCATGGAGTTCGACGTCCGGCCGATTTCCGGCGCCCTCGGCGCGGAGGTGCGCGGCGTGCCGCTGGCGGAGCTGTCCGACGCCGCGTTCGCCGAGGTGCGGGACCTCCTGCTGACCCACCTCGTGCTGTTCTTCCCGGACGCCGCCGGGCTCGATCCCGAGGCGCACAAGGCGTTCGGCCGCCGGTTCGGCGAGCTCGAGGTGCACCCGTTCCTGCCGAAACTCCCCGGGCACGACGAACTGGTGGTGCTCGACTCCGACCAGGGCGCCCGCGCCGACGTCTGGCACACCGACGTCACGTTCAGCGCGTCGCCGCCGATCGCCTCCGTGCTGCAGCTCGTCGAATGCCCGCCGGCGGGCGGGGACACCATGTGGAGCAACCAGCACCTCGCGTATGAAGCGCTTTCCGCGCCGGTGCGCGACCTGGTCGACGGCCTGACCGCGGTGCACGTCTTCGAGCACCCGAACGGCTCGTTCCGCAGCGAGGCCGAGCACCCGGTGGTGCGCACCCACCCGGAGACGGGCCGCAGGTCCCTGTACGTGAACCGGATGTTCACCCGCCGGATCCCGCAGCTGACGCCGGGTGAAAGCGCCGCGCTGCTGGCCCAGCTGTACGAGGTTTCCGAGAGCCCGCAGCGGGTCTGCCGCTACCACTGGCAGCCGGGCGCGATCGCGGTCTGGGACAACCGGGCCACCCAGCACTACGCGGTCAACGACTACACGGGCCGCCGGGTCGGGCGCCGCGTGACGATCCTCGGCGACAAGCCGGCGGGCGAGCAGCCGCGCTGGCCGCACCACGAGGGGACCGGCCTCAGCGCGGCGACGTCACGCTGACGTCCCGGCGGTGGACAGCGGGTGAACACCCGTGCCCGGCGGGTGAAACGGACACCGGCGACACGCCGCTGTGAGCTGTCCCGCCCGTCGGGCCACACCGCCGCCGGCACCGGCGTGCGGTACGGTCGGGACGCAGCGGTTCAACCGGCAGCCGTCGCACCCCGAGACCCACGACCCCGTCAGGGGCCGGTGTGGGACTGGACTGGTGCACGAGCGGTTTGGCCTCACGGTTCCCCAGGAGGCTTCGCCTATGACCGTTCTTCCCTTGCCTTGTCCCAGAGGGCCCGCGGGCCCGGCGCCCGTCGCGAGCTTCGAAGTGACCGCGACCGCCGACGCCGCCGTGCTGTCGGCGACCGGTGAGCTCGACATCAGCGTCATCGGGCATTTCGCCGGGCTCCTCGAGCGGGAGCTCGCTTTCCGGCCGCGCGCCCTGGTCGTCGACGCCTCGGCCGTGACGTTCTGCGCCGCCCGGGCGCTGACCGTGCTGCTCAACTCCGCCGCCGACGCGCAAGCGGCCGGCGTGCCCTTCGCCGTCGTCACTCGCAGCCGCGCGGTGCTGCGCCCCCTGAGCGTGCTCGGGCTGGAGCGCGCCCTGCCGCTGCACGCCGACCTCGCCGAGGCGCTGACCTGGCTGACGCTCCTGCCGGGCCTGACGGCCCGCTAGCGCCGCTGGTCCGGCCCGCGGGTGTCGCGAGGCTAGTTCGCCCAGGCCCGCGGGCAGGGCTCTTCCGAATCCACACAGCGCAGGCGGGCCCACACGAGCTTGCCGTCGTCGTGGTGGCTCACGCCCCACGCGAGGCACAGCTGGTCGACGACCCGCAGGCCACGACCGCCGTCCCGGCCGGGGACCCGCAGCCGCGGTTCCCCGGTGCCGATGTCGGCGACCGCGAGGGTCACCTCGCACGGCCCGCCGGTGCAGCGCAGGCGCAGCTCGATCGGCCCGCCGGCGTGCAGGTAGGCGTTGTCCAGCAGTTCTCCGACGATCAACAACGCGTCCAGCCGATGCGGGTCGCCGAGGGTGTGCATCCTCGACTCGGCCCACATCCGGGCATCGGCGAGACCGGACGGGTCGGTGCCGGCCACGTCCAGGGTCTGCCAGCCTGGCTGGTCCGCCGTGGTCCAGTTCACAGGCACGATGGTGACTCCTCCCGAGGGCGCGCACCCGGGGGTGCGTCGTCCTCTACCGAGGAGGGTTACCCGGGGCGGCGGCGGTTACCCGCGAATCGGCACATGGGGTTCGGCCCGGGTGCGCGGGCGGGTCCGCGGGCCGAACACGGCCAGGACCACCGCGCCGACCAGCCAGGTACCGGCGATGAAGAGGAACACGCTCTGGTAGCCGCTGCCGTTGTAGAGCGCCGCCACGATCAGGGGACCGGCCGCGTTCGACAGCCGCCCGAGCCCGTAGGAGACGCCGGTGCCCAGGGAGCGGCTCCGCGTGTCGAACAGCTCGGGGGAGTACGCGTAGCCGAGGGCGGTGTAGCCGCGTTCGAACAGGTTCACCAGGAACCCGAAGACCACGATCAGGACCGGGTCGAAGGTCAGGCCGTAGAGCAGGCCGCACAGCGCGATGACGGCGCCGAAGGCGACCAGGCACCACTTGCGTTCGAACCGGTCGGTGACCAGGGCGGCCAGGTACGACCCGAGCGGCGCGCCGACGGTGGTGAGGGCCACGTAGAACACCGACTTCTCGACGCTGAAGCCCTCCTTGGCCAGCAGCGTGGGCGCCCAGCTCGAGTAGCCGAAGAAGCCGATCGTCTGCGTCACCCACACGACGGTCAGCAACAAGGTGGGGTAGAGGTATTTCTTCTGCAGCAGGAGGCGGAGCGGCGCCTTCGTCACCGGAGCTTCTTCGACCGGCGGCTCGGGTTCGGGCAACGGTCCTTTCTCCGCGGCGACCTGCTCTTCGATCTCCCGCAGCAGCCGGTCCGCCTCGGCGTGGTCGCCGCGGCTCTCGTGCCAGCGCGGCGACTCCTTGAGGTGGCGGGTGAAGAAGACGAGCAGCACGCCGAGCGCGCCCCACAGGTAGACCAGCCGCCACGACCAGTCGTTGATCGGCACCACGGCGCTGGCGATCAGGTTGGTGACCGGGGTGCCGCAGATGCCGATCACGATCGCGTAGGCCTGGTACTTGCCGCGGCTGGTGGCCGGGTACAGCTCGTTGACGTAGATGACGGCCACGACGGTCATCGCCGAGAGCCCCGCCGAGGTCAGGACGCGGAACACGCCCAGCGACACGACGTCCCACGAGAAGACGGCGGCGAACGAGAAGACGCCGAACCACAGGGTGGTCCACAGCAGTACCCGTTTGCGGCCCCACCGGTCGGCCAGGCCACTGGCGATGACCGCGCCGAAGAACATCCCGACGAACGACAGCGAGGTGACGTAGGCGACCTGGTCGACCGTCACGCCCCACAGCTTGATCAGCTTGGGCGCGGTGGTGGCGAAGCTGTTGATGTCCGCGAACTCGAAGAAGTAGGCGAACGAGACGGCGAGCAGGGTGAGCTTGTGGAACCGGGAGATCGGCAGGCGGTTCAGCCGGTTCAGGGAGTTGGCTTGCTGCATGGGGGTTCCTGTCGCTCAGGCGTCAGTCAGTCAGTGCCGGGCCAGTACAGGTGCGTCGGATTGGTCACGAGGAGCTTCTGCTGCTGCTCGGCGGTCACCGCCACCTGCGGCACGTAGTCGACCAGCAGGCCGTCGTCCGGCATGTGGCCCAGGAGGTTGGGGTGCGGCCAGTCGCTGCCCCACAGCACGCGGTCGGGGAACTCCGCCACGACGCGCCGGCCGAACGGGACGACGTCGCGGTAGGCGTGCCGCTCGCCGCCGAGGGCGGGCGGGCCGGTGACGGTCAGGCGCTCGGGGCAGCTGACCTTCACCCAGACGTCGTTGCGGTCGGCGAACCGCAGGAAGCGGCTGAACTCGGGGCCGTCCACCGGCTGTGTGACGTCGGGCCGGCCCAGGTGGTCGACGACGAGCGGCGTGGGCAGCGAGCCGAAGAACCCTTCCAGCTCGGGCAGATCGGCGCTCTCGAAGTAGAGGACGACGTGCCAGCCGAGCGGCGCGATCTTCTTCGCGATGGTGCTCAGCTCTTCGTGCGGAGCCGCGTCGACCAGGCGCTTCACGAAGTTGAAGCGCACGCCGCGCACTCCCGCCGCGTCGAGTTCGCGCAGCTCGCGCTGGCTGACGTCGGGACGCACGGTGGCGACGCCCCGCGCCCGGCCGTCCGCCGCGCGGACGGCGTCGAGCATGGCGGAGTTGTCCGCGCCGTGGCAGGTGGCCTGGACGATCACGGTCCGCGTGATGCCCAGGTGGTCGCGCAGGGCGAACAGGTCGTCCTTGCCGCCGTCGCACGGGGTGTACTTGCGTTCGGGGGCGAAGGGGAACTCGGCCTGCGGGCCGAAGACGTGGCAGTGCGCGTCGACGGTTCCGGGCGGGAGCCGGAACTTCGGCTCCGACGGGTTCGCGTACCAGTCGAGCCAGCCGGGGGTTTTCGGCGCGGTCATGGGGATCCTCACCGCCCCTGGCGCTTGAGCAGGGCGTCGAGACGCGGGTAGACGGCGCGGGCATTGTGCTCCCGGATCGCGGCCGAGTCCTCTTCGGACAGTTCGGCGGCTTCGAGGTACCGGCGCGTGTCGTCGAAGTGGTGGCCGGTGCCCGGGTCGACGTCGCGGACCGCGCCGATCATCTCCGAGGCGAACAGGATGTTCTTGGCCGGGACGACGTCGAACAGCAGGTCCGAGCCGGGCTGGTGGTAGACGCAGGTGTCGAAGAAGACGTTGCCCAGCAGGTGTTCTTCGAGCGTGGGCTTGCCCAGTGCCATGGCGAGGCCGCGGAACCGGCCCCAGTGGTAGGGCACCGCGCCGCCGCCGTGCGGGATGACCAGCCGCAGGGTGGGGAAGTCCGCGAACAGGTCACCCTGGAGCAGCTGCATGAACGCCGTCGTGTCGGCGTTGAGGTAGTGCGCGCCGGTGGTGTGGAACGCGGGGTTCACGCTGGTGCTGACGTGGATCATCGCCGGGACGTCGTACTCCACCATCTTTTCGTAGACGGGGTACCACGACCGGTCGGTGAGCGGCGGCGCCGTCCAGTGCCCGCCGGAGGGATCGGGGTTGAGGTTCAGCGCGACGGCGCCGTACTCCTCGACGCACCGCGTGAGCTCCGGAACGCAGGTGGCGGGGTCGACGCCGGGGGACTGCGGGAGCATCGCGGCCGGTGCGAACCGCCCGGGGTAGAGCGCGCTGACGCGGTAGCAGAGCTCGTTGCAGATCGCGGCCCACGCGGACGACGTCGCGAAGTCCCCGACGTGGTGGGCCATGAAGGACGCGCGGGGCGAGAAGATCGTCAGGTCGATGCCGCGTTCGTCCATCAGCCGCAGCTGGTTCGGCTCGATCGTCTCGCGCAGGTCGTCGTCGCTGATCCGCAGGTCGGCGCGGGCCGGCGCGGGCCCGCCGGAGAGGGCGGCGACCTGCCGCTCGCGCCAGGCGGCCAGCGCCGGCGGCGCGGTGGTGTAGTGCCCGTGGCAGTCGATGAGCATGACTCGCACCCTAATCGTCGATGAAATTGTTGACAATATCTACGACGAAAAGTTCTCCCACACCCGCCGCTGCCCAGTTGTCCACATCCCCCGAAATCCCTCCACAACCCCGCATCTTTCGTAGCGAAAGTGGCGTTTGGGGGGTGGGCGGTGAGCGGGCGTTGGGTTGGGGGAGGTGGGTTAGTCCAGGTCGAGGAGGGGGGCGGCCATGCGGTCGACGTACGCGCCGAGCGCCTCGCGGTCCGCCGCGGTCAGGGCCTTCGTGCCCACCTTGCCGCGCAGCACCGCGACCCCGGTGATCAGCGCGGCCAGCAGTTCCGCGCGCAGGGCGCGGTCCGGCCCGCTCAGGCGCGGGGCCAGCTGCTCGTCGAACGCCCGCTCGATCCGCTCGCGCACGACGGCCCGGATCATGTCGTCGTTCGCCGCGGTCACCAGGCCGGACAGGCCGCCGGGGTGCTCGGCGCCGACGTTCAACGCGCGCTCCAGCAGCGCGCGGGGAAGGTCCTTCAGTGGGATGTCCCTCGTCATGGTGTCGGCGGAGTCCCAGCCTCGGTCCGCCGCCTCGGCGAACAGCTTCTCCTTCGACCCGAAGTAGCGGTAGACCAGCGCCTGGTTCACCCCGGCCCGGGCCGCGACGTCGCGGGTGCTTGTGCCCTCGACGCCGTGTTCGCTCAGCAGTGTCCGGGCCGCCATCAGCAGCGCTTCCCGGGTCGCCGCCGCGTCACGGCGGCGGGCGCGCGGTGTCGCCGTGTCCATCGCCGGCCTCCGTTTCGTCGGTTTTCGCAGTGTAGACCAGCGCAAACGTCCTGTGAGGGTGATCACCACGCGGTTAAGTAGTCACTCGTTGACTTGATTTCCAGTGCGTGGCTACCGTGTAAGTCATCAGTTGACTACAACGGAGGTTTCCGTGTCCGACACCCTGACCGCCCCGGCGCCCGCGCGCCGCGCCCGGCGCGCGGAGTCGCATCCGACGGCGGTGCTGCTGGTGCTGGCGCTCTCGACGTTCGCGATCGTCGTCATGCAGAGCATGGTCATGCCGATCCTGTCCGGCCTCGCGCAGTCGCTGGACGTCTCGATGGCCGACGTCTCCTGGGTCGTGACGGTCAACATGCTCTCGGCGGCGGTCTTCACGCCGCTGCTCGGTTCGCTCGGCGACAAGCTCGGCCGCAAGCGCGTCCTCATGGCGACGCTCGCCCTGACCACGCTCGGCTCGGTGCTGGTCGCCGTGTCGACGTCGATGGGCGTGGTGCTGGCCGGCCGCGCGCTGCAGGGCATGGGCTTCGCCGCGATGCCGCTGGCGATCGGGATCGTCCGGTCGATCTTCCCGCCCGAACGCGTGCCTTCCAGCATCGCGCTGCTGAGCGCGCTCACCGGCATCGGCGCGGGCGCGGGCCTGCTCTTCTCGGGCCTGCTGGTGCAGGCGGGCGTCTCGGCGCAGGGCATGTTCTGGATCTCCGCCGCGGTCACCGCGCTCGGCCTGCTCGGCACCGCCGCGCTGATCCGGCTGCCGGAGACCGCCGGCAAGTTCTACGTCGACGTCTTCGGGCTGCTGACGCTCGCCGGCGGCCTGGTCTGCCTGGTGCTGGGCATCAACCGCGGGCCGGCCTGGGGCTGGGGCTCGGCCACCGTGCTAGGGCTGTTCGCCGGCGCCGTCGTGCTGCTGGTCGGGTGGGTGTTCGTCGAGCGGCGCGTGCGCGAGCCGCTGGTCGACATCGCGATGATGCGCACGCCGGTCGTGCTCGGCACCAACATCGCCACCTTCCTCACCGGCGCCGGCATGTACGGCGCGTTCATCCTGGTGATCCAGTTCGTGCAGACGCCCGGGCGGTTCGGCTACGGCTTCGGCTCCGACGCGCTCGGCGCGGGCCTGACGCTGCTGCCGATGACCGCGGGCACCCTGCTCGCCGCCGGCGCGGTGTCGATGCTGATCCGCCGCGTCGGCCCGAAGTGGCCGATGGTGCTCGGTACGGTCGTCGCGACCGCGACCTTCGCCTTCCTGCTCGCCTTCCACGCCGAGCACTGGCACTTCTACGTCGCGACCGGCCTGCTCGGCCTCGGGCTGGGGCTGGCGTTCGGCGCGATCCCGACGTTGCTCAACAGCGGCGTCACCCCCGCGCAGACGAGTGTCGCCAACAGCGTCAACCAGACACTGCGCTCGATCGGCGGATCCATCGGCACGGCGGTGGCGTCGGCGATCCTGGCCGCGAACCTGCTGCCGCGCCTCCCCTTGCCCACGGTCGGCGCGTACACCACCGCGTTCACCGTGTCCGGCGCGATCTGCGTCCTCGCGGTCGTCGCCGCCGTGCTCGTCCCGTACCGACACCGCGAAACCACGAAGGAGTCTCGATGACGAGGGCCTATCCCTTCAGTGATCCGGAAAAGCTGGACATCGAGCCGCAGTTCGAGAAGCTGCGCACCGAAGAGCCGCTGAGCCGCGTCACCATGCCCTACGGCGAACCGGCCTGGCTCGCGACGCGCTACGAGGACGTCAAGGTGGTCCTCGGCGACCCGCGCTTCAGCCGCGCGGCGGCGACCGGTCGCGACGAGCCGCGGCTGCGTCCACATCTGCCGCCGCCCGGCAACATCCTCAGTCTCGACCCGCCGGACCACAGCCGGCTGCGGCGGCTGGTGATGAAGGCGTTCACCATGCGCCGGATCGACGCGCTGCGGGCGCGGGCGCGCGAGATCGCCGACGGGCTCGTCGACACGATGCTCACCCAGGGGCCGCCGGCCGATCTGGTGGAGGCCTTCGCGCTGCCGTTCCCGGTGACGGTGATCTGCGAGCTGCTCGGCGTCCCGTTCGAAGACCGCGGCGACTTCCGCGTCTGGTCGGACGCGTTCCTCTCGACGACGAAGTTCACGCCGGACGAAGTCCTCGACGCGATGACGAAGATGCGCGAGTACATGGCGGGCCTCATCGCCCAGCGCCGCGAGACGCCGCACGACGACCTGCTCGGCGCCCTGGTCGTGGCCCGCGACGAAGACGACCGGCTCTCGGAGGAGGAACTGCTGTCGCTGGCGCAGACGCTGCTGGTGGCCGGCCACGAGACGACCGCGTCCCAGATTCCCAACTTCGTCTACGCGCTGCTGACGCACCCGGGTCAGCTGGCGCTGCTGCGCGCAGACCTGGGCCTGGTGCCGAAGGCGGTCGAGGAGCTGATGCGGTTCGTCCCGCTCGGCACCGGCGCGGGCATCGCGCGCTACGCGACGGAGGACGTCGAGCTGGGCGGTGTGCTGGTCCGCGCGGGGGAGCCGGTGCTGCCGGCGCTGGCGTCGGCGAACCGCGACGACGCGGTGTACTCCGACCCGGAGGTGCTGGACCTGCTGCGCGGGGAGGCGACGCACATCGGGTTCGGCCACGGCGCCCACCACTGCCTGGGCGCGCCGCTGGCCCGGATGGAACTGCAGGTGGCGCTGGAAACCCTGCTCCGGCGGCTGCCGGACCTGCGCCTGGCCGACGGTGAGGACGGCATCGGCTGGAAGAGGGGGCTCTCGACGCGCGGGCCGCTGCGGCTGCCGCTCGCCTGGGGCTGAGCGGCGCGTCCCGCACCCGGCACGCGCCGGGTGCGGGACGGTGGCCGCTCAGCGCACCTGCCCGAGCGGGATCCGATGGAACACGATGTTTTCGTACGGTCCGGCGGCGCCCGTCTCGTACAGCAGCCCGGCGGTGAGCGGGTCGGCCTGCACGAGGTCGGAGTACGCCGCGGGCCCGCTGGTCAGCGTCCGGCCCGGCGTCCAGGTGCGCCCGCGGTCGGTGCTCAGCCGCAGCTGCATCACCGCGCGCGTGGCGGGGTCGGACGGGCCGGAATACAGCAGCAGCCACGGGATCGTCGTCTGCAGCACACTGCCCTCGACCTTCGTGCCGGACAGCGACGGCTGCACCCGGTACGGCCGCACGAGCGTCTTCCCGCCGTCCACGCTGTAGCCGTCGACGCGGTGCTCGGCCGCGGAACCCTGGTTGCGGCCGGAGAAGTAGAGCGTGCCGTCGGGCAGCTCGGTCATCGACGTCTCGTTCGCGGCGATCACGCCGTCGGTGCGGTCGTCGGTGAAGCCGATCTGCCAGGTTCGGCCGTCGTCGTCGCTGTAGAGGTCGTGGCCGCCGTAGTACTTCGCCTCGGTGCCGGCGTCGGCGGAACCGGCGGGCGGGGAGCCGGAGTGGTTGGCGGGCACGACGATCCGGCCCGCGTGCGGGCCGTGCCGCAGCAGCGTGGCGTGCCCGGGACCGGTGGCGTACCAGCGCCAGCCGGGCGGCTTCGCGTCCGCGGTGATGTCGCGCGCGGCGCTCCAGGTGCGGCCGTTGTCGGTGCTGCGCTGGACGAACACGCGGCGGGTGTCCCGGTCGGACGCCTGGCCGGACATGATCTGCTTCTCCGACACGAGTCCGTTGTGGACGGTCAGGAGCACCAGGTCGCCGGTGCGGGCCAGCACCGGCGTCGGGTTGCCCGCGGTGGCGTCGCCGTTGGTGGTCACCACCGAGAGCGGGCCCCACGTGCAGCCGCCGTCGCGCGAAGAGCGAGACACCGTCCGGATGGCGCCCGAGTCGCCGGCCGAGTCGCGCCGGCCTTCGGCGAACGCCACCAGTGACCCGTTCGCGGCACGGATCACCGCGGGGATGCGGAAGGTGTCGTAACCCTCGGTACCGGAGGTGAACGGCACCGAGGACGTGCACCCGGAGGCGGCCGAAGCCGCCGGGACGACGGGCAGCCCGAGCAGGGCCGCGGCCAGCAGGATCGTGCCGAACCCGCGTTTCGATGACACCGGTTCCGCCTCCTCGCCGAGGGGATGGGTGGCAGGACATGGGATGTCCGACGTCCTATGTCCGACAAGATAGGGAGCGGGCGCGCGGTTCGTCAAGGACCATGTGGCGCGCAGGAGCGGGACGCGTCCGGGTGCGGGGGAGGCCGGTCAGGCGGCCAGGTCGTCCCAGCGGACGAGGATGGCGGCGGCGAGCAGCCCGGCCACGACGATCTTCCCGATGATCAGCAGCGCGCTCGCGCCGGTCACGTGCCCGAGGTCCAGCAGCGCGCCGGCGAGGAACGCCACGGCGAAGACCTTCGCGCCCCAGCGCCGCCGGAAGCCGACGGCGAGCACGCCGGCCAGCTGGACGGCGGAGGCGAGCAGCGCGAGCACCGGCCACGGCGACGTCTCGCCACCGTGACCGAGCTCGTCCGCGAGGACGGTGCTTTGGGCGATCAGCACCACGGCCGTGCCCAGCCCGAAGAGCACCAGCATCACGGGCAGGAACACCCGCCCGGCTGTCCCGCCGGTGGCGGGTTCGGGCACACGACGACGAGGCACGGCGAGCCTCCGCTCGGCTCCAGCGATCCGGAACCACCCACGGTGCCGGAAACCGGCGTGGACGGCCACCGTGCATTTGCCGGAGCGGAGACACGCCGGCGTGTGCTAGGGGCTCGCGGTCGTCATGACCCGCTGCAGAGGGTTCCGTTCAGGGTGAACGCCGTCGGCAGGATGTTCGGGCCGCCGTAGTCGGCCGTGAAGCCGGGGTCCGCGCTCTCACCCGGGGCCAGCGCCGTGGCCGACGTGACCGTCACGGTGGTCCCGCTCTGGGTCCAGGTGCCGTTCCAGCCGCCGGTGAGGTGCTGCCGCGCTGTCGGCCAGGTGAACGTCAGCGTCCAGTTGGGTATCGGCTTCGTGCCCGTGTTGGTGAGGTGGACGCCGCCGACGAAGCCGCTCGACCAGTCCTGGACGTCGGACATCGTGGCCGCGCAGGTACTCCGGGCGGGCGCGCCGGTGGTGAACGTCAGCGGCGGCGAAGCCCAGGAGACGGCGCCGGCCGCGTCCCGCGCCAGCACGTTGACCGTGTACCGGCTGCCCGGGACGAGGTTTCCGGCGGTGAACGACGTTCCCGGCGTCTCGCCCCACTCTTCGCTGGTGGTGCCGGTGCTCCGGTAGACCTCGTACTTCGCGACCGGGTGGCCACCGGGCGCGGCGGCTGGCCAGGTGAGCGTCGCCGACCGGTCGGTGACCTGGCCGGCCACCACCGGGCCGGGGGTGGCCGGGGCGGCGGCCGTCGCGGTCGCCGGGTGCAGGACCAGGGTGGTCAGCGAATACGGCGGCAACGTCCGGCCGGCGCTGCTGCCGCCGGCGCTTTCGGCGATCGACGTCGCGCCGTGGGTGAACGTGAACACCTTCGACGCCGTGGCCGCCGGGGCGTAACCGGCGTAGTCGAGGGCGACCGTGCGGGCGCGCCCGGGTTCCTTGTTGATCAGCAGCACCGAAAGGTCACCGTCGGGCCGGCGGGCGGCGTGGGCGGTGACCAGCGGATCGCTCGTCCCGGCGCGCACCAGCTGATCGCCGGGGCGGGCGAAGAGCCCCAGCATCTCGAGGCCGTGGTAGGGCGCGAACGGCGTGTTCAGCGGCGGCTCGCAGACGCCGTCGCCCAGGCACGTCGCGCTGGAGAGCAGGCCCATGTCCCCGTAGTCGGTCTCTCCCTCCACTGTGGACACCTGGGTCGCGCCGTTGTGCGTGTCCCACCAGTCGACGGTGAACACGCCGTTCTCCAGCATCGTGCTGTACGTGTCGGCGGCGAACAGCGCGCCCGGCTGGGTGTCCATCCCGACCGGGGTGTTGGTCTCGGTGAGCGCGACGCCGATCCGCGCGGAGTCCGCGCCCGCGAACTGCGTGATCTCGCGCCGGACGACGTACATCATGTCGTCCACCTGCTCGGGTTTGGCGAGCGCTTCCGCCGCCGTGGCGCCGCCCGGATACCAGTGCAGCACGACGAAGTCGACATGCGGACCCGCGATCGACAACACGGTCTGATTCCAGTCCGCGGTGTCGCCCTCACCGACGATGCCGTCCGGCCAGTTCGCCGGAGTGGTGAGCACCGCGCCGATCTTGACCGACGGGTCGACGGCCTTCATGGCCTCGGCGTAGGCGACGACGCCGTGGGCGTACGCCGCCGGGCTCTTGTCGGCGTGGTCGTCGGCTTCCCAGTTCGCGCCGTAGTGGCCGTTGCCGTAGAGCTCGTTGCCGATTTCCCAGTACCGGGCGCCGTAGCCCTTCGTCACGTTGGCGTAGCGGACCCAGTCCGCGGCTTCCTGCGGGGTGCCGGTCCCGTAGTTGGCGATGATGATCGGCTGGGCCCCGGTGCGCCGCGCGCCGCCCATGAAGGTGTCGAAGTCGGTGCCGGGCGCGACGTAACCGCCGGGCGCGGTGTTGTCCTTCCAGTGGTAGATGTCGCCGTAGGAACCGCCGGGGTAGCGCAGCATGCGCACGCCGGCGCCGCCGAGCAGATCGGCCACGGCGTCGGTGCCGAGCTGGCTGTCCCAGACCGCGTGGTTGGCCCCGAGCGCGGTGTCCGCCACGGTGGCCAGGCCGGCCCGCGCGTTCACGGTGACGGAGACGTCCGGCTCGGCCGCGGCGGCTTGCGTGACTCCCGCCAGGCCCGCGGCGAGCAGGACGACCGCGGCCGGAAGGGCGCGGCGAAGTGGTCGAGCTGTCATGAAGTTCCATCCCTCACTCGTCCGGATCGAACAGAATGCAAGATGGCTGAGAGCGCTCCCAGTGAGAAAACCACCGGAGGTGCCGGAAGTCAACGCCGGTTCAGCGGCTGCCCGTCGCCGCTCGTCCGCGCGCCGCGCGCGGACCGGGCGCGCGCCGAGCGGACCCGCGGCGAGTGCCTGACCCACGGCGAACCTGGAGCGGACCGCGACGGCCTTCCGTGTCCTCCGACCAGCATCGCCACGGCTTCGTGTGGGGCCGGACACCCCGCGAACCGCGGCGTGACGAGCCTCGGCGGGGGTCGTTCACCGCATCGGGCGTGCCCGTCCCGGTAGGGAATCGTTACCCGGATCCCGTTGTGCGCCACCGGTCTGGCTTCCCTCGAGCACCGCGGGATACAGTGCGCGCGGTTGAGAACACAGCCGCCGGTGACCCTTCCTGTGCGGGCGCCGTTACGCCTGATCCGGTGGCCTGTGTGCGGGCGGCTCGGTGAGGCCTCATGCGAGAGAGGCTCGATGTCGTGACCGCTCCTTCGGTCGGCTCCACCCGCGTCGCCGGACCACCGCTTTCCCCGCCGCCCGCGGTCAACCGGCTTTCGGTGCTGCTGGTGGAGGACGACGACGGGGACGCGCTGCTGGTCGAGGAGATGCTCGCCGACCTCCCCGCGGAGGCCGAGCGGATCACGCTGCTGCGGGTGGCGACGCTGGCGGCCGCCCTGCCGCACGTCGCGAGCGTCGACTGCGTGCTGCTCGATCTGCAGCTGCCCGACGCGTCCGGCCTGACCGCCCTCAAGACGTTGCGCCAGCGCAGCCCGAGCAGCGCGATCGTGGTCCTGACCGGGCAGAACGACACCGCCACCGGCGTGGCCGCGGTCGCCGCCGGCGCCCAGGACTACCTCGGCAAGGACCAGGTCGACGGGCCGCTGCTGGTGCGCGCCATGCGGTACGCCTGGGAACGGCGAAGGGCCGAGGACGCCGAACAGCGGCTCATGGAGCAGCAGCTGTTCGCGGGGGAGAACGCGCGTCTCGAACGCGGTCTGCTGCCCACCCCGCTGCTCGCCGACGAGGACCTGGGCCTGGCGGTCCGCTACCGCCCGGGCCGGGACGGCGCGTTGCTGGGCGGCGACTTCTACGACACCGTCGAGCTGGCCGACGGCACCGTCGAGGTGATCATCGGGGACGTCTGCGGGCACGGCCCGGACGAAGCCGCGCTGGGGGTGGCGCTGCGGATCGCCTGGCGGGCCCTGGTGCTCGCCGGGCTGCCGGCCGCCGAGGTGCTGTCCACGGTCGACCGGGTCCTGGTGAACGAGCGGATCGAGCCGCTGTTCGCCACGGCGTGCATGGTCACGGTCGCACCGGACCGGGCGTCCGCGCGGATGGTGCTGGCCGGGCACCCGCCGCCGGTGCTGTTCCGCGGCGGCGGGCCGGCGGAGTTCCTGCCCTCCGACGCGCTGGGGCCGCCGCTGGGCATCCCGCTGCTGCGGCCGCGGCGGCAGACGGAGGTCGCGCTGGACCCGGGCTGGTCCCTGCTGCTCTACACCGACGGCATCTTCGAAGGCCGGGCCGGCGCGGCCGATCGCCTCGGCCGGACGCGGATGGCCGCGCTGGCGGACGAGCTCCTCACCGGGCCGGGTGACCGCGGCGCGGCGCTGGACGCCCTGATCGGCCGCGTCCAGCGGCTCAACGACGGCCCGCTGGACGACGACGTCGCGCTGGTCCTGCTCACCCAGCGGCTCGCCGGGGAAGCCCGATGACGGACGCGCGTCCGGCGTGGCCGCTGCGGCGCTGGGCCGGGTTGCTGGCGTTCGTCGAGGCCGTCCTGCTCTGCGTGGCCCTCGCGGGCGGGGCGCTCGCGCTGAGCCGCCTCGACGACGCCCGGTCCCGGCTGCTCGACGAGGTGGGGCCGCAGCTGCTGCAGGCCAAGGCCCTCTCGAGCGCGCTGGTCGACCAGGAGACCGGGATCCGCGGTTACCTGCTGACCCGGCAGCAGGAGTTCCTCGAGCCGTACCGGGCCGGGCTCGCCGACCAGGACCGGGCGGTGGCGGAGCTGCGCCGGCTGGGTGCGACTCCGGACACCGCGGAGGGCCGTGACCTCGACGCCGTCTTGGCCGGCGCCGGGACGTGGCGTGGTGCGGCGCTCGCCCAGTCGGCCCCGGGTGGCCCGGCGCCGACGGCGGCGCAGGTGGAGCAGGTCAAGAAGCTGTTCGACGCGCTGCGCGTCCGGCTGACCGGGCAGGATGCGCACCTCGAGGCCGCCCGGGTGGCCGCCCGGACCGACCTGGCGGCCGCGACGAAGCTGCTGACCTGGATCCTCGTCGCCATCGCGGTGGTGATCGCGGCGGCGTTCGTCCTGCTGTTCGCGGGGCTGCGCCGGGCGGTGGTCGGGCCGATCCGGGAGCTGGCCGCCGCGGTGCGCGACGTCGCCGCGCGGGACCTGCACCGGCCGGTGGTGGCGACCGGGCCGCGGGAAGTGCGCCAGCTCGGCGCCGACGTCGACACGATGCGCCGGCGCATCCTGGCCGAAGTGGCCGGGCTCGAGGTGGCCCACGCGCAGCTGGAGACGCGGACGCACGCCCTGGAGCGGTCGAACTCCGATCTGGAGCAGTTCGCCTACGTCGCGTCGCACGACCTCCAGGAGCCGCTGCGGAAGGTGACGAGTTTCTGCCAGCTGCTGGAAAAGCGCTACCAGGACAAGCTCGACGAGCGCGGCGAGCAGAACATCGGGTTCGCCGTCGACGGGGCCAAGCGGATGCAGGTGCTGATCAACGACCTGCTGGCGTTCTCCCGCGTCGGCCGCCGCGGCGGGGAGCCGGCCGAGGTCGAGACCGCGGCGCTCGTGGCCGCCGCCACGGCGAACCTGGAGAGCGTGCTCGACGGCGCCGGCGCGCGGGTGATCGTCGCCGACAGCCTGCCGCCGGTGCTGGGTGAGCGGTCGTTGCTGACGGCGGTGTTCCAGAACCTGATCGGCAACGCCGTCAAGTTCCGCGGCGAGCGGGCGCCCGAGATCACCGTCGGCGCCGAACGGGACGGCGCGGACTGGGTGTTTTCCGTGACGGACAACGGGATCGGGATCGAAGCGCAGTACGCCGAGCGGATCTTCGTGATCTTCCAGCGGCTGCACGGCCGCGGCGACTACCCGGGCACCGGGATCGGGCTGGCGATGTGCCGCAAGATCGTCGAGCACCACGGCGGCCGCGTCTGGCTGGACACCGAAGTCACCGAAGGGACGTGCTTCCGCTTCACGCTCCCCGCGCTCCCGGCGCAGGAACTCCCCGGTGCCGCGGAGGAAGCTCAGGCCGCGGCCTGACCGGACCTACGGGATCGGCGGGTGGGACCGCTCTTCGAGCATGCCCGCCAGAGCGGCGGCGATGAGGGCGACGTCCCGGTCGGCGTCCCCGGCCAGCCGCCGCAGGGCGTCCCGGGCGAGGGGTGGCGGCATCTCGGCGAGGGCCTGGGTCAGGCGGATCCGCACCGCGGCGTCCGCGGCCGGGGCGGTGAGCTCGCCGGTCAGCGCGCTCATCACCCGCTCCGCGCATCCGGCGTCCCGGGACAACGTGCCGAGGAGCTCGGCCGCCTCGACGTCGTTCGTGCCCTCGACCACCATGCGCACGAGCGTCGGCACGGCCGCGGTCTCGCCGCGCTTGCCCGACGCCAGCGCGGCGTTCCGGCGCACCGCCGGGTCCGGGTCCCCGAGCGCGCCGGTGAGCAGCGCGGTCGCCTCGGCGCCGGAGAACCCGGCGATCGCCAGGACCGCGCGCCGCCGGACGTCGACGTCCGCCGACGCCAGGCCGGACGCCACGCTGGCCACGCCGTCACCGCCCGCCCGCGCGAGAGCCCACCGCAGGGCGCCCGCGACGTTCGGGTCGGCCTCGGCGAGCACCGCCCCGGCCAGCAGGTCGAGAGGCAGGGGCACGTCCTCGGCCGGGGCCAGGACAGCCTGCTGCCGGTGCGCGGGACTGGCCGAGCCGAGCCCGCGCAGGAGCTCGATGATGCGCAGGACGCCCTGCCAGCCGCCGGGCGCCGAGGCGTCGACCGCGCGCAACCGGTCCAGCAGCTCCTGTTCCCGCGTCAGCCGGTCTTCGGTCTGCCGGATGAGGTCGCCGACCAAAGTGGACGGTGCGAAGCCGGGATCCTCCAGCGCGCGACCGATCTGCCGCAGCGACAACCCCAGGGACCGCAGGCTTTCGACGTGGAAGATCCGGCGGATGTCCTGAGTGGAGTATTCGCGGTAACCGCCGACCGTGCGGCCGGTCGGGCGCACCAGCCCGAGGGAGTCGTAGTGCCGGAGCATCCGGGTGCTCACCCCCGAGCGGCGCGCCACCTCGCCGATCAGCACGACGTCCCGCCGGAGTGTTCCGGGCCGAGCGCGACGATCCGCTTCGCCTCGTCGACGCCCGGGTCGAACGCGGCGTCCGGGTCGCGCAGCAGCCGTTCCGTGGCCCGGGCGTGCGCCCGCACCGCCGGATCGGCGCTCGCCAGCCCCGTCCGCAGGGCCGGCTCGATCACGTCCCCGAGCGCGACGAGCGCCCGGCTGAGGCTCAGCCGGACGGCCCGGTCGCCCCGGCCGAGCTGGGCCGCCAGCTCCGCGGCCAGCGCGTCCCGTTCCGCGCCGGGCACGAGGACGACGGCGGCCCGCCACGCGCTTCGCGCCACCTCGTCGTCGGCGTCGCGCAGCAACGACGGCGTGATCGCGGGCCACGTCGTCCCGTCGCCGATCTTGGACAGCGTGTGCAGCGCCTGGCTCCGGGCCTGGGCGCGCTCGGAGCGGAGTTCCCCGAGGAGCCGGGGCACGGTGACTTCCGCCGGGAGGCGGGTCAAGGCCCAGGTGAGCATGTCGCGCACGAAGAAGTCCGGCTCGATCGCGGACCGCGCCACGAGCGCGTCGGCGGACCCGGGGTCGGCACGCGTGCCGGCCGCCAGGGCCGCCTGAAGCCGCATCGACGAGTTTCCGGTGCTCAGCGCGCCGAGCGGGGTCGAATTCATGGTGATCACCTCCTGCGCCCAGTGAAGACCTTGGCACGGTGTCAAGGTCAAGGCACTTGCCAGTTCTTTGACGGGTGTCTATAAAGTGCGGGGTGAGCATCGACAGCCGTGACCCGCGCGCCGTGCGGTCGCGGGCGGCGCTGTCCGCGGCGGCCGTGCGGCTGGTGTCCGAGCGCGGCAGCGCGAACGTCCCCGTCACCGAACTCGCCGAAGCCGCCGGGGTCAGCCGGCAGCTCGTCTACCTGCACTTCGCCGACCGGGACGCGCTGCTGGTCGCCGCCGCGCTCGACCTCGCCCGGCGGGAGCTGCTGCCCGTCCGGGAGTCCGGGCGCGCCGCGGTGCTCGCCACGGCCCGGCACTTCGCCGCGCACCGCGCGTTCTACCGGGCGCTGCTCACGGGGCCGTGCGCGTTCGCGCTGACCACCGCGTTGAGTGAGCTGCTCGCGCCGGTCAACCGCGAGGCGGTCCGGCGGCTCTTCGGCGAGCGGCTGCCGGCCGGGACGGTCGACGACCTCGCGGTGTTCCTCACCGGCGGCGCCGGCGCGGTGATCAACGCCTGGCTGCTCGGCGACGACGAGACCCTCGATCCCGAAGACCTCGCCGACCGCTTCGTCCGCCTCCGGCACACCCTCGGCGGACTTCCGGAGGAGGACGCATGACCCATCCCGGGCTCACGCTGGACTCGGTGGCGAAGCCGACGGTGCTGATCGCCGAGCCGCCCGGTCGGCGGGCCCGCCGAACGGACTGTCGTGAGGGGAGTGGGTTTCGCTGGAGTTCCACCAAGTCCGCGTGAAGTGAGGTCGTCCATGTCGATCCTGTCGAAGCCGTTCGTCGCCGACCGGGTGGCCCGCCTGATGGGCGCGGTCGCCGCCCGCGCGATCACACCGCGTCCGCTGTTCCCCGAAATCCCCGGCCACACCGGCGAAATCTCGGTGCCGACCCGGCACGGCCCGATGCCCGCCACCCTCTACCGCCCGCCGGGAGACGCCCGGGGCGTCTACGTCAACGCCCACGGCGGCGGGTTCGTGGTGGGCGCCCCGATCGGGGACGACCCGCTGTGCCGGTACCTCGCCGAGCACGCCGGGGTGTTCGTGGTCAACCTCGACTACGCGCTCGCGCCGGCGCGGCGGTTTCCGGTGCCGTGCGAACAGGTGCACGACGCGCTGACGTGGGCGGCCGCGCCCGAGCGCGAGTGGGCCGGCGCGCGGCTGTGCGTCGGCGGGCAGAGCGCGGGCGGTTCGCTCGCGGCCGCGGCGTCCCGGCTCGCGCTGCGCGACGGCGGGCCGGCGATCGCGTTGCAGGTGCTGCACTACCCACCGCTGGACCTCGTGACCCCGGCCGCGGCCAAACCGGCGGCGCGGGGCGCGGTGATCCGGCCGTGGATGGGGGAGGTCTTCGACACCGCCTACATCCCCGACGCCGCCCGCCGCGCGGACCCGCTGGCGTCGCCGGCGTGGGGGAGCAACGGTGACGGCCTGGCGGGCATCGCGCCCGCGCTGGTGATCACCTGCGAGCACGACCGGCTGCGCGCCGAGGCCGTCGCCTACGCGGGCAAGCTCGCGGAGGCCGGCGCGTTGGTGGAGCACTACGACATCGCAGGCGTCGACCACGGCTACGACCTCATGCGCGGGGAACCCGAACTCGTCCGGCGGGTGTACGCGTTCCTCGCCCTGCACGTCGAGCGCGCGGTGACGGCCTGAGCCGCGGCCCTCAGAGCACCACCGGCACCGGCCGGACCTCGGACGGCCACAGGCGGGAGCTGATCCACCGGCGCTCGCCGGCTTCAGGGGGTCAGCGTGTCGAGGATCCGTTCGAGGCTGTGGCCGAAGAGGTCGTCGTCGGACCACTCCTGATCGACGAAGCCGGACGTGCTGAGCGTCGGGTACAGCTCGCTCAGGCCGGTGATGTGCGCCCGGGCCCGGGCGACGACCGTGGGATCGTCCAGCCGCCGCCAGGTGGCGTCGGTCATCGCGGTGCCGATGACGAAGCCGGTCAGCAGGTGGGTGGCCGACGCCAGATCGCGGCCGGTCAGGCCGGCGCGGGTCAGCATCGCCTGGACGAACTCGGTCCGGGCCAGCACGTTCGGGCCCAGCAGAGGACGTCCCAGCAGGCTGGGTGACCACGGGTGCGCGAGCATCGCGGCGCGCCAGCCGAGCAGCAGCGCGCGGACCGCGGCGCGGGGGTCGGGGCCGGGCTCGGGGAGCGGCACCTCGCCGAGGATGTGGTCGACCGCGAGGTCGAGCAGGTCCTCCTTGGTCGAGACGTGCCAGTAGAGCGCCGTCGAGGTCACGTCGAGGCGCTGGGCGAGCCGTCGCATCGTCAGCCGTTCCGCCCCGTGGGCGTCGAGCTCGGCGACGGCCTCGGTGACGATCCGCTCCAGGGTGAGCGGCGCGGCCCGTCGTGCCGGACGTTCCCGATCGCCGCGCAGCCACAGGACTTCGCTGGTGGCGCCGTCCGCCGCGGCGGATTCTCCCTTGGTCACGAGCACCCACCTTACGCACCGCGACAGCCCGATCTACCGTCGGTCGCCTAACTTACCATTGATAAGTTAAACCTACCGATGATAAGTTGACGGCTGGATCCGACGGTCCGCCCCGACAGCTCCCCTCACGAATCGAAGGTCGAGATGAACTCTGGTGAAGAGCCCGGCACGCTTCGCGGCCGGCCCGCGGCGGGCCTCGGCGCCCGCGTCCCGCACCGCTGGATCGCGCTTGTCGTCCTGAGCCTCGCCCAGCTGATGGTCGTCCTGGACTCCACGATCGTGAACATCGCGCTGCCGACCGCGCAGCACGACCTCGGGTTCTCCACCGACAACCGGCAGTGGGTCGTCACCGGGTACGCGCTCGCGTTCGGCAGCCTGCTGCTGCTCGGCGGCCGGCTCTCGGACTTCTTCGGCCGGAAGCGGCTGTTCGTCATCGGCCTGGCCGGCTTCGCGGTCGCCTCGGCGCTCGGCGGGGCCGCGAGCGGCTTCGGGATGCTGCTGATCTCCCGGGTCGCGCAGGGCGCGTTCGGCGCGATGCTCGCGCCGGCGGCGCTGTCGATGGTGTCGGTGAC
This sequence comes from Amycolatopsis sp. NBC_00355, assembly GCF_036104975.1. Classification (GTDB taxonomy): domain Bacteria; phylum Actinomycetota; class Actinomycetes; order Mycobacteriales; family Pseudonocardiaceae; genus Amycolatopsis. Next base: position 3,643,431 of record NZ_CP107982.1, on the reverse strand, counting down.
CTTCGCCGGCGACGCGAACGAGCGCGGCCGCGCGTTCGGCGTCTTCGGCGCGATCTCGGGCGCCGGCGGCGCGCTGGGACTGCTGCTGGGCGGCGTCCTCACCCAGGACCTGTCGTGGCGGTGGTGCCTGTACGTCAACCTGATCATCGCCGCGGTGGCGTTCGCCGGCTCGCTGGTCTTCCTCACCGACGGCGAGCGGCCCGAACGCACCCGGCTCGACGTCTCGGGCACGATCACCGCGATCCTCGGCGTCGTCGGCATCGCCTACGGCCTCGGCAACGCCGCGGCGAAGGGCTGGACCGACTTCCGGACCGTGGGACCGGTGCTCGCCGGCGTCGTGTTCGTCGTCGTCTTCGTGCTGCTCGAGCGCCGCGTCCGGCAGCCGCTGCTCCCGCTGCCGGTGCTGCTGGACCGCGACCGCGGCGCGGCCTACCTGTCGATCGGGATCTCGGGGATCGGCGGCTTCGCGGTGTTCCTGTTCCTCACCTACTACCTCGCGGAAACGCTGGGGTTCACGCCGTTCCGGACCGGGCTGGCGTTCCTGCCCATGGTCGGCCTGGTGATGGTGGGCGCGATCGTCTCCGGGGCGGTGCTGCTGCCGCGCACCGGGCCGCGCCCGCTCGTGCCGGCGGGCTGCCTGCTCGCCGCGCTCGGCATGGCGCTGCTCACCGGGATCGGGACGTCGTCCACCTACGCCGGCGGCGTGCTGCCGTCCCTGCTCGTCATCGGCCTCGGCCTGGGGCTGGTCTTCGGCCCGGGACAGAACGCCGCGACCAGCGGTGTGCGGCCGCACGAGTCCGGGGTGGCGTCCGCGATGGTGAACATCGCCCAGCAGATCGGCGGGTCCATCGGGCTGGCCGTGTTCAGCTCGCTGAGCGCGACGGCGATCACGGGCTACCTCGACGACCACGCGGCGACAGCGGCACAGCCGTCGACGATCGTCGACGCGACGCTTTCCAGCTACCACTTCGTGTTCTGGATCGCGGCGGCGCTGTTCCTCGGGGGCGCCGTGGTGGCCGCGCTTCTCTTCCGCAGCGGTCCCTTGCCGGTCACCCAGGACGCGACCCCGGTCGTCGCCCGCTAACCGAAAGCGAGAAGCACCATGAAAGCCGCACAGTTCAAGCAGTTCGGCGGTCCCGAAGTCCTCGAGGTCGTGGATCTCCCCGACCCGCACCCGGGCCCCGGCCAGGTCCGGATCGTCGTCCAGGCGGCCGGCGTCAACGCCACGGAGACGAAGCTGCGCAGCGGCGAACTGTCGTTCGGGGCGGGACTTCCGCAGACGACCGGCCGCGACGTCGCGGGTGTCGTCGACGAGCTCGGTGAGGGCGTGACCGACGTGGCCGTCGGCGACCGGGTGTTCGGCATCTCCGACGACGGCGCCGGCGCGGCCGAGCTGGCCCTGCTGACCCACCGCGCGCCCATCCCGCCGTCACTCGGGTTCGTCGACGCCGCCGGCCTCCCCATCGCCCTCGAAACGGCCACGCGCGCGCTGGACCAGCTCACCGTCGCGAGTGGACGGACGTTGTTCGTCAACGGTGCCACCGGCGGGATCGGCGGCACGGCCGTCCAGCTCGCCCTCGCCCGCGGTGCGCGGGTGATCGGCGCCGCGAGTGCCGCCAACCAGAACTACCTGCGCTTGCTCGGCGCGGAACCCGTGACCTACGGCGAAGGCATGGCCGAACGGATTCGCGCGATCGCTCCCGGCGGCGTCGACCGGGCGTTGGACGTAGCCGGGAACGGTGTCCTGCCCGAGCTGATCGACCTCGCCGGCGGCGCGCCGAACGTGGTGACGCTGGCCGACTTCGCGGGCGCGGAAAAGCACGGGGTGCACTTCAGCAACGGCTTCGTCGACGGCCACGGTTTCCACGCCCTGGCCGAGATCGCCCCCCTGATCGAGGCCGGCCGGTTCTGGCTCCCGGTCGACCGGACCTTCCCGCTCGCCGAGATCGCCGAAGCCCACCGCGCCAGCGAAAACGCCCACGTCCGAGGACGGCTGGTGCTGGTGATCGCTTGACCGGCGGACCGGCGATCGTCAGACCGTCAGACCGGCGCCGACGCCGCGAAGCGCCGGGATCAGCGATCCCGGCGCCCCACCGGTCACGGCGTCGGCGGTTTGCAGATCGTGTTCCACCCGCTGGCGTGGGGCACCGCGTTCACGGTGACCTCCCCGTAGACCTGAGCGCACAACGTGTTCGCGTCGGAGACGTAGATACCGCCCGCGTAGGAATCGTAGTTGTCGTCGGAGTCGTACCAGCGGGTCGTCCAGCCGGCGTGCTGGAGGACCACTTCGATGTGGTGGCGGCCCGGGAGGTTGTCGAAGGTCTTCGCGCAGAACGTGCCGCTGCCCGCGGACGAGTACCAGACGTCGACGTAACCCGCGGTCTGCGGAAGGGTGATCCGCTCGAGGAAGGTGCCGTTGCAGGTCGGGAACGGCCCCGCGTATCCGGGCGGTGCGTCTTCGGGGTGGGTCTCGGCCGACGCGGTGACCGCCCCGCCGAGCGCGGTGGCCGCCGCGACCCCGATGACCGCGACCGCGGTCGCGATCCGTGTCCTGATCTTCACCTGGAACCTCCCTCTGCCTCGCCACACCCGGCCCGGGCGCGGCCTCGGCGTCATGGTGGCGGGTGGTGGTTGCGGGCTTTCTTGCGAAAATCTGCATCTCGCAGGCCAGGGTGCGGACTGGGTCCCCGGCGCGGTTTTCCTTGGCAGGGCGCCGGTTCCGGCCACTGGCCGGAACCGGACACGGGTGCCGCCGTGGCCCGAGTGGACCGCGGCTGGCGGGTGGTCCGCTCCCGCGGCCCACTCTCCGTAGCACGGTTGCGACATCCGGGGTAATTCCGGCCGGATCGGTGACATCCGGGCGAGCGCCGTCGATGTGCCCGGCGGGGATCCCCACCGTGTGCGTGGGGACGGAACACATCTGGGGGGATGACTCGTGCTGCTGTCTTTGCGATCGCGCGGCAGGATCGCCTTGGCCACCGCGCTCACCGCGGCCTTCGCGCTGCTCGTACCGGGTGTCGCGCACGCCGCGCCACCGTCCAACGACGACTTCGACCAGCCGGTGGCCGTCACGGCCTTGCCGTTCGCCGCGCAGCTGGACACCACCGAGGCCACCCAGGCGGTCGACGACCCGTCCTGGTGCCAGTCCTACGACGTCCGGGGCAGCGTCTGGTTCCGCTACACCGCCACCGCGGACGGGTACCTGCGCGCCACCACCCAGGACAGCGACCCGTCGATGATCCTGTCGGTCCACTCGGGCGCCCGCGGCGACCTCAGGGGGATCGCCTGCGCCACCGGGACGGCCGCGACCACGACGTTCCGGGCGACCGCCGGCACGACCTACTCCTTCATGGTCTCCGGCTACGACGTCCCGGGCGGCGCACTGTCGTTCGCGCTGGACTCCGTCGCGGCCGCGGCCAACGACGACTTCGCCGCCGCGGAACCCGTGCCCGCGCTGCCGTTCTCCGCGCGGCCGGACTTCTCGGTCGCCTCCTTCGAAGCCGACGAGCCCGAGTCGAGCTGCCAGTACGAAGGCAACCTCGTCCCCTCGGTCTGGTACGCCTACCCGAATCCCGGGCCCGCGAAGTCGGTCACCGCGCGCACCACCGGGAGCGGCTCGGCCGTCTCGGTGTACACCCGGGCGAGCCTGCCGGAGCTGAAGCAGGTCGCCTGCACGTCGAACTCCTACGGGCAGCCGACCGCGTTCCGCGCCGCCGCCGGCACGACCTACTACGTCCGCGTCACCGGCCCCGCCGACGGCCGCGAGCCCGTCTCGCTGACCGTCGACGACGCGCCGGCGCTGGACCCGTCGGTCTACCAGTCGCCGTCGTACCCGACGGTCTACGACACCGTTTCGTTCTCCGCCGAGTCCTGGAACGACATCGACAAGCCGATGACCGTCGCCTGGGACTTCGGGGACGGCGCCACGGCCCCGGCCACCACCGGGACCGTTTCCCACCGCTACGCCAAGGACGGGACGTACACCGCCACCCTGCACGCGACGTCCCCGGACGGCCGGACGGTGACCAAGACGGACGAGGTCGTGGTGACCACGCACGACGTCGGGATCGCCAAGTTCTCCGTGCCCGCCTCGGCCCGGGAAGGCGACAGCAAGGCGATCTCGGTCGACGTGTCCAACACGCGCTACACCGAAACGGCGACCGTCGTGCTGTCCAAGTACGACGGGACGTGGTGGCGGGAGGTCGGCCGGCTCACCCTCGAGGTGCCCGCGCGGCCCACCCGCACGGTGAAGTTCCCGTTCTCCTACACCTTCAGCCCCGACGACGCGGCGATGGGCAAGATCGCCTTCCGCGCCGAGCTGAAGCTGGACTACCCGGTGACCGACGCCCGGCAGGCGGACAACGAAGTGATCGCCATCGCCACGACCGTGAAGCCGCGCGGCTCGCGCGTCGTCGCCGTCTGAGCTCAGGGGGAAATGATGAAGCACACCGCTTTCCGGCGCCTGTTCGTCGCCAGTCTCGCCGTCGCGGCCGCGTTGGTGGCGCCGGCGGCCGCGTCCGCCGGCACGCCGTCGAACGACGACTTCGGCACCGCCACCACCGTCACCGCCCTGCCCTTCAAGGCGACCCAGGACGTCGGGGAGGGCACGGCGGCCGCCGACGACCCGACCTCGTGCTACTCCTGGATCGCGTCGAGCGTCTGGTACGACTACACCGCGTCCGCCGACGGGTTCGTCCGGGCGCTGCCGTCGGGGGTCGGCCAGCAGCCGTTCATCGCCGTGTACACCGGCGAGCGCGGCGCGCTGACCCAGGTTCCCGGCGCCTGCGCGGAGTGGAACAACGGCCCGTCGGTGACGTTCCCGGTCACCGCCGGGCAGACGTACCACATCATGCTGTTCAAGCAGTACGCCGGCGCCGGGCAGCCGGCCACGCTCGACCTCGCCACCGTGCCGCGCGAGCCCAACGACGACTTCGCGGCGGCCGCGGTGGCCACGCTGCCCGGGACGTTCTCGGGCGACCTGACGCGGTCCTCGGCCGAGCCGGGCGAAGCGGCGCCGAGCTGCGATCCCGGCGCGGACCACTCCGTCTGGTACCGGTACACGCCGGACCGCACCCGGGCGATCAGCGTGGAGGCGCGCTCGCGGTGGTCGCCGTCGGTGACCGTGTACCGGGGCGCGACGCGCGACTCACTGTCCGAAGTGGACTGCAAGTCGGCGGGGGGCGGCGACAAGCGGCCGGTGTTCACCGCCACGGCCGGGCAGCAGTACTGGATCCGGGTGGCCGACGACGCCGAAGGCGCTTCCTGGTACGACATCCGCCTGACGACCGCGCCGGCGCTGACGCCGAACGCGAACTCCTGGCCGAACATCCCGTCGGTGTTCGACGACGTCTCCTTCTCGCCGAACGCGGGCGACCACCTCGGCCGGCCGCTGGTCGGCGGTGAGCTGAAGTTCGGCGACGGCACGTCGGTGCGGCTCACCTCGAACACCCAGGTGACGCACCGGTACGCCGCCGACGGCGACTACCGCCTGGAGATCAGCGCGACGACCGACGACGGCCGGTCCGGCACCGGGTTCCAGACGCTGCACGTCGAGACGCACGACGTGACCCTGACGGGGCTGTCCCTGCCCTCCCAGGCGCGGGTGGGCCAGACCAAGCCGGTCAAGGTGTCGGTGGTGAACAACCGCTACGACGAGAAGATCGTCGTCTCGCTGCGGAAGAAGGCGGAGAGCGGTTACTACCAGGACGTGGGCACGCTGACCCAGTTCGTGCCCGCCGGTGGCCGCGTCGACTTCCCGTTCGCCTACACCTACACCGCGGCCGACGCGGCGGCGGGCCAGGCGGAGTTCGAGGTGACGGCGAACATCGACGGCCGTTACGACGGTGACAACCACCCGGTGGACAACCGCCTGACCGCGTCGACGGTGGTCCGCGCCCAGTCGGGAGCCCGGGCGAGCTGACGCCCGCCGGCCGGGGTGGGGCGCGCCGCCCCACCCCGGCCGATCGCCGCATCCCGTCCGCCGCGGCCTGAGCTAACACAGCAAAACTTATCCCTGTTACCTCTTGTGCTCAGTACGCTAACGCTCGTAGGGTTACGACCGTAAGCACAACGAGCCGAGAGGGGACCCGCCGTGGGAACCACCACCGTCACCACCGCCACCGAGATCGTCCTGCCGGGCAAGGTCGAGGCGGGCGGCCTGCAGGTCCGCACCCGGGACCTCCCGGCGCCCGCCGCGGGGCAGGTCGTCCTGCGCATGGAGGCCACCGGCGTGGCCTTCGCCGAGCAGCAGATGCGGCGCGGGAAGTACTACGGCCAGCCGGCGTTCCCGTTCGTGCCCGGCTACGACGTGGCCGGCACGGTCACCGGGACCGGCCCGGACGTCGACCCCGCGCTGCTCGGCCGCCGGTTCGCCGCGGTCACCAAGACCGGCAGCTGGGCCAGCGCCCAGGTGCTCGACGCGGCCGACCTGGTCGCCGTGCCGGACGGCGTCTCCGCGGCCGCCGCCGAGACCGTCGCGGTCAACGGCGTCACGGCCTGGCAGATGCTGCACGGCAGGACCACGGTGCCCGCGGGCGGGACGATCGTCGTGCTGGGCGCCAACGGCGGCGTCGGCTCCATCCTAGTGCAGCTGGCCCGCCACGCCGGGATCACCGTGATCGGGACGGCGTCGCCGCGCCACCACGCGGCGCTGCGCGAGGCCGGCGTGACCCCGGTCGATTACCGCGACCCGCAGCTGTACCGGAAGATCCGCGAGCTCGCGCCGGAGGGTGTGGACGCGGTGTTCGACCACGTCGGCGGCGCCGGCGTGGCGGAGTCCTGGCGGCTGCTGCGCCGCGGCGGGAAATTGGTCTGCTACGGCACGGCGTCGACCAAGGACGAAGAGGGCAACTCCCAGCTTCCGGTGCTGAAGCTGTTCGCGCGGCTGGCGTTGTGGAACCTCCTGCCCAACGGCAAGGGCGCGCACTTCTACAACTTCTGGGCGGGCAAACGCCGTCTGGACACCTTCCGGCGCCGGCTGAACGAGGACCTGACGCAGGTGCTCGCGCTGGTGGCCGACGGCGTCCTCCGCCCGCGGATCGCCGCGGAGTTCCCGCTGTCCGACACCGCCTCGGCGCTGGCGCTGGCCGAGTCGCACACCGTCGCGGGCAAGGTCGTCATCGTGCCGGACGCCCCCCGGCCGTGAGCCCGGCGGCCGAACCGCCCCGGTCCCGCCCGCGAAACCGGCGCGGCGAAGGCGGCCGGCTCCGCGCCGAGATCCTGGCCGCCGCGACCGGACTGCTCGACGACGGCGGTGACCCGCACGCCCTGACGCTGCGGGCGATCGCCCGCCGGGCCGGGATCGCCGCACCCTCGATCTACGCCCACTTCCTCGACCGGCCCACCCTCCTGCTCGACGTCGTACGGCGGGCTTTCGCCGAGCTGGCCGGCCTGCTCCGGGCCGCGCTCGACGAGGCGGGCCACGATCCCCGGCGACGGCTGTCCGCGGTCTGCCGCACCTACCTGGAATTCGGTCACGTCCACCCCGAGCGCTACCGCGCCATGTTCGGCGGCACCTGGACCCCGGCCGCCTCCTCGGACGAGCTGGCGGACCTCGGCGCGGACGCGATGCGGATCCTCGCCGGCTGCCTCGCCGAGTGCGTCGCCGCCGGGCACTGCACCAGCACGGATCCGGCCGCCGACGCCGTCGCGCTGTGGCTGGGCCTGCACGGGCTCGCCCACCAGCAAGCCGTCAGCACGTCCTTCCCCTGGCCCGGCGACATCGTCGAGCGGGTCGCGTCTTCCCTGTCCCACCTCGTATGAGTCCCCACTTCGTTCCCGGAGGAGCACCGCCATGTCCACTGCCACCCTCGCCGCCCCGGCCGCCGCCGTCACCGCCTCCGCTCGTGCCGGCCGGGTCGACAACCGCGGTACCTACCTCAGCTTCGGGCTCGCCTACGTCCTCGGCCACGGCGCGGCCGCGGTGTCCCGGGGCGACGACCCGCTGGTCCACCTGCCCGGCTGGCTGCCGATGACCCTGCTCGGCGCCGGTCTCGCCGTTGGCACCGTGTTCGCCACCCTCACCGCGGCCCGGGCGCAGCGCGGCGCCGGCCCGGCCGACGTCCTCAGCGGCCGGCTTCTGGGTCTGTCCTGGCTCCTCGCCTTCGGTGCCCTCTCCCTCGCCATCACCGGGCTCACGTCCACAGTGGACTCTCCGGGGCTGGCCGACGTGCTCTGGCCCGCCGGTTCCGGGCTCGTCGTCGGGCTGCTCTACATCAGCGAAGGCGCCGTGCGCCGCAACGTCCTGCACTACAGCCTCGGCACCTGGCTCGCCCTCGTCTCCACCGCCTCGCTCGCCTTCGGGACCCCCGGCCTGTTCTGGGGCCTCGCCGTCGCCGGCGGCGGCGGTTACGCGGTCGCCACCGTCCTCGAACACCGCCGTCTCACCCGCTGACCACCCCGGCCCGCAGGGCCCTCCCGATCGAAAAGGACTGACCCACGATGAACGCACGACGTAGTTTCCTCAACGGCATCGGCATCGGCGTCGCGGCCCTGGGCGCGGCGATGGTGGTGGCGGCCCAGTCGCCGGCGACGGCCGCCGAGGCGAAGCCGGATCCCGGAGCCCACCAGGTGTGCCGGGGTGTCACGGTCGACAGGACCGCGCCGGTGATCAGCAGCGTGAGCGTGCTCATCAAGGCACCGCCGGCGACGGTGTGGCGCCTGCACGCGGACATCGACCGGTGGCCGAGCTGGATCCCGGAAATCACCCCCGCGCACAAGGTCACGCCGGGCCCCCTGCGGCCGGGTTCGGTCTTCACCTGGTCCCCGCAGGACATGCACGTCGAGTCGACGATCAAGTCGATCGCCCCGCTGCGCTGCACGGCGTGGGGCGCCCCGGTGAACGGCATCACCGGCGTGCACCTCTGGACGTTCGAGCAGACCCCGGCCGGCGTCCTCGCCACCACGGAGGAATCCTGGGCGGGCCCGCCGGTCGACGCCGACGTCCCGGGCAGCCAAGCCGGCCTCGACCAGGGTCTCGGCGACTGGGCGAACCGCCTGAAGGTCACCGCCGAGACCCGGCCCGGCTGTCGCTGATCACCGGCACGGCCTGCTGGAGCTGCGCGGCGCGAGGGCAAGAGTCCGTCTCATGGACGCCGAGAACTATCAGGCTGACCTCCGCCAGGCCTCCGTTCGAGTAGCCACGGTGACGCAACCGTGGCTGAGGGTCGCTTCGGGCGACGGAGGCTTATCGATCGGGCGAGGGGCGCCCTGCCTACCGTGGGGCACCCCTTGAACCGATTTCGGAGGTCTGTCCCGTGCCGGAGAAGCCCGACACCGCGGTGTCGCTCACCCACCGGGCGATCGGGCTCCGGGCCGAGGATCCGGTGCGGGCCCGGGCGCTGCTGGGGGTCGCGCTGGCCAAGGACGACGGTTACGAGCCGGCGTGGCGGTGGCTCGCCGAACTGGTGGAGACCGACGGCGAACGGCGGTTCTGCCTCGAGCGCGCCTACGAGATCAAAGCCGATCCCGAAACCGGCCGGGCGCTCAAGGCGGTGCGCGCCGACCCGCCGAGTACTCCCGCCGACGTCGCCGATCTGGTCGAACCGGCGCGGCCGCCGGCGAACGTCCGCACCGGGCGGTCGAAGCGCGGCGGGCGGAAGATCTGGGTCGCCGTGGGCGCGGCCGTGGTCCTGGCCTCGGTGCTGGGTGTGTGGACGGCGGCGGGAGCCGAGCGTGGCGAACCCGTCTACGTGGCGCTGGTGGCGGGGATGACCGGCGACAACGCGGTGACCTCCGCCCACCTGGAGCGCGCGGTGCGGATGCACGTCGACACCGTGAACGCGGCGGGCGGAATCCACGGGCACCCGGTGGAACTGCTCGTCTACGACGACGCGGACCGCGTGGACCAGGCGGTCGGGATCGCGGAGCGGATCGTCCGGGAGAACAAGGTCCTCTACGTCGTCGGGCACGGGAGCAGCGACACCGCGCTCGCGGCGTCGCCGATCTACCGGCGGGCCCGGATCCCGGCGATCACCCCGTCGGCCAGCTCGTCGCGGCTCACCGACGGCAGCGAGTGGTACTTCCGCAGCATGTTCGGCAACCGGACGCAGAGCGACTTCCTGTCGGTGTACGCCTCGCACGTCCTGGGCTCGAAGACCGCGGCCGTCGTCTACGACGATGACGAGGACGGACGATCGGCGCACGACACCTTCCGGGAGTCCTTCGGCGAATTCGGCCGGGTGACCGCCGAGCTGCCGGTCTCCGCCGCGCCGGCGAGCCGGGCCGCGTCGGTCGACGCCGCGGTCGCCGCGCTCGAGTCGCACGACCCGCGTGAGCCGATCGTCCTCGCCGCGAAGGAGAAAAGCGGCCTCGAGGTGATCGACCGGCTCCGGTCCGCGGGGGTGACGGCGCCTATTCTCGGCAGCTCGTCGCTGAGTTCCCGGGCCTTCCACGACGCGTTGACCACGGCCGAGCGGAAGAGCGGGCGGCCGGGGGCCCTCACCGGCAACCTGTTCATGGCGACGCCGCTGGCCCAGGATTCGCTGTCCGGCCCCGCGCAGGTGTGGGCCGACGCCTTCGAGCAGCGTTACGGCGAACGTCCGTTGTGGCAGGCCGCGACGGCCCGGCAGGCAATGAACGTCGGGCTGCACGCGATGGGGGCCGGCGGGCTGGACTTCGGCGAGAACCACCGGGCGGAGGACCGGCAGCGGGTGCGGGACTCCCTGGCGTCGTTGAAGGACCGGAAGAACTCCTTCCCCGCGTTGCTCGGCCCGTTGTACTTCACCGCCGGCGGGTCGGCGCAGATGGCCGTGTCGGTGGTGACGAGCGACGGCGCCCGGTTCGTCTCGGCGCCCGTCCAGTTCACGATCTACGAGCCGCCGAACGGTGAAGCGTTGACGGCCGGGCTGGCGGACGGGCAGGTCATCGCGGTCAAGAACCGGTACCTGAGCCGGCGCCAGGTGGTGGCGACCGGGATCAACCTCAACGAGGTCCGCGACCTCGACACGACCGACGGCACGTACTTCGTCGACTTCTTCGTCTGGCTGAAGTACACCGGCGGCGACGCCGCGGCCGACGTGCAGTTCGTCAACGCCGTCAAACCCGACCTGAAGCTGGGGGAGCCGCTGCGCGACGTCACCGAGGACGGGCACACCTACCGGCTCTACCGGGTGGCCGACCGCTTCAAGAGCAGCTTCGAGTTCCACGACTTCCCGTTCGACCACCAGCGGCTCACCGTGCTGCTGCAGAACCGGACGCAGACCGCGGACCAGGTCTCCTACGTGACGGACAAGGAGATCCTCGACCAGGACCCGCGCGCCTACCTGCGCAGCGGCGCCGACGCCGAGGCGACCATCAACCAGGTCCCCAACTGGGTCGCGTCCTCGGTCCACTTCTTCCGGCAGACGGTCGGCAGCAGCGACGCGCTGGGTGACGGCCAGGCCGCCGGCGCCGCCACCGGGATCTACTACAGCCAGTACGCGGCGGAGATCGAGATCGAGCGGGACACCCTGCCGTTCCTGATCAAGAACCTGCTGCCGCTGATCCTGCTGATCTGCGTCACGTACCTGTCGTTGTTCTTCAAGGCCGCCGACGGCAGCGCGCCGGTGTCGATGGGCGTGACGGCGATCCTCAGCACCGCGGTCCTGCTCAACAACGTGACGTCCCAGCTCCCGTCGGTCAGCTACATCGTGGCGCTCGAATGGGGCTATTACGCGTTCATCCTGCTGGCCGCCGGTTGTGTGCTGATCGCGATGCTGCGCAAGCGCTTCGCCGCGCTGAAACGGGACGAAGCCGAACAGAGCCTGCGCAAGGCCGCGAGGATCGGCTACCCGGCCTACCTCCTCGCCGTCGTCACCGTCTTCATGATCGCGTTCGGGTGACCCGGCGGTGCGGTGCCGGTGCGGGCGCCGGTGATCAGGCCGGCGTCCCGGCGGACAAGGGCCGGTCCGCGGCCGTCCGCGAGAGCCGCCGTCATGCCCGCCGACCGTGCCGACCCTGCTGACGTCCTTGCCGGTCATCGTCCGCGCGGTCAGCGTGCTCGAATAGCGCCCCGTGCCGAACCGGCCGTTTCCGGCGGTTATCCCGCGGAAGCGGAGAACCACTTCCGCAATTGCCCCGGCCGGCCGGGCGGGCCCGGCAAAGCCCGTGGCGCCGCTTTTCGTTCCTCTGCCATTGCGGCGGGCGGCGCGTATCCTGGAATGTCAGGCACAGGAGGGGGCCGCGGCATGCCGGCGGGCAGGGTGATGGGGAAGATCGGCTGGTTGACGGCGGTTCTGGGGTTGCCGGGAGCCGCGGCGGGTCTCTGGGCCGGCTGGGTTCACGAGCATTCCGTGCTCGCGGTGCTCCTGCTGATTCTGTACGAAGGTGTGCTGGCGATCCTGACGTTTGTCCAGGGGGTCGGCGCGGAACTCCTCAAACGCTGGCGGACGCGATTCATCGACCGGGTCGACCAGAGCCTCGGGCGCAAACTGGTGCGCTTCGACCGCCGGTATCGGGAGTTCGTCCTCGGGACCCTGCGATTCATCGATCAAAAAGGCCTGGCGACCATCGGCCCGTACACCCCTCAGCTCGACGAGGTCTTCGTGGAACTCTGGCTGGTGCCGCGAAGCCCGCACCAGGTGAAGTCGGACCCGCTGGCCGACGTGCCGGCCGAACTGACCCAGCGCTCGTCGCTGACGGACCTGCTCGACCGGCCGTCCCCGAGCGTGCTGGCGGTGGTCGGCGCGGCGGGCAGCGGCAAGACGACCTTGCTGCGCCACACGGCCCGCAGGGTCTGCGGCGCCGGGGAGAAGAAGCGGCGGCGCACGGTGCCGATCTTCCTGTTCCTGCGCGATCACGCGGCCGAGATCCTGGCCACGCCGGAGGTGGCGCTGGCGGACCTCCAGCGCGGCACGCTCGGGCGCTACCGGGAGGCCGAACCGAAGGGCTGGTTCGAACAGAAACTGCGGGACGGTTCGTGCGTGGTCCTGCTCGACGGGCTCGACGAAGTGCCGGCCCCCGGCGACCGCCGCTCGGTCGCGGACTGGGTCGAGCGGCAGATCGGCCAGTACCCCGGCAACGACTACGTGATCACCTCCCGCCCGCACGGCTACTGGGGGGCCGCGATCACCGGCGCCACGGTGTTCCAGGTGCGGCGGTTCACCGACGAACAGGTCGCGCGCTTCGTCCGCGGGTGGTACCGGTCGATCGAACAGCAGAGCACCGACGTGGCCAACGGCGAGACGGAGTCGCGCGCCGGCTCCGCCGCCGACGACCTGCTCGATCGGCTCCGGAACTCGGCCGCGCTGCGCGAACTCACCGTGAACCCGTTGCTGCTGACCATGATCGCCAACGTGCACCACTACCGCAGCGCGCTGCCCGGAAGCCGGGCCGAGCTCTACAGCGAGATCTGCGAAGTGATGTTGTGGCGACGGCACAGCGCCAAGCGGCTGCCGGCCGAACTCGGCGGGGACCAGAAGGAACTGCTGCTGCGCCAGCTCGCGTTCACCATGATGGAGCGCCGGGTACGGGACCTCCCGCGCTCCGGGGTGCTCACCGCCCTCCAGCCGATGCTGCGCCGGGTCTCCAAAGACCTCACGGCGGAGACGTTCCTGACCGACGTCGGGGCCAGCGGGCTGCTGGTCGAACGGGAGAACGGCCTGTACTCCTTCGCCCACCACACGTTCCAGGAGCACCTCGCCGCCGCGCACCTGCGCGACAAGGGGCCGTCCGGCCTGCTCCCGGGGCGGGTCGACGACGAGTGGTGGCGGGAATGCACCCTGCTCTACTCCGCCCGCGCGGACACCGACCCGATCATCCGGGCCTGCCTGGCGTCCGGCACCGTCATCGCGCTCGCGCTGGCGTTCGACTGCGCGCAGCACGCCCGCGAGATCGACCCCGCGTTGCGGGACCGGCTGGACGGGCTGGTGCACTCGAGTTACGACGCCGGCACCGATCCCCACCGCCGCAGCCTGATGGCGCGGGTGCTGGTGAACCGGCATCTGCGCCACCTCACCTCCGTCGTCGGCACCGCGCGGATCTGCGTCCGGCCGATCACCGTGGACATCTACTGGCTCTTCCTCGCCGACACCGGCACCGAACGTCCCGACGATCCGCGGCCGTTCGTCCCGGGCGCCGGCGGACCGGTGGTCGGCGTGCGCCCGGCCGACGTCCTCGGCTTCCTCCGGTGGGTCAACGAAATCACCGGTGGTGAGCCGGTCTGCCGGCTGCCCCGCCGCGCCGAGATCGAGGACCCGGCGGTGCGGCGCGCGCTCGGTCAGACCGCCGGGCCGCCGGGCAGCCTCAGCGTGTGGGTGCGGCCGGACGGGCCGGGGGCGCCCGAGCTGTGGACGGCCGAAGACGACCCGCACCCCCACACGATCACCGCCGAGGTCCTCGTCCGGCACGTCACCCGGGATCTCCGGGACTCGGCGACGACCCTGGCCAGGCTGCTGGTGATCCGCTCGCTGGTGCTGCTGCGGTCCGTCTCGTTCGATCTCGACCACGGCGCGGCGAGCGTCCGGGCCCACAAGCTGACCGGGGAGCTGCTCCGCGGGCTGGCCGGCGCCGCGGACCTGGCCCACGCCGCCGACCCCGCGTTGATCCGGGTGCTCGGGTCGGCGACGGCCCACGCCGGCGACCTGGAGCGCGCGGTCGGCCGGGAGGTCGGCCACGCGCGCGAGCTCGACCTCGCCCGCCTGCGTGACATGGACCGGCGCCGCCGGCTGGACGACACGCTGGCGCTGGATCTCTCGCTGGGCCGCCCGTTCGACACGGCCCGCACGCGCGGACCGGACAAGGAAAGCGACCTGGTGCACGACCTCGACCTGGCCCTGTCCCGGGATTTCGAGTACGCCCACCGCCTGGCCGGCGTCCTGAGCCGGGATCTCGACCGCGCCCTCGAACCGGAGGCGGAGCCGGAACTGGACTCCGTGCTGGCCCTCGACCGGGCTCGCGACGCCGAGCGCGCCCCGGCGCCGTCCGCCGAGTCCGACGGGCACTTCACCGACCTCACCGGCCCGGCCCTGGCCCACGCCGTCACCTACGCGTTGCACGATTCCCCGGACACGGAACCCGTGGACCGGCACCGGTTCTCCGCCGCCTTCGCCCGCGCGTTCATCGCGGCCGCGGGCATCGACACCACCGAACGCGTCGTTCCGCCGGGCTCGCTCGCGGCCGAGATCCAGCACGCCTGCGCGGCCGTCCGGGCCGAGGCGGGGCCGGCCGCGGCCCGGCTCGGCGAGGCCACGGCCCGGCTGGAGGAACTCGCGCTCCCCGTCTTCGCCCGCAAACGCGAGCTCACCGCGCCCATCGCGACGGCGATCCGCGTCGCCGCCCTGTGCCTGGCGGTCGAAGCGGAAGCGGTGGCGGACAGCGGTTCCGCCGCGGCGTTCCGCCGGGTCGCGGCGGGGGTGAGCCTGCTCGAACTCCGCCGCAGCAGCCAGACGCCCGCCACCGAGACGATCGTGCTCGCCAGCGCCTGAACGAACAGGTGCTCAGGCCGGCGCCGGCGCACTCGCCTCGTCCTGGGCGCGCAGCACCCCCTTGTCGACCTTGCCGCCCGCGTTGCGGGGAAGGCCGGGGAGGACCACGAGGTCCTTGGGCAGCTTGAAGGACGCGAGCCTTCCCGTGAGGAACCCGGTCAGCTCCCGCAGAGACAGGCCGCCTTCCGGCGCGACGGCGACGACCGCGACGGGCACCTGGCCCCAGCGTTCGTCGGGCCGGCCGATCACGGCGACCTCCCGCACCCACGGGTGCTCGGCGATGGCGTTCTCCAGTTCGGCGCAGTAGATGTTCTCACCGCCGCTGATGATCATGTCCTTCTTGCGGTCGACCACCCAGACGAAGCCGTCCTCGTCCTGCTTGACCAGGTCGCCGGAGTGGAACCAGCCGCCGGCGAAGGCCTCCGCGGTCTCCCTCGGCTTCCGCCAGTACCCCCGCGTCACCGTCGGGCCGCGGTAGACGATCTCGCCCACCTCGCCCACGGCGACGTCTCGGTCTGACCGAACACCGCCACGTTCAGCGCGCCGGGGAACTTCTCGGCAATGGCGCGCAGCGTCGTGTCGGTCGCCGGTGCGGCACCCCAGCTGATGATGCGCAGTTTCAGCGCGCGCTCGCCGATGTCCGGCTGCGCGCAGAGCAGGTCCCATTGCTGCGGCACGTTGAACACGACGGTGGCCCCTTCGCGTTCGTAGGCGTCGAGCACCGCCTTCGGGTCGAAGGCACCCAGCGGGTGGAGCACGACCGTCCCGCCGACGACGAAGTGCGCCACGATCGAACCCAGGCCCGCGATGTGGAAGAAGGGCGCGGTCAGGAAGCCGATGTCGGAGTCGTCGGACATCTCCATCGCGCGGATGCAGGTGATCGCCTGCAGCTGCATGTTCCGGTGGGACAGCAGGACTCCCTTCGGCCGGCCGGTGGTGCCCGAGGTGTACATGATCAGCGCCGTCGACTCCTCGCTGACGTCCGGCGGTTCCAGGGGTTCGTGCGCGGCCAGGAACTCCTCGTACCCCAAGGGGTCCCCGGCGGCCTCGCCGATGACGACCACCGTGCCGACGGCCGCGGCGGCCGGTACGGCCCGCAGCAGCGGCAGCAGGTGCGCGTCGACGACGACGGCCGAAGGTGTGCAGTCGGCCAGGATGTGGTCGAGCTCCGGCGGCGCGAGCCGGATGGTCCGGCCGCATCGCGGCGTGGGTGGCCGCGTGGGCCATCCAGTGGTTCCGGTAGGACCAGTCGGGAGCCGCGTCGGTCGGCATGGGCCACTCCTCGGGAGCCGGGCGGCCAGGTGACCGCGACGTCGTCATGCCCGGCGAAGGTACTGGCCGGGAAGGATTAAGTAAATGAAGAATCGCACGCGCGGCGGCCGGGTCGCGCTGATCCCGGGCCCTCGGTCCGGCTCGTGATTGACTGGCACGCATGGCCCTGTTCCCGCGTCCGTTCGCTCCGGTCCGCCGATGACCGCCGAGTCGCCCGCGGCCACCCGGCCGCGCAACCGCAAACAGCTCATCGTCGAGGCGGCGGGCGGGGTGTTCAGCGCGCGCGGCTACCACGCGGCGTCCATGGAGGAGATCGCGACCACCGTGGGCATCACCGCGGCGGCCCTGTACCGGCACTTCCCGAACAAGTACGCGCTGTTCGCCGAGTGCGCGAACGTCATGGTGGACCGGCTCGTCGCCGCGGTCGACGAGGTGCCGCCCGACGCCGCCGCGGCGGACGTGCTCGCCGCCGTCACCCGGGTCACCGTCGCGCATCGCGCGGCGGGCGGGCTGTACCGGTGGGAGGCGCGGTACCTCGAACGCGGTGACCGCCGGGTCCTCAAGGCGAAGTTCGCCCACGTCGTCGCGCGGGTGAGCGAGGTGGTGCGGCGCGAGCACCCGCTGCCGGACGAGCACCTGCGGGCCGCGGCGGCCCTCGGGGTGATCGCGTCGATCACGATGCACCGCACCTCGATCGCCCCGCGCCGGGCCGAAGACCTGCTGCTGGCGTCCGCGTTGCGCGTTGCCGCAACCAGTCCCAAGGCGGCCGTCGGGAGCGCGCGCTCCGTCGAGCTGCCCGTCCTGCCCGTGCCGCGCACCCGGCGCGCGGAGATCCTCGCCGCCGCCGTCCCGCTGTTCGAGCGGGACGGCTTCGCCAACGTCACGAACGGCCGGATCGCCGAGGCCGCGGGGCTGGTCCCGTCGACGCTCTACCGCCATTTCCCCGGCAAGGCCGACATCCTGGCGGCGGCCTGCCTGCAGGCGGCGGGACTGCTGGCCCAGGCGGTGGAGCAGAACCTGCACGGGGTGGCCGGCCCGCACGACGCCGTGATCGCCCTGGCGGCGACGTACGTGGCCTACAGCTTCGAGCACACCGCCCTCACCAGCGTCGCCGACGCCGAGGTCGCCGGCCTGCCCGCCGGCTTGCAGCGCCCCCTGGCCGTCGCCCAGCGCGAGCACATCGCCATCTGGGAGCAGCAACTGCGGCTCGTCCGCCCGGACCTCGATCCGCGCCAGGCCCGGGCCCTGGTGCACGCGGGGTTCGGTGTGGTGGTCGAGGCCGGACGGCGGCTGCGGTGGCAGGACAGCCCGGACCACCGCGGCGCCGTCACCGCCCTGGTCGTGGGGGCGCTGGGGCTCCCGGCGTGAAGGCCCGGTGCGGACCTTCACGCCGTCGGACGCGCCGGTCAGGCGCCGGGCCGGTTCGCGGTGGGGATCACGATGGTCGTGCTGGCCGGTGAGGTCCCGTTGTTGAGGAACAGCATCGCCAGCGCGCGCACGAACTGGTCGAACATGTAGAACCCGACGGGCAGGACCGGCAGCAGTCCCTCGCGGAACGCGATGTAGGTGGGCCAGCCGGTGCGGACCAGGGTGGCCGCCGCGTAGTCGCGGGGGAGTGAGAGCCAGTCGCCGATCCGGTCGTTCAGCACGTAGCGCACGAACTCGTTGAGGAACCCGCGCGTGACGCCCAGATCGATCTGAGCGGTCAGGCCGAGCAGGTCCTTGGCCAGTTCCTTGCCCTCGGTCGTCGGAGCGAGGATCGGTGTGAGCGCGTACGCCGACTGCGCGTTCGCGTCGGCCCACGTCTTGGGGATGAACTCGTCCCGCACACCGAGCAGGTGGATGGCGACCTGCCACATGTGCAGGAAGGCCTCCTCCTCCGCGGCCGTCATCGGCACCTTCCACTCGACCAGCTTCCGGTGCACGAAGGTGCCGAGGCTGTGGAAGGTGACGAGGATGTCGCCGTTGCTGATCGGGACCGGCGTGTCCGTGGCCGCCCGCCAGTGCGCCGACTGCGGCAGCAGGTGCCGCACCGCGGCGTGCACCAGCCGCGTCTTGTTGGCGGTGACCACGAACTGACCGGTGGGTTCGTAGGCGGTCAGCTCGCTCAGGTCGTAGCCGAAGGTGAAGGTCTTGGCCGCGCGGTCCTTCATGTTGGCGCCGCCCGCGGACCAGTAGACCGACTCGGCCTCGCGCGGGATCACCGTGCTCATGATGCCGCTGCCGAGGCCGTAGAGCATGAACAGGTAGGTGTCCTTGCGCCGGTTGAAGTCGGCGGCGAGCCGGAGCTTGGCGCGGTCGGCCCAGGAGGGCAGGGCGGCGGCCTGCTGCAGGTGGGCGGCGAGGGCGGCGGGCAGGCCGCCGGGCAGCGGGTCGTTGTTGTTCGCCCAAGACGCCAGCGCGGTGTTGACCGCCGGGACCTGGCCGTTGTCGAGAAGCGCCGCCAGCAGGCCGTCGACCGGGCCGTCCCAGACCTGCCACGGGTCGGCTCCCGTGCCGGTGCCGGCCACCGAACCCGCCGGCGACCAGGCCCACGCGGGGGCGGCCGTGCTCGCCACTCCCGCCAGCCCCAGCGCCGCACCGAGGGACAAGACGCTCCTTCTGCTGAGATTGCTCATTTACTTACCTGCTTCCTTGGAGGCGTAACCGTGCATCTCTGCTGTCTGGACTGGACTTGGTGCCACGACGTCGTGTCCGAGGTTGCCTAGCCGTGCGATTTCTCATTAACATATCGAAGCGGGGTGCCCGTCAGCAAGGCCATCACCTGCCGGAACCGGTTCGCAGACGTCGAAGGAGTCCTGATGACCAGCGTCGTCCCTGCCAAACGGTCGCTCTACGAGGAGGACCACGAGCTCCTGCGGGACACGGTGCGCGCCTTCGTCGACAAGCACGCCGCGCCCCACGCCGAGCGGTGGAAGGCGGCGGGCAAGGTCGACCGCGAGCTCTTCCGGGAAGCCGCCCGCGCCGGGATCCTCGGCTTCTCCATCCCCGAGGAGTACGGCGGGGGCGGCATCACCGACTACCGCTTCAACGCCGTGATCGGCGAGGAGTTCTCGCGTAACCCCGTGTCGGACGGGCTCGCCTGCGTGGCGCTGTCCAACGACATCGTCGTGCCCTACTTCACCGACCTGACCGACGACGAGCAGAAGGCCCGCTGGCTGCCCGGCATCGCCGCCGGGGAGCTCGTCGTCGCGGTCGCGATGACCGAGCCCGGCACCGGGAGCGACCTGGCCGGGATCAGTACCACCGCCGTCCGCGACGGCGACGACTACGTGGTCGACGGCAGCAAGGTCTTCATCTCCAACGGCCAGAACGCCGACCTCGTCGTCACCGCGGTCCGGACCGGGCCGGACCGCCACGGCGGGCTCAGCCTGCTGGTCATCGAGGCCGGGCGCGCCGGCTTTTCCCGCGGCCGCAACCTGGAGAAGATCGGCCTGCACGCCCAGGACACCAGCGAGCTGTTCTTCCAGGGCGTCCGGGTGCCCGCCGCCAACCTGCTCGGCGAGGAGGGGTCGGGCTTCCGTGGTCTGATGCGCAACCTGCCCCAGGAGCGGATCTCGATCGCCGCCAACGCCGTGGCCTCGTCGGAGGGCGTGCTGGAGCGCACCCTGGACTACGTCAAGCAGCGCACGGCGTTCGGCAAGCCGATCGGCTCGTTCCAGAACACCCGCTTCGAACTGGCGGAAATGGTCACGGCCGTGCGGGTGAGCCGCAGCTACGTCGACGACCTGCTCGCCCGGCACTCCCGCGGCGAACTGTCCGCTGTGGACGCCGCGGCGGCGAAGTTCTGGACTACGGAGCAGTACGTCGACCTCGTCGGGCGGTGCCTGCAGCTGCACGGCGGGTACGGCTACATGCTCGAATACCGCATCGCGCAGGACTACCTCGACTCGCGCGTCTCCACGATCTACGGCGGCACCACGGAGATCATGAAGGAGATCGTCGGGCGCGACCTGGGCCTGTGAGTCACTGCCTCCCGCGAGCCGACGTCCTCTGTGGATGGTCAGGCCGCCAGTGACGTGACGTCATGTCCCTCCCGCAGGAATGTCATGACGGCGTGGTGACGTGGTCCCACTGGTGGCCGGGCGGCCGAACGGCTGAGATCGAGGCATGCTCAAGAATTCCGGGAGGCACTGGCGGCTCGGCAAAGTCAGGTCCGGCGACGGGAGCGCCCTTCGCGAATACCGTCCCTGGCAGCTCTTTTCCCGTTCACTGTTCTACCTGGATCTCGTGGCCCCTCCGGGAAACAGCCACGTGTACGCGGTCGACGTCCGTTACCTCGCCGATGCGAAGACCCGGAGGCAGCACGAGAAGGCGGTGGGGAAGAGCCCGGCCGCGCTGTACCGGGACGGCGTCCAGGTCTACCGGGCCAACCTGCCGGTGGCGTTCCCGGTCCCCGGCGGAGTCATCGAGGTGGCCACCAGCGCGTTCGGCCTGAAGCGCCTGCGTTTCGTCGAGGCCGACGGCCGCGAGCACACCCTGCGGCCCGACCCCCGTTCGCAAGAAGGACGGCGAGCGAGGTTCGGGCGCCGGTTCCCCCGTGCCAGTACCGTGGTCGGGGTGGTGTCCCTCGCGGTCCTCCTGGTGGCCCTCGCCGTCAGCCTGCTCCACGGCGCGGAGGCCCTCACCCGCATACCACCGGTCGCCGCGCACATCGGCACGTTCACCTCGCCGATCCACCTCCCCACATGGGCGAAGATCACCCTGGGCGGCGCCGGGTTCCTCGCCGCGGTCGAACGCGCCTCGAGGCTCCGGTACAACCGCCTGATCGACTCCGTCGCCTCGTGAGCAGAGCGCCACGCGCGCGTCGCCCAGAGCCCCTTTCGGGCTGTGCCGGAGTCCTCCAGGAACTCGTCGTCCGGTTCGGACACGACGCTCCGCGCCTGGGCCGCTCCGTCGCCTTCCTGCACCAGAACTGCGCCACGGTCATCACGGGCCCGAAGTCTGCGGCCCACGACCTGATCGAGAAGGCACTCGGCTGGCGAGGGAGTGCGGGGGGTAAGGGGGGTGGAGGCCGTAGACGGCCGGACAGCCCCGGACCAGACAAGTGCGGCCCCTGTCCAGGTTCTGCCTGGTCAGGGGCCGTTTTCTGCTGGTGCTCGCGAGTGCCCCCGGTGAGATTCGAACTCACACTGGACGGGTTTTGAATCCGTTGCCTCTGCCAGTTGGGCTACGGGGGCGTGGCGTGGTGACTCTACGGGATCGCCGCACGCGGGCTGTGGTCGGGGGCGGGGTGTCGCGCTGGCCACTACGTGGTGAACGCCATCTCTTGAACTGGATCGTTCCCGGTAGGCTTCAGGCTTCGCGGAAAGCCGCGAAATCGAACGTTCCGCCGAGTCTTCAGGAGGACCCCGGTGACCGATCAGGCTACCGAGGCCAACGGTGCCGCCACCGTGCCGCAGCGTCGGGTGCTCGTTGCGGAGGACGAGGCGCTCATCCGGCTGGACCTCGTCGAAATGCTGCGTGAAGAGGGTTACGAGGTCGTCGGTGAGGCAGGGGATGGCGAACAGGCCATCGCGCTGGCCACCGATCTCAAACCGGACCTCGTGATCCTCGATGTCAAGATGCCCAAGCTCGACGGTATCGAGGCCGCGTCGAAGATCACCGGCGATCGGATCGCGCCCGTCGTGATCCTGACCGCTTTCAGCCAGCGTGACCTCGTCGAACGGGCGCGGGACGCCGGCACCATGGCCTACCTCGTCAAGCCGTTCGCGAAGCGTGACCTCGTGCCGGCCATCGAGCTCGCCGTCAGCCGGTTCTCCGAGCTGCAGGCCCTCGAGGCGGAGGTCGCCGGCCTCACCGACCGGCTCGAGACGCGGAAGGTCATCGACCGCGCCAAGGGTCTGCTGATGAGCCGGCAGGGCCTCACCGAGCCGGATGCCTTCCGGTGGATCCAGCGCACCGCGATGGACCGCCGGACCACGATGAAGGCCGTCGCCGAGGCGGTCGTGGAGAGCATCGGGACCTAGAAACGACGACGGCCGGCAGGCAGAATCACGGGAGTGAAACTCCGCTTGCCGGCCGTCGCCGTACTGGTACTGGTGCTGACCGCGGGATGCCAGGCCGCCGCGCCGAGCACGCCCGCGACAGCGACCTACGACCTGCCGCCGCGGCCGGTTCGGCCGGACGAGACCGCGCTCCGGGTGCCGTCGGCGAAGAACGGCGACACCGAGTTCGACCTGATCGGCTTCGCCGCGGGACTGCCCAGCATCACCGGCAGCCACACCGAAATGCCCGCCAAGGGCCAGTACGTGCGGCTGCGGCTCGTCGTGACCAACACCGGCACCTCGAGCGTCCTGTTCGACGCCACGCGCCAGCTGCTCGTCGACGACAAGGGCGCCACCCACCCGCCGGACGAGCAGGCCATGCTGATCAAGCGCCAGCCCGCCCGGTTCGACCTCGGGCACAGCGTGCGCGTCGAGTTCGACCTCTACTGGGACATCCCCAAGGGCACCGAACCCGTGACACTCCGGGCTTTCGGCGGCCCGACCATCACCGACATGAAGAACGTCAACGGCACCGACATCAAGATATGAGAAAGGGCCCGGTCGACAGACCGGGCCCTTCTCGATGAATCATCAGACGCCGAGGTCGCCACCGAGGTAGGCGGCCCGCACCTTCGGGTCGTTCAGCAGGTCGGCCCCGCGGGCGCTCTGGACCACGCGGCCCGTCTCGAGCACGTACGCGCGGTCCGACAGCTTCAGCGCCTGCTGGGCGTTCTGCTCGACCAGCAGCACCGTGGTGCCGCGCTTGTTGATCTCCCGGATGATGTCGAAGATCTGCGCGATCAGCATCGGCGCCAGGCCCATCGACGGCTCGTCGAGCAGCAGCACCTTGGGCTTCGTCATCAGCGCGCGGCCGATGGCGATCATCTGCTGCTCGCCGCCCGACATCGTGCCGCCGAACTGCGTCTTGCGCTCGTTGAGCCGGGGGAACAGCTCGTAGACCTCGTCGAGGTCGCCCTGGAGCTCGTCCTTGCGGGTGTAGGCACCCATCAGGAGGTTCTCCTGCACCGTCATGCCGGGGAACACGCCCCGGCCTTCCGGTGACTGGCCGATCCCGAGCAGCACGCGCTTGTGCCCCGGGGTCTTCGAGATGTCCTGGCCGTTGAACACGATCCGGCCGCTGGTCAGCGGGCGGAGGCCGGAGATCGTCTTGAGCGTCGTGGTCTTGCCGGCGCCGTTGGCCCCGATGAGGGAGACGATCTCGCCCTCGTCGACCTGGATGCTCATGCCCTTGAGGGCGGCGATCTTCCCGTAGTGGACGTTGATGTCCTCGACCTCAAGAAGCATCTTCGGACACCCCCAGATACGCCTCGATCACCTTCTGGTTGTTCTGCACCTCGTGCGGCAGCCCTTCTGCGATCTTCTGGCCGAAGTCGAGCACGGCCAGCCGGTCGCTGATGTGCATGACCAGGCCCATGTCGTGCTCGATCAGCAGCACGGTGCGGCCGTCGTCCCGGATCTTGCGGATCAGCTCCTGCAGGGCGATCTTCTCCGCCGGGTTCATGCCCGCGGCCGGTTCGTCGAGCAGCAGCAGCTTCGGGTCGGTCGCGAGCGCCCGCGCGATCTCCAGCCGGCGCTGGTCGCCGTAGGAGAGGTTCTTCGCGACGTGGTGCTCGACCCGGCCGATGCCGACGAAGTCGAGCAGCTCACGCGCCCGTTCCCGGCCGTGCTTCTCTTCCTTGCGGTGCGTCGGCAGGCCGAGCACCGCGCCGATCGCGCCCGTCTTGTGGTGCGCGTCCGCGCCCACCATGACGTTCTCCAGCGCCGACATGTTGTGGAACAGCCGGATGTTCTGGAACGTCCGGGCGACGCCGCGCTTGGCGACCTTGAACCGCTTCATGCCGTCGATGCGGTCGCCGTCGAAGCGGACCTCGCCCTCGGTCGGCGAGTAGACGCCGGTGACCACGTTGAACACCGTGGTCTTGCCGGCGCCGTTCGGCCCGATGAGGGCGAAGATCTCGCCCTCGTTGATGCTGATGTTGACCTCGCGCAGGGCGGTGACACCGCCGAACCGCATGGTCACGTTGTCGAACTCGAGCAAGGGGCTCACTTGGTCACCTCCGCCGACGCCTCGGAGTCGGGGCCGGCCACTTCGGCACCCATCGCGCCCATGCCGCCGGTTCCTTCCCGTAGTTCGGCCTTCCGCTGCCGGGACGGCAGGATGCCTTCCGGCCGCAGCGCCATCATCAGCACCAGGACGGCGCCGAAGACGAAGATGCGGTAGTCGGCGAAGTCCCGGAACCGCTCGGGCAGCCACGCGACGACGAACGCGCCGAGGATGACGCCCGGGAGGTTGCCCGCCCCGCCCAGCACGACCGCGGCCAGGATGGTCGCGGACAGGATGAACGGGAAGTTGTTCGGCTCGACGAACACCGCCTTGCTGGCGTAGATCGTGCCGGCGAAACCACCGATCATCGCGCCGATCGCGAAGGCGAGCAGCTTGAACTTGAACGTCGGCACGCCCATCAGCTCGGCCGCGTCCTCGTCCTCGCGGATCGCCGCCCACGCCCGCCCGACGCGGCTCTTGTTGAGCCGGATCGAGAAGACGACGACGAGCACGATCGCGAAGAGCATCAGGTAGTAGTACGGCGCCGGGTCGAGGAAGAACTCCATGCCGAACAGCGGCTCCGGGTGCGGGACGTTCGTGATGCCGCGCGCGCCGCCGATGGCGTCGGTGTTGTTCGCGGTGATCCGGACGATCTCACCGAAGCCCAGCGTCACGATCGCCAGGTAGTCACCTCGTAGCCGTAGTGTCGGGGCGCCGAGGATGACGCCCGACACCGAGGCCAGGAAGATGCCCAGCACCACCGTGGGCCAGAACGACCAGCCGTACTTCGTGCCGATCGACGCCCACGTGTACGCGCCGATCGCGAAGAACGCGACGTACCCGAGGTCCAGCATGCCGGCGTGGCCGACCACGATGTTGAGGCCGACCGCCAGCAGGATGTACGTCCCGATCGGGAAGATCAGGACCGTCGTCCAGTCCGAGTCCGGCGACATGAACGAGCCGATCCACGGCGCGGGCAGGATCAGCGCGAACACGATCACCAGCAGGTAGACGCCGTAGCGCTGCCACTGGGGCGCGTCGGCCCACCAGTCCCGGGTGCCGTCGATCGGGTGGAACCCCCGGCGGGCCGGTGATTCGTTTCCGTCTACCACTTCGTCGCCTTTCATACGCGTGCCCGCTGCAGCGATTCACCGAGAATGCCGGTGGGCCGGAACATGAGCACGAGCACCAGGATCACGAATGCGGTGACGTCCTTCCAGGCCGAGCCGAGGAAGATGGAGCTCCAGTTCTCGACGAGACCGAGCACGATTCCGCCCAGCAGGGCGCCGCGCAGGTTGCCGATACCGCCGAGCACGGCGGCGGTGAACGCCTTGATGCCGAGCAGGAATCCGATGCGGTAGTCGGTGTTCTCGTATTCCATCACGAACAGGGCGGCGGCGACGCCGGCCATGGCCCCGCCGAGCAGGAAGGTGATGCGGACGATCCGGTCGATGCTCACGCCCATCAGGACGGCGGCCTCGGGGTCCTGCGCGGTGGCGCGGATACCGCGGCCGATCCGGGTGCGGCGCACGAGCTGGTCGAGCACGACCATCACGATGACCGCGCCGATGATGACGAAGACGTGGTCGGTGCGCACGACGCCGTTGCCGATGCGGAACAGTTCCTCGTGCGGGATGAACCGGGGCGCGGACTGCTGCACGCGCCCGGACTTGCCGAAGACGTCCGGGATGACGATCAGCGCGAACAGTTCCTGCAGGAACAGCGAGGCGCCGATGGCCGAGATCAGGGCGGCGAGCCGGGTCGCGCCCTTCTTCCGCAGCGGCCGGTAGGCGACCTGCTCGAGCACGATCGCCGAACCGCCCGACACGAGCGCCGAGGCGACGATGAGCAGGACCAGGATGCCGATCATCGAGATGATCGTGAACGGCGCCGCCGGCGCGATCGTGATCAGGATGAACAGGGACGTCATCGTCCCGATCATGAAGATTTCGGAGTGCGCGAAGTTGATCAGCCGCAGCACGCCGTAGACCATCGTGTAGCCGAGGGCGATGAGCGCGTAGATGGAGCCGGCTACCAGGCCGCCGATGGTGCTGCCCAGAAACTGGCTCTGCAGATCTTGGAACATGACGTAGTTGCCTTACCTGACGGGGCGAGGATGGTCGCCACATTGGCGGGGAGCGGGGGTGCTGTAGCCGTTTACAGCGCCCCCGCTCCCGTTAGGTGTTTCTACCGCTCCGTCAGCCGGTGATCTTGGCTTCGGTCGAGGCGCCGAGGTTCTTGATGACCCCGCCCACGACCTGGTACACGTAGATCGCGTTGGTCTGCGGCTCGCCGTTGTCCTTGAACTTGATCTGCTTCGACGCGCCCTTGAAGTCCTCGGTCTTCAGGAAGTCGTTGATCTTCTCGCCGGTGGTGTTGCCGGCCTTGACCGCGTTGATGATGGCGGTCGCGGCGTCGTAGCCCTCGGTCGCGTAGATCGCCGGGTCGACGTTGAACTTCGCCTTGTACTTGGTGGCGAACTCGTTGCCCGGGGCGCCCGCGTCGGGGATGTTGCAGGGGCAGCCGACGACGGCGCCTTCGGCGGCCGCGGCACCCGCGCCCGAGACCAGCTGCGGGTCGAGCGAACCGTCACCGGTCGCGAAGACGGCCTTCACGCCACCGTCGCGGAGCTGCTTGAGCAGCCGGCCGGCCTGGGCGTAGTAACCGCCGTAGGTGATGACGTCCGGGTTGGCGGCCTTGACCTTCTGGACGGTCGAGGAGTAGTCCGACGCGTCCTTGGCGAACTTGTCGCGCTCGGTCGTGATGCCCTTGTCCTTGAAGGTCTTCTCGAACGCGTCGGCCAGGCCGACGCTGTACTCCTGGTCGTCCGAGAGGACGTACGCGTTCTTCGGCGACTTCGCCGTGATGAGGAAGTTCGCGATACCGGGGCCCTGGTCGTTGTCGTTCGCGACGACGCGGTGCCAGTACTTCCAGCCGTTCGAGGCCAGGCCCGGGTTGGTCGCCGACGGCGACACGCTCGGCACCTTGCCCTGCTCGAGGACACCGCCGACGGCCTTCGACTCACCCGAGAAGGCCGGGCCGATCAGCGCGGTGATCTTGTCCGTGCCGATCGCGGTCTGCACCAGCGAGGTGGCCTGCTCCGGCTTGCCCTGGCTGTCGTAGTTCTTCAGCTCGAGCTTCACCGAAGGATTCGTGGCGTTGTACTCGTCGATCGCGAGCTTCGCGCCGTTGTTGGGCGGGATCACGATCCCGGAGTTCTCACCGGTCAGGTCGCCCATGAACCCGATCTTCAGCGTGCTGCCGTCACCGCTGCCCGACGAGCTGCTGCCGCCGGCACAGCCCGCCAGCGCAAGCGACGTCGCCGCCGCGAGGGCGAGGACCCGTCCAAAACGCACTCCTGACACCGACTACCTCCCATGACCAACCACCGCCGGTAGGCGTTGCCCCCGACACAGGGGCTAGGTTAGGGCAGGAAGATATCCCTCTCGCCCGTCTTGTGCACAGGCGGCCTCACTACTCTGTGTCCACATCGTGACGATCGCAACCGACACGAATTGCACGAAAAGCCGAACGAAGTTTCGCTTCAAGGTCGTGCTGGTCACGCAGAGAAGTCGACTATCCACGTCCACCGGACGAATGGATGACGGCCGTGTTTCCGCGGTATGACGTCGCCCATTTCCCGGGCCGGTGCGTGACCGGTTTCCCGGGCGATCCGCCCGCGACGCGCGGCCCTGCCGGGGTGCACCTTACGTCCGGTTCGCCCGGCCCGTCGGACCGCCCCCGCGGCAGGTCTGCCCGAAAGGCTTCCCGCCCGGGAACTCTCGTCACAACCACCGGTTGTCGACGGCGTCGGAACGGCTGTTGGACGCCCCCGCCGTCCCGCGGTTCGCTGGGAGCAGACCGAGGGACAAGGGAGAAGCGGATGCGGATCGCGGAGCTGGAAGTCGTCGAAGGGGTCGCGGCGGGGGTGCCGTTCGTGGCGTTGCCGCCGGCGGACCCGGCCGCGCCGGCGGCCCTGCTGGCCGGCTGGCACCTGATGGAGCCGCCGGCGAGCGAGCGGGCGATGGCGGCGGCGCTGCCGATGGCGGGACTGCAGGCGTGGCGGGTGTACCTCGGGCTCCCGCTCACCGGCGCGCGGCTGCCCGAAGGCGGGCCCGGCGAGCTCTTCCGGCTGGCGGGCGAGGACGCCGTCCTCAACGTCTTCGAGCCGGTGACCGACCGGGCGGCCGGGGAGTTCCCGGCGGCCCTCGCCGCGCTGCGCGACCGGCTGCCGGGCGCGGACGGCCCGCTCGGCGTCTTCGGCGGCTCGGCCGGCTCACTGGTGGCGCTGGAGGTGCTCGCCCGCGACGACGCCGACATCGCCGCCGGCGCGGTGGTCAGCCCGGTCGCCCAGCTGGCGCCGGTCATCGGGCGCAACGAACGGGTCTACGACGTCACCTACCCGTGGAGCGAGCGGTCCCGCGCGGTCGCGGCGCACCACGACTACGTCAGCCGGGCCGGCGAGCTCTCGGCGCCGCTGCTGATCGTGGCCGGGTCGGCGGACGACATCGCCGTCCGCGAGCCCGCCGCGGCGCTGTGGAAGCGCCTCGGCGACCGGGCCGAGCTGGTGACGATCGAGGGGATGGGGCACGAGTTCGCCGAGGCGCCGGGACTCGACGCCGCGCCGCAGACCGCGGACGCGGCCCGGGTCGACGCGGCGTTCAGCGCGTGGTTCGGCCCGCGGTTGCGACGCTGACGTCGCTCTCCGGCAGCCAGGAGCGGGCCGGGTCGCAGGCGCACCAGTCTTCTTCACGGCTGGTGCGCCACGCCAGCGTCAGCAGCCGCCGCAGCGCCGGGCGCGCCTTCCCGCGCCGCCAGACCAGCGACCACGGGAACAGCGGCGACGGCTCGAACGGCAGCACCTTCAAGTCGAGGTCCGGCGCGAGCTCCATGTCCGCTCCGGCGAGGGTGACGCGCCGCTTGCCGTAGCGCGTCTGCTCGAGGGTGTGCCGCAGGTCGTAGCTGACGCCGGAGTCGTCGATCGGCACGCCGAACTTCCCGCACAGCTCGGCCACGTAGGACTGCCATTCGGCGGCCCCGCCGTGCCCCGGCAGCCAGATCCCGTCGGCGCGCAGTTCTTCGAGGGGCAGCACGTCCAGCACCGCCAGGGGGTGTTCCGGGGCGAGCAGCGCGACCAGCGGTTCCAGCCGGATCGGCCGGTGCTCCAGCTCGTCCGGCAGCGGCTTGCCGAACCCGGTGACCCGGCCGATCGCGACGTCCAGCTCGCCGGACAGCAGCGGCTCGACGGCGTTCGCGAAACCGCCGCCGGCGATCCGGTCGATCCGCAGCGCCGGGTCGCGCTCGGCGAGGCGGCGCAGCAGGAACATCGGGGCGAGCCGGAAGTCGACGACGTCCAGGCGCAGCGGCCGGTCGTCGGCGCCCATCGCGGCGACCGCGGCGTCGGCCGCGCGCAGCAGCTCGTGCGCGTGCGGCAGGAACCGTTCGCCGTCGGCGGTCAGTTCGACCGACCGGTTGGTGCGCAGGAAGAGCGGCACCGCCAGGGCGTCTTCGAGCTTGCGGATCCGCTTCGACAGCGCCTGCTGGGTGAGGAACAGCGTCTGCGCGGCGCGGCCGAAGTGCCGCAGCTCCGCGGTGACGGTGAACGCCCGTACCTGGGCGATGTCGAGGTCCACGCTCAGGAGCCCGGCGGGCGGTCCCGGACGACGCAGGTGAGCCGGGCGGTGCAGGTGCGGTGGCCCTCGTCGTCGGTCAGCACGATCTCGGCGGTGATGGTGCCGCGGCCGACGTGCAGCGGCGTCGCCACCCCGGTGACCTTGCCCGTGCGGACGGCCCGGTGGTGGGTGCAGGAGAGCTCGAGGCCCATCGCGGCGCGGCCGGGGCCGGCGTTCAGCGCGGCGACCGTGGAGCCCAGCGCCTCGGCGAGCACGGCGTTGGCGCCGCCGTGCAGCAGGCCGTAGGGCTGGAGGTTGCCCTCGACCGGGATCGTGCCGACCACGCGCTCGGGCGTCGCTTCGATCAGCTGCATCCCGACCTTGTCGTTGAGCTGCTGGTCGGCCGCCGCCGGGTCGATGCCCGCCAACCGGTCCACGTCGATGGGGGCGGGACGTTCGGTCACTCACTGCTCCTCTGCTGATGCGCCACGTAAGGGTCGTCGCCACCATGGCGATGCAGCCTTGTTCCAAAGAGTGTCGGACCCCCAGCCTAGACTCGGGCACGTGAGCCCGAGTGAGAAGACGACCGTTGCCAACGCCACAGGAACCACCCCAGGATCGACCACTGTCGCGGAGCGGCCGAAGCTGCTCCTGATCGACGGCCATTCGATGGCCTACCGCGCGTTCTTCGCGCTGCCCGCCGAGAACTTCAGGACCAAGACCGGGCAGGTCACGAACGCGGTCTTCGGGTTCACGTCGATGCTCATCAACCTCCTGCGCGACGAAGCGCCGACCCACCTCGCGGTGGCGTTCGACCTCTCGCGCAAGACGTTCCGGTCGGAGACCTTCGCCGACTACAAGGCGAACCGCAGCGCGACGCCGGACGAGTTCCGCGGCCAGGTGGACCTGGTCCGGGAGGTCCTGGACGTGCTCGGCATCCCGTCGCTGACGAAGGAGAACTTCGAAGCCGACGACATCATCGCCACGCTCACCACGCAGGCCACGGCCGAGGACTTCGACGTCCTGATCTGTACCGGCGACCGCGACGCGCTGCAGCTGGTCACCGAACACGTCACCGTGCTGTACCCGAAGCGCGGCGTCTCGGAGATGACCCGGTTCACCCCGGAGGCCGTCGAGGAGAAGTACGGGCTCACCCCGCGGCAGTACCCGGACTTCGCGGCGCTGCGCGGCGACCCCTCCGACAACCTGCCGAACATCCCCGGCGTCGGCGAGAAGACCGCGGCCAAGTGGATCCGGCAGTTCGGCTCGCTGAACGACCTGATCGACCGGGTCGACGAGGTCAAGGGCAAGGTCGGCGACGCGCTGCGGGCGCACCTGAGCTCGGTCACCCTGAACCGCCAGCTGACCGAGCTGATCCGCGACGTCGAGCTGGAGATCGGCCCGGCCGGGCTGGAGCTGCGCCCGTGGGACCGCGAGGCCGTGCACGCGCTGTTCGACGAGCTGGAGTTCCGCGTGCTGCGGGACCGGCTGTTCGCGACCCTGCAGAGCGCCGAACCGGAGGCCGACGAAGGGTTCGAGGTCTCGGGTGACGCGCTGGCCCCCGGCGCGCTGGCGGCCTGGCTCGCCGCGCACGCGGGCCGGGGCAAGCCGGTCGCGCTGTCGTTCCGCACCACGGGCTCCTCGGTCCGCTCCGACCTGCGCGCGGTCGCCTTCGCGACCGCTGACGGCGAAGGCGCCTACGTCGACGTCACGGCGATGGACCAGGCCGACGACGCCGCGCTCGCCGGCTGGTTCGCCGACCCCGCGGTCCGCAAGACCGGGCACGACCTCAAGATCCCGCTGCACGCGATCCGCGCCCGCGGCTGGGTGCTCGCCGGGCTCGCCATGGACACCGCGCTGGCCGCGTACCTGGTGCGGCCGGGGCAGCGCACGTTCGACCTCGACGACCTCGCGCTGCGCTACCTGCACCGCGAGCTGCGCTCGGAGACCGACGGCGGCGACGGCCAGCTGTCGCTGCTCGACGGCGGCGCGGAAGGCTTGGAGCAGAAGGAGATCCAGGAGGAGCTCGTCAAGGCGCGGGCCGTCTTCGAGCTGGCCGGCGCGCTCGACAAGGAACTCGACGAGATCGGCGGCGCGAAGCTGCTCGCCGAGCTGGAGCTGCCGCTGCTGGAGGTGATCACCGAGCTGGAGATCGCCGGGGTCGCCGTCGACCTGGAGCAGCTGACCACGCTCGAGGCGCACTACCTCTCGCGCGTCACGCAGGCGGCCGAAGCCGCGTACGAGGTCATCGGCAAGCAGATCAACCTCGGCTCGCCGAAGCAGCTGCAGGTCGTGCTGTTCGACGAGCTCGGCATGCCGAAGACCAAGCGCACCAAGACCGGCTACACGACCGACGCCGAAGCGCTGCAGGGGTTGTTCGAGAAGACCGAACACCCGTTCCTGCAGCACATGCTGGAGCACCGGGACGCGACGAAGCTGCGCACGACGGTCGAGGGCCTCATCAAGTCCGTCGCCGACGACGGCCGCATCCACACCACGCTGCTGCAGACGATCGCGGCCACCGGGCGGCTGTCGTCGACCGAGCCGAACCTGCAGAACATCCCGGTCCGCACCGAAGAAGGCCGCCGCATCCGCGACGCGTTCGTGGTCGGCACCGGCTACACCGAGCTGATGACCGCGGACTACAGCCAGATCGAAATGCGGATCATGGCGCACCTCTCGCAGGACGAGGGCCTCATCGAGGCCTTCAACAGCGGCGAGGACCTGCACACGTTCGTGGCGTCGCGGGCGTTCTCGCTGCCGCCGGAGGAGATCACGCCGGAGCTGCGCTACCGCGTCAAGGCGATGTCGTACGGCCTCGCGTACGGGCTGTCGGCGTACGGGCTTTCGCAGCAGCTGCGGATCTCGACCGACGACGCCAAGTCCCAGATGGAGGCGTACTTCGACCGCTTCGGCGGCGTGCGCGACTACCTCCACTCGGTCGTCGGCATCGCGGCGAAGAACGGCTACACCGAGACGGTCTTCGGCCGCCGCCGCTACCTGCCGGACCTCAACAGCGACAACCGCCAGCGCCGCGAGATGGCCGAGCGGATGGCGCTGAACGCCCCGATCCAGGGCAGCGCGGCGGACATCATCAAGGTCGCGATGCTGAACGTCCACGGCGCGATCGTCGAAGCGAAGCTGCGGAGCCGGATCCTGCTGCAGGTGCACGACGAGCTCGTGCTCGAGGTCGCCGAGGGCGAGCGCGAGGAGCTGGAGAAGCTCGTGCGGCACGGCATGGGCTCGGCCTACGCACTCGCGGTCCCGCTGGAGGTTTCGGTCGGCTACGGCCGATCCTGGAACGACGCCGCCCACTGAGTTCTTCGGGTTACCGGCCCGCGAACCCCGCACCGTCCGGTGCGGGGTTCGCGCACGTCCGGGGGACATCGCCTACGCTGCGTCGCCGCGGGAATCACCGGGTCGTGGGGCGGGACTACTCGGCCGGACGGCGCCGGGTGCCGGTCTTCCGGACGAAGCTGGGTGGCCCGAACGGCCCACCGGGGCCCCGGCCGGAAGGACCAGCACCATGGCCACCGATTTCCAGCGGCGCAAGATCTCCGGCGTCTTCGGCGCGATGGACGCCGACGCCGACGGCTACCTCACCGAGACCGACTTCAGAGCCCTCACCACGAGATGGCTCGCACTGCGCGGCACCGACGAAGGCACCGCGGAAGGGCGGCAGCTCGCCGCCATCATGATGGGCTGGTGGGGCACGCTGCTCGCGGCGTCCGACCTGGACCGCGACGACAAGGTCACCCTCGACGAGGTCCTTCACGTCGTCGACGACCTGCCCACGATGTCCGGCGCGGTCACCGGCACCGCCGACGCGATGTTCGAAGCCGTCGACGAAAACGGCGACGGCGCCATCTCCGCGGCCGAGTACCACCAGCTGATCGAAGCCTGGAACGGCACCGCCACCCCGACCGACGAAGTCTTCGCCCACCTCGACCTCGACGGTGACGGCCGGCTCTCCCGCGAGGAGTTCACCGGGCACTGGCTGGAGTTCTGGGCCGGCGACGACCCCGCCGCGCCGGGAAGCTGGGTCTTCGGTCGCGTGTGACCCACTCATCGGGACGCCATTGCGACGAACGGCGGACTCCGTTCGGGTGAGGTGTTACCGCTGGGTAGCGGGTCCCGCACAGAGGCGGGGCGATCACGGCGTAGGGTCCGCCGAATGGGGTTCGAGCGTGAGCGACGACGCTGGCGGGTCCGGCTGCACGACGAACTCGGCCGGCTTTGCGGCGCGGGCACGGTACTCGACGAGTACCACGTCCTGACGAGCGCGCACGTCGTCGAGACCGCCGGTGGCTCGCGATCCGCGTTGAGCGTGGACTTCGTCGGCCTGGCCGAGGCGTTGCCCGGTACGGCGACCGTCGTCGAAGGGTGCTGGGTGCCCTCCGACGGCGGTGGCCGTGGCGACCTCGCCCTGCTGCGCCTCGAACGTCCCGAGTCCCGCGTGTTCCGCGCGCCGCTGCACCGGATGCCGCTCGGGGAACACCAGCTCGTCCGCGCCTTCGGGTTCCCGCCCGGGTCCGTCGGCCGCTGGACCCACGCCCGCCTCGGCGGCGCCGAGCACCCCGGCGGCCCGGGCGGCGAGTGGATCCGCTTGCTGCGCACCGCCGAGGCCGAGTCGCTCGGCCCCGGGTTCGGCGGCACCGCGGTGCTCGACGAAGCGACCGGGCACGTCGTCGGCATGGTCGTGGGCAAGGACACCGGCACCTGGATGATCCCGGTCGAGACGATGCTCGGGCACCTGCCGCAGCTGAGCATCTGGACGTCCGGCGGCCCCGCCGTCGACGCCAGTTTCTCGCGCCCGGTCGGCGAAACCGTCGACGTCTCCTTCGTGCAGCGGGTCGTCGACTGGTTCGCCAAGGCCGAACCCGGCACCGTCTGGGTCGTCGACACCGGCGAGGCCGGCTCGCCCGTCGCGGCGGCACTGCGCTTCGGCATCGTCCTGGCCGACCGCGAACGCTCGCTCGGCGTCCCCGGGCTGCCGCCGGCGCTCGGCCAGATGCCGCCCGCCGGCAGCGTCGACCTCGCGGTGGACGCGACCGGCCGCACCGCCGACGCCGTCCGCCACCGCATCGAAGAACGGCTGACCTCCGGCGTCGCCGGCCGCACGCTCGTCGTCGACGCGATCGACGACTCCGCCGAACCCGACCGGCTCGTCGGCGAGGTGCTCGGCCCGCTCGCCGGCCGCGCGGCCGAGCTGGGCATCCGGCTGCTGCTCGGTTTCCGCGACGAGTCTTCGCCCGGGGTGGCGGCCGTGCGGGTGAGCACGGACCGGGCGCGCCCGGCGACGGACGACCTCGCCGGCCGGCTCGACGTGCTCACCCAGGCCGTGGCGGAGCTCGCCGAGATCGAGGCCTACCAGCTGCGGGTGGCGACGCGCTTCACCGGCGTCGCGATGCTGCCGGCGCGCGCCCACCGGCTGCGCGGCACGCTCAAGCAGCTCCGCTCCGCCGAGGTCGACGGCGACGCCGAGTGGGTCGAGCGCCACATCGACGGCCACGAGCACGCGGTCGCCCCGGCGGTCGAGGACGGCCGCCGCCAGCGCGCGGTCCTCGACGGCCTGGTCGCCCGCCGCGAGGAGCTGCGAGCCCGCCTGGCCGGCGACAACGAACTGGCCCGCGAACACGGCGTCGCGACCGACCCGGAGCTGGAGCAGGTGTACGTCCCGGCGAAGCGCCTGCTGATCGACGGCCCCTGCGAACTCACGGCGGCGGCCACCGCGGTCGACACGTACGCGGCCGCGGTCCGGGCCCGCATCGAAGACCGCTGACCCGCTTTCCCGCTTTCCCACTTTCCCCGCGGTGCAAGCAAAGCCGTGAAGGGCACCTTCAGGGACTCTGAGTCCCTGAAGGTGCCCTTCACGGCTTTCAGGAGCCGGAACTGTCGGTGCCGGGCGGTAATGTGGAAGACGGGGGGCGGCGCCCCGCGGGTCGGCGGCAAAGCAGCGACCCGCGGTGAGGCGGCCCGCAGGGCGGCCGGCGGTGAGGGCCCCGCGGGCCGGCGGCGAGGCAGCGGCGGACAGTGAAGCAGCGGTCGACAGTGAAGCGCTCATGGCGAAGCGGCCCGCAGCCGGCGCGGCCGTGGTGAAGCGGTCCGTGGTGAAGGGGCCGGCGGTGATGCGACCCGCAGCTGGCGCGGCCCGCAGCACCGCGGCCGCGGTGAAGCTTTCGCGGTGAAGCGCCCGTGGCGAAGCAGCCCGCGGCACCGCTGCCGCGGTGCCGAGCTCGCGGTGAAGCGGCTGGCGGCGAAGGGGCAGCAGGTAAGGCGGCTGGCGGCGAAGGGGCAGCAGGTGAGCGGCCGGGCGGCCAAGGGACAACAGGTAAGGCGGCTGGGCGGCCAAGGGGCAGCAGGTGAGCGGCTGGGCGGCCAAGGGGCAGCAGGTGAAGCGGCTGCCGGGTGAAGCCGTCGGCTACTTGCGGCCCAGGCCGCGGATCAGGACCATCACCGCTTCCCGGACCTCCGCCCGCGTCCGCTCCGGGCCGAACACCTGCCAGTCCAGCGCGACCACCAGCATCGTGCCGAACAGGCCGGCCGCCGCCGTCGGGATCCGGACTCCCTCCGGCAGCCGGCCCGCCTCCTCCAAGCGCGAAAGCTGGCCCTTCACGATCGAGATGATTTCCTCGCGCAGCAAGGAAAGCGTGCCGTGCCACTGGCCGGGCGTGCGCCACAGCTCGCTCACCAGGATCTGCGAAAACCCCGGATACCGGGCGATGAACTCCAGCGTCACGTCGACCTGCGCCTCGATCACGTCGAGCGGATCGGCATCCGAAACCGCGTCGCGCAGCCGCCCGGCGAGCGTGTCGACGCCGTACCGCAGCAGGCCGTCGACCAGGCCGTCCTTCGAACCGAAGTTGTAGTAGACAGTGCCCTTGGCGACGCCCGCCTCGGCGGCGATGTCGTCGACCGTGAGGCCCACCAAGCCCCGGCTCTTCGAAAGCCGCAGCGTGGCCTCGAAAAGCTTCTGCTTGGTCCCGCCGCTCACAGGCTCAGCTCGGGTTTGAGCGCCGACACCGTCCAGACGCGGCGTTTGCGCGCGGCCAGGGTGGACACCAGGACTCCGCCGACCAGGTAGGCCAGCAGCACGCCGATGTCGCCGAGGATCTGCACGGTGGCGCCACTGTAGAACAGGTGCCGGAAGCCGTCGATCGCGTACCCCATCGGCAGCACGACGTGCAGCGGGTACAGCGCGTCCGGGATCGTCTGCCAGGGGAACGT
Organism: Amycolatopsis sp. NBC_00355; assembly: GCF_036104975.1. Taxonomy (GTDB): domain Bacteria; phylum Actinomycetota; class Actinomycetes; order Mycobacteriales; family Pseudonocardiaceae; genus Amycolatopsis. The sequence continues at coordinate 3,605,867 of NZ_CP107982.1, read as the reverse complement.
GCCGCCCGCGCTGACCAGCTGCAGCACCAGCAGCACCAGGCCGAGGAACTTGCCGACCGCGCCGAAGAAGCTGTTGAGCGCGTGCACCACCGACGTGAACGTCAGCGACACCAGGACGGCGAAGCCGATCGCGCCCAGCGGGTGCGCGATGTGGATGCCGACGAGCCACGTCACCGCGCCGAACAGGACGATCACCTGCGCGACGCCGAGCAGCGCCGACGACAGCCAGCCGCCGACCGCGACCCGGAACGGCGCCGCGCCCGCGGTCAGCGCGCGCGTCGAGAGCGGGCGCAGGATCAGGAACAGCACGAACGCGCCGATCCAGGTGGCCAGCGAGATGAAGAACGGCGCCAGGCCCGCGCCGTACGTCCCGGCCGACGCCTCGCCGTTGGCGTTCACCGCCACCGGGTCCGCGATCGTGTTGGCCGTCGCCGCGCGCGTCGGGTCGTCCGGGTTCGGGATCTCCTTGAGCCCGGCCGAAAGCCCGTCACGCAGCTTCACCGCGCCGTCGGCGAGCTGGTTCGTCCCGGTGACCGCCGTCTTCTCACCGTCGTTCAGCTTGGCGGCGCCGTCCTTGAGCTGGTTCGCTCCGTCGGACGCCTGCGCGATGCCGTTCGCCAGCTGCGGCGACGCGGCGGCGAGCTTGGCCGCGCCGTCGGAAACCTGCTTCGCGCCGTCGGCCAGCTTCGCGAGATCGCCGTTGGCCTGCTGGATCTTGCTGTTCGCCTGGTCGACGGGGGAGCGCAGCTGGTCCGCGCGCGCCAGGATCGCCGTGACCTGGTCCTCCGGCACGCCGGCGTTGCGCAGGTCGGTCTGGAGCTGGGTGCGGTAGCTGTCGAGCTTGCCCTGGATGTCCGACGACGCCGTCGCGGCCACGGACGCCGCGTCGGCGATCTTCTGGTCCCCGGCGGCCACCTGCGAGGCGCCGTCGGCGAGTTTTTGCGTCTGGGACGGCAGATCCGCGGTGCTGGACTTGAGCGTGCCCAGCCCGGTGGCGAGCGTCGCGGAGCCGTCGGCGAGCTGCGACGCGCCACTGGCGAGCTGCTGCTGGCCGGACTTCAGCTGCGAAGCGCCGTCCGCGAGCTGGGACGCGCCGGTCGAGGCCTCCTGGATCTTCCCGAAGATGGTGGAGAACCCGACCAGGAACCGGTCCGCGGCCTCGCTGCCGACCTTCTCCGCGATCGTCTTGCGCACCTGCTCGGCGACCTGCTTCGCGATCGTCCCGGACAGGTAGTTGTTGGCGTCGTTGGTGGTCAGCGTGATCGTCGCCTGCTGCGGCTGGAAATTGCCGACCGACAGCAGCGCGGCGGAGAAGCCGCTCGGGATGCCGATCGCGAAGGAGTACTTGTCGTCGCGGACGCCGTCGCGCGCGTCCTGCTCCGACACCTCGTGCCACTGGAACGTGCCGGACTTGACCAGCTCGTCGGTCACCTCGCGGCCCACGTTGCGCTGCTGGCCGCTCGAGTCCTGCGCGCCGGCGTCGCTGGTGAAGACGGCGGCGGGCAGCTTGTCCAGGCGGCCGTACGGGTCGTAGTTCGCGTAGAGGTAGAAGGACGCGTAGAGCAGCGGCACCAGCACGAGCGCGACCAGTGCCAGCTTGGGCATCGTGCCGGTGGACAGCCGCCGCAGTTCGTTGCGGGCGATCCGGAAGGCGTTCATTCGGAAACTCCGTCAGTGACGTTCTCTGGGCCCTCAGGGAGCTCTTCGGTGGGTTGGGGGAGTTCGGGAAGGCAGTGCTGCGGCGACGGCTGCTCGGACGAGCCGATGCGCGCGGGCGTGAAGGGCAGCGCGGACGCCGGCGTCGTCGCGGCCAGCACCACCACGGCCAGGCCGCGTTCGGCCTGCTCGCGGGCCAGGCCGGCCCAGCTGCCGACGTCGCTGGTGTGCCGGTCGGGCGTGTCGAGCACGAGGACGCGCACGCCCTTGCGGACCGCGGCCAGCTCGGTGAGCAGCCGGGTGCGCAGGGCGGGGGCGAGGTTCTCGAACCGGGTGCCGGCGAACGGCGCCGCGTCGTGCTCGGTCAGCCAGCGGGCGACGTCTTCCTTGCCCGCCGGGCGGTGCGCCAGCGCCAGCTCCTCGCCGACGACCACGCGCAGGCTCAGCGCCTCGTCCGGGTCGCTGACGCCCGGCGCGTCGACGACCGCGACCAGCTCGGGCAGACCGGCGTCCGCACCGTCGACCGTGACCGTGCCGGTGCTCGGCTTGAGCCGCCCGGCCAGCGCGAGCCCGAACGCGGTGACGCCGACGCCGGGTTCGCCGTGCACGATCGCCAGGTCGCCCTCGCCGACGGTCAGCGAGGTGGGCGGTAACAAGGTGCCGTGGTGCCCTTCGAGGGACACCCGATCGGCTCGGACCTGCACGGGGACTCCAGCTGAGACGACTTTGAACTGACCGGTCAGTTCAAAAGCTAGCCCTCGCCGGGGTGCGGAGCAAGATCACCGGACGCACGTCACACCAGTGGGTGACTCACCGCAGCGCGGCCGCCGGCCGCACCTCCCACGTCGTCCACAGTGGACGATAGCCCTGCCGGTGCCAGAACACCGAGGCCAGCGGGTTGGTCGGGTTGTAGTAGAGGTACGTGCCGATCGCGCCGCCGGTGCGCAGCTCCTGGTGCACCCGGGCCATCAGCGCCCGGCCGAACCCGCCGCCCCGCTCGCCGGGTGTGGTCACGACGTTGTTCACGTAGCCCCAGCGCCCCGGCGGCAGCAGCTCGGCCGCTTCGCTGCCCGCGGTCGCGTCGATCCACGCGCAGTGCGCCATCGCCTGGATCACGCCGTCGTCCTCGGCCAGCCAGACCGCCGGCTCCTCGGCGTCCAGGGCCTCCCGCAGCGCGGGGGCCAGCAGGTCGGCGGTGTTCGGGCGGCGGGGCGCGGCGACCAGGCCGGTGTAGTCGAACGTGGCCGTCGCCAGTTCCAGCGCGACGGTGAAGTCGGCCGGCCCGGCGCGCCGGACGCGCACGGCGGGATCCGGCGGGATCGGGGGAGCGGTCCGGACGCCCAGCGCGCCGAGCGGGACCAGGCCGTGGTCGAGGAAGGCGCGGATCGCCTCGGCGTCCCGGCTGGGCCAGACGACCGCGCACGCCGAGTCGTCGCCGGTCTCCTCGCTCTCGACCCGGCCCTTGAGGGCGCGCAAGAGCAGGTCGGCGCCCTCGGTGCCGGTGTCGCCGAGGTAGGGGAACAGCTGCCAGGTGTCGGCGGCCGACCACAGCATCGGGACGTCGCCGGGGCTCAGCCGGTGCCGCTGCAGCACGCCGGTGACCTGGGTGCCGTCCGCCGTCGCCGCGTCGAGCCGCAGGCCCTCGGCGGGCGGCGCGGCGGGCGGCAGCAGCGCGTCGACGGCCGCGAAGCGCGCCTTGTGGGCGGCGAGCAGCGGCTCGGCGATGTCCATGGTTCCCCTCTGGTCGTCGGTCAGGACCAGGCCGGTCGCCGGATCCACATCGTCCACAGTGGACGATAACCCTGCCGGTGCCAGAACACCGGGGAGAGCGGGTTCGCCGGGTGGTAGAACAGGAAGGTACCGCGCACCTCGTGCGTGAGCAGGGTGCGATGGGCCGCCGCCATCAGGGCCCGGCCGACCCCGCCGTCGCGCGCCGCCGGCGCCACCGACAGCGTGTCGACGTACCCCCAGCGCCCCGGGAACAGCCGGCCGTGGATGCTGTCGCCCGGCGTCGGCACGGCCAGCGCGCAGGCGGCCATCCCGGCGGGCACGCCGTCGTCCTCGGCCAGCCAGACCAGGCCGCTGAACCGCAGGGAGCGGACGACCTCGGCGTGCAGCAGCGGCCGCGCGCCCGGCCGCCGGACCGCGGTGCCGACCAGCGAGGTGTAGCGCCACTCGGCCAGCCGCAGCTCGGTGAGGGCCTCGGCGTCGCCGTCCTCGGCCTTCCGGACGCGCACCCGCGCCGGGCCCGGGTCCGCCGGCGGCTCGACGGGCCGGACGGCCAGGCAGGTCATCGGCGCGAAGCCGTGCGCCAGCAGGACCGCGGACGCCTCGTCGTCCCGGCTCGGCCAGGTCAGCGTGCAGCCCGAGTCCGGGCCGGCGCCCGATCCGCGCAGCCGCTCGCGCCACACGCCCAGCAGCGCCGCGAGGCCCGCCGCGCCGGTCTCGCCCGGCACCGCGGTCAGGTCCCAGATCTCCGACGGGCCCCACAGCGCGGGCCACGACGCGGGCGCGTACACGACGCGGGTCAGCAGGCCGCCCGCCGGCCGGCCGCCCACCGACGCCAGCAGCGGCTCGCTCGCCACCGGCGGCGCCGCGATCGGCGGGAGCTGCGGGTCGAGCGCGGCGAACCGGGCGTTCTGCTCCTCTTCGAGGGGTGTCACGGGCGGTGCGTGCGGAAGATCGCGGTGCCCGGGAACAGCCGGCCGCGCAGCGGGCTCCACTGGCCCCAGGTCCGCGTGTGCCCCTCCGGCCACTCCGGCTCGAGGAGGTCGGTGAGGGTGAACCCGGCGGCGGCCAGCGCGCGGACGTAGTCGCCGAGGGTGTGGTGGTACTCGACGTAGGTGGCGGTGCCGTCGTCGTCGACCTCGACGTAGGGCGTGCGGTCGAAGTACGGCTGGGTGACGGTGAGCCCCTGCGGGCCCGGGTCGTCCGGGAAGATCCAGCGCATCGGGTGCGTCACCGAGAAGACCCACGGCGCGCCGGGCCGCAGCACCCGGTGGACCTCGGCGAACACCGCGTCCACCGACGCCACGAACGGGATCGCGCCGAACGCCGAGCAGGCCGCGTCGAAGCTGCCCGAGGCCAGCGGCAGGTACTCGGCGTTCGCCTGCACGAGCGGCACGGCGACGCCGGTGCGCGTGTTGCCGGCCTGCGCGTGGCGCAGCATGCCGGCGGAGAGGTCGGTCGCCACGGCGTCGGCGCCCTCGGCGCGCAGCCAGCGCGCGCACGCGGCCTGGCCGCAGCCGACCTCCAGCACGCGCCGGCCGCGGACGTCGCCGAGCAGCCGCGCGTCCGCCTCCCGCACGCCCTCCGGGCACCAGACGAAGTCGGCGTCGCCGAGGAAGCCGCCGTGCTCGGCCTGGTAGTCGTCGGCGTCGGCGTCCCACCAGGCGAGGTTGGCGGCCGCGGCCTCCGGCCCGCCGACCTCGCGGTAGGCGACGGCGGTCGTGCCCAGCCGGTGCTCGGCGGCGTCGTGGCGCCCCGGCGCGGCGGGCTCGTTCGGTGGCATGATGGTGTCTCCGGTCCCGGCCGCCGGCGCCCGGCCTGCGGCCCGCGCCACCCGCGCCCTCCAGCGTGCGATTTGCCTTCGCGAGGACCTTAGCGATCGCCGGGGGACCCTGATTGTGCCGCCTGGTGACTGCCGCGTAGGATCAGTGTTAGCGCAGTGGGTTCGCGCTGCCTTTCGCTCAGCTTCGTCTCGGGCTCGGGTCGCGCACCGTTTGCGGGTCATGCCGCGGTCGTTCACTGGTGGACGTTTGCTCGCAGGGTCGTCGCATGCCGTAACACCCCACCGCGCCGACACCTGCCAACCCTCGATTCCCATCCACCGGAGCAACCCGCCTAATGACCATCGACACCGCCACCGCCCCGACCGCCCCGAACGCGGCCCCGCAGGTCGCCATCAACGACATCGGGTCGGAGGAAGACTTCCTCGCGGCTATCGACAAGACGATCAAGTACTTCAACGATGGCGACATCGTCGAAGGCACCATCGTCAAGGTCGACCGCGACGAGGTCCTGCTCGACATCGGCTACAAGACCGAGGGTGTCATCCCCTCGCGTGAGCTCTCCATCAAGCACGATGTCGACCCGGCTGAGGTTGTCACCGTCGGCGATGAGGTCGAAGCCCTCGTTCTCCAGAAGGAGGACAAGGAAGGCCGTCTGATCCTGTCCAAGAAGCGCGCGCAGTACGAGCGCGCCTGGGGCACGATCGAGGAGCTCAAGGAGAAGGACGAGCCCGTCAAGGGCACCGTCATCGAGGTCGTCAAGGGCGGCCTCATCCTGGACATCGGCCTGCGCGGCTTCCTGCCCGCGTCGCTGGTCGAGATGCGCCGCGTCCGCGACCTGCAGCCCTACGTCGGCCGCGAGCTCGAGGCGAAGATCATCGAGCTGGACAAGAACCGCAACAACGTGGTCCTGTCCCGCCGCGCCTACCTCGAGCAGACCCAGTCCGAGGTGCGCAGCGAGTTCCTCAACGCGCTCGCCAAGGGCCAGGTCCGCAAGGGCGTCGTGTCGTCCATCGTCAACTTCGGTGCCTTCGTGGACCTGGGTGGCGTCGACGGCCTGGTGCACGTCTCCGAGCTGTCCTGGAAGCACATCGACCACCCGTCCGAGGTCGTCGAGGTCGGCCAGGAGGTCACGGTCGAGGTCCTGGACGTCGACATGGACCGCGAGCGCGTCTCGCTGTCGCTGAAGGCGACCCAGGAAGACCCGTGGCGCCAGTTCGCCCGCACCCACGCGATCGGTCAGATCGTGCCGGGCAAGGTCACGAAGCTGGTTCCGTTCGGTGCGTTCGTGCGCGTCGAAGAGGGCATCGAGGGCCTGGTCCACATCTCCGAGCTGGCCGAGCGCCACGTGGAGATCCCGGAGCAGGTCGTCCAGGTCAACGGCGACGTCATGGTCAAGGTCATCGACATCGACCTCGAGCGCCGTCGCATCTCGCTGTCGCTGAAGCAGGCGAACGAGGGTGTCACGCCGGACACCGAGTTCGACCCGACCCAGTACGGCATGGCCGCCGAGTACGACCCCGAGGGCAACTACATCTACCCCGAGGGCTTCGACCCGGACACGCAGGAGTGGCAGGAAGGCTTCGACAAGCAGCGTGAGGAGTGGGAGCGTCAGTACGCCGAGGCCCACACTCGTTACGAGGCCCACATGAAGCAGGTCGTGAAGGCCGTCGAGGCCGACGCGGAGGCCGCTGCCGACGCGGCGACCGGCATCGAGGGTGGCGCGGAAAGCTACACCTCGGGCTCGGCCCCGGCCGACACGAAGAGCAGCGGTGGCACCCTCGCCTCCGACGAGCAGCTCGCGGCGCTCCGCGAGAAGCTCTCCGGTGGTGCGTGAGCTCTAGCTCTCTGAGCTGAACCACAGCGAACCCCGGTCCGGGAACGGACCGGGGTTCGCTGCGTTGCACGGCTCGGATCGCGAGCGTGCGCACCTGACGTGCGCCACGCATCGGAGGGCCGTGATGCCGAACGTGCGGACGCTCCGGTGGCCGCGGGGTGGCCGTCACGGGCCGGTCAGTGGTTGCGCAGGCCCAGGCCGGTCGCCATCGCCGTGACGCCCCGGCGGTACATTTCCGCGTTGGCCTCGTCCGTCGGCGGGATGAACCACTCCGGCAGCGCCGTCCGGGAGGCGAGCATCAGCTCCGCCCCGACCAGGCCGTGCATCGCCGTCCACAGGTGGTAGGCCGCCGTCTGGGCGTCGACTCCCTGCGTGCTGACCCGCCGGACGCGGTCGATGAACAGGCCGAACGTCGTCCGCACCACGGCCGAGCGCAGCGCCGGGTCGGGGTCGAAGCCCGGGACCGGCCGCTCGAACATCAGCGCGTAGCGCGCCGGGCTTTCGCGGGCGAAGAGGCGGTACGCCATCGCCAGGTCGAGCAGGTCCGCGAGCCCGTCGGGACCCTCCGGCGGCAGCGCCTCCAGCATCTCGCGCAGAGAGTCGAACGTGCGCTCGTACAGGGCGTCGAGCAGGCCCGCGCGGCCGCCGAAGCGGGCGTACACCGAGATCGTCGACGCGCCGGCGACCTCGGCCACGCCGCGCACCGTGAGGGCCGTCACACCGCGGTCGAACAGCACCGACAGCGCGGCGTCGAGGAAGCGCTCGCGGTGACCCTGTTCGGCGGGGCGCATCGAGACGTGCCTGGTGGCCACGGCGCACCCCCTTCGCAGCAGCCGCGCACGACGGCGGTCGGGTTACCTGCCCGCAGCCGAAGATACGATATCCGCTGCGTCTTGGGAATGCGCCGGATGTCCGGATGTGCGGCATTCCCGTCCGGTGGGCACCGGCCGGGGCGCGGCGGACCCTGGCAGCGTCGGAAGCACCGACGAAAGGGCTCTCCGATGACCGACACCACAGACACCACCGGCATCACCGACATCGCCGTCCCCGACACCGCGCTGGCCCGCGAAGCCGCCGACCTCGTGCGCGACACCGCCGGCCCGCTCCTGTACGACCACTCCTCGCGGGTCTACCTGTTCGGCGCGCTGCAGGGCCGGCGCCGCGGCCTCGGCTTCGACGCCGAACTGCTCTACGTCGCGGCCCTGTTCCACGACCTCGGCCTGGTCGAGGGCCACCGCACCGGCCGCCGTTTCGAGCTCGACGGCGCCGACGAAGCCCGGCGTTTCCTGCTCGGTCACGGCGTCGACGCGGAACGGGCCCGGATCGCCTGGACGGCCATCGCGCTGCACACCACCCCGGGCATCCCCGAGCACATGGAACCCGAGATCGCGCTGGTCACCGCGGGCGTCGAGTACGACGTCCTCGGCATCGGCTACCACGACCTGCCCGCGGCGGCCCGCGCCGCGATCGTCGCCGCCCACCCGCGGCCGGACTTCAAGCGCCGCATCCTCACCGCGTTCACCGACGGCATCCGTGACCGGCCCGACACGACGTTCGGGAACGTCAAAGCCGATGTGCTGGCCCGGTTCGTGCCAGGCTTCGAGCGGCAGGACTTCGTCACCACGATCTTGGACTCACCCTGGGAGGACTGAACCGGATGGAGCACCCCGAGCCCGGCACGGTCGTCGTCACCGCGAGCGGCGACGGCACGTACACGCAGCAGGTCAGCACGGCGGGGCACACGCTGCTGGTCGACGAGCCGGTGTCGGTCGGCGGGGCCGACGCCGGCCCGAACCCGTACGAGCTGCTGCTCGCGTCGCTGGGTTCGTGCACCGCGATCACGCTGCGGATGTACGCCGACCGCAAGGGCATCCCGCTGGACGCCGCGACGATCCGGCTGCGGCACGACCGCGTGCACGCCGAGGACTGCGAGAAGTGCGAGACCGAGCGCGGTCTGCTCAGCCGCATCACCCGGGAGATCGAGCTGACCGGCGACCTCGACGACGACCAGCGCGCCAAGCTCATGCTGATCGCCGACAAGTGTCCGGTGCACCGGACGCTGTCGTCGGAGATCGTGATCGAGACGCGGGAAACCGGCCGCTGAGCAAGCCGTCCGGGCGGGTCCGGACGCGGGCAGCGTGAGGTCGGGCCGGGAATCCGGCGTCCGTCAGGCGGCCTGCGTCGTCACCGGCCGCACGGTGGCGACGCCGACGGCCGGGACCCAGATGCGTTCGAGAGCGGCCGCGCGGGCCTTGCGCCGGAGCCCGGCGAAGCTGTGCTTCGCCGGGACCAGCAGGGTGCTCAGCCACGTCCGCCGGTAGTCCTCGAGAGCCGTCGCCACGGAGTGGTGAACCAGGCAGTGCACCAGCCCCGGCGAGCCGAGCCGGTGCCTCCCGACGTGCTTGCTGTCCGCCATCGTTCCTCCGTGTGGGCGACCCTTGACGCGGCGCACGGTACGCAACTGCACCGATGAAGGTGGGTAAGAAACGCGGCGTGTCCTCATTTCGGTTGAGTCACGCGTCACGATCGACTTGCGGTTCACCCGTCCGTGTGCACTGGGTCAGGCCGGCCGGACACTGCCCTTCACGCACAGCGTGCCGAACGGGATCCAGGTGCTGCGCACCGCGCAAAGGGTGCGCTGCGGCGTGTGGTTGCAGGTCGCCTGCACCCGGCGGACGCCGGACTGGCACTGCGTGAACGTGATGTCCGGCGACGGGGCCGCGACCGCCACGTCCGGCACGGTCAGGGCGAGTCCTCCCGCGCACAGCACGGCCGCCGCCGGCCTTCCGAAGTCCGTCATCCTCATGAGCCCTCCCTCGATGACGCGAGCCGGAAGGCCCGCTGCCGAAGGCGTCGGAAAACGATTACCCACGTTACGGTTAACCACTGTGCGTCACACGAATGGCGCAGGCCGGACCGGGCGAACCGGACGGTCCCAGCAACGCGGCGACGAGTCGCGGCCTCACCCCGCTCAACCCCTGCTCGCCCCCGAGTCGCGTGGGTTCCCTTCGCGCAGACGGCGTGGAAGCCGCCGATGTCCGCGGGCGGCCGCCGGGGGTGCGTGACTAGGGTGATCGGCATGTTGCGTGTGGGGCTGACGGGTGGCATCGGGGCCGGCAAGTCGACCGTGGCGAACCGGTTCGCCGAACACGGCGCCGTGCTGGTGGACTCCGACCGGATCGCCCGCGAGGTGGTCGAGCCCGGATCCGAAGGGCTCGCCCGGCTCGTCGAGGAGTTCGGCGGAGAGATCCTGGCCGCCGACGGCTCGCTCGACCGGCCGGTGCTCGCCGCCAAGGCGTTCGCCGACGACGAGTCGCGCCGCCGGCTCAACGCGATCGTGCACCCGCTGGTCGGGGCCCGCACCGGTGAGCTGATGGCGGCCGCCGCGCCGGACGCGATCGTCGTCCACGACATCCCGCTGCTGGTCGAGGGCGGCCTGGCGACGGCGTATCACCTGGTCGTCGTGGTCGACGCGCCCGTCGAGGTGCGGGTCCGGCGGCTGGTGTCGGCGCGTGGCATGGCCGAGGCCGACGCCCGGGCGCGGATCCGGGCGCAGGCCGGTGACGAGCAGCGCCGCGCCGTCGCCGACGTCTGGCTCGACAACGGCGGTCTCGAGGACGCGGTGCTCGCCGGCGTCGACGCGCTGTGGGCGGACCGGCTGGTGCCGTTCGAGGCGAACGTCCGGCTGCGCCGGCCGCGGCCCCCGGTGTCGCCGAAGATCGCCGAATACGACCTCACCTGGCCGCAGCAGGCCGAGCGGGTGCTCGCCCGGGTCCGCGCCGCGAGCGGCGAGCTGGCCCGGCGCGCCGACCACATCGGGTCCACCGCCGTGCCGGGCCTGCCCGCCAAGGACGTCCTCGACCTCCAGCTGACGGTGTCCACGTTGGCCGACGCCGACAAGCTCACCGAACTGCTCTCCGACGCCGGTTTCCCGCGCCTGGCCGGCGACTGGGCCGACGACGCCCAGGACGGCGCCGGCACCTGGCCGAAGCGGCTGCACGTCGGCGCCGACCCGAAACGGCCGGTGAACCTGCACGTCCGGTCCGTCGAGACACCCGCGTGGCGGCTCGCGCTGCTGTTCCGCGACTTCGTGCGCGCGCACCCGGACGAGCGCGACGACTACCGCGATGTGAAGCTGCGGCTGGCCGAGGCGCACGCCGCCGACGGCAACGTCGCGGCCTACGCCGACGAGAAGCAGGAGTGGGTCAACGCCGCGTTCGTCCGGGCCGAGAAGTGGGCCGAGACGACCGGCTGGACGCCCTAGGACCCGAGCAGCCCGCGCTCGAACGCGACCGCGACGGCGGCCGCGCGGTCCTTCACCCCGAGCTTCGCGTAGACGTGGATCAGGTGCGTCTTGACCGTCGCCTCGCTGATGAACAGCCTCTTCGCCGTCTCCTTGTTCGACGACCCGCGCGCGACCAGCGTCAGCACCTCGAGTTCGCGCTGGGACAACGGTCCCCGCGCGGGCCGGCGCATCCGGCCCATCAGCCGCCCGGCGACGGCGGGGGAGAGCACGGCCTGCCCGCGGGCCGCCGCCCGGACCGCGCGGAACAGCTCCTCGCGGGGCGCGTCCTTGAGCAGGTAACCGGTCGCGCCCGCCTCGATCGCCGGCAGGACGTCCGCATCGGTGTCGTACGTCGTGAGCACCAGGATCCGCGCCGGGTTCCCGAGCCGCGCGAGCTCGCTGATCGCCGCGACGCCGTCGGTGCCCGGCATCCGCAGGTCCATCAGCACGACGGCGGGCCGCAGCCGCTCGGCCAGCGTGACGGCTTCGGCGCCGTCGGCCGCCTCGCCGAGCACTTCGAAACCCTCTTCGCCGTGGGCGGGTTCGGCGGACAGGATGCCGCGCAGGCCGTCCCGGACGATCGGGTGGTCGTCGGCGATCAGCAAGGTGATCGTCATGCGAGAGCCTCCGGGAGCAGCGGGACGGCGGGCCGGGCGACGCGGATCGCGGTCCCGGCGCCGGGCTCGGACTCGCCGTGGAGCGTACCGGCGAGCCGCCGCACCCGGCGGCGCACGCCCGGCCGCCCGCCACCCCCGATGGCCACGGTCTGCACGATGGTGATGGTGATCCAGGTGCCCGTTCCGTCGGCCGGCGCGGGTAGCGGCCCGCCGTTGCCGAGGGTGTTGATCAGCCCGATGTCGAACGAGACGTCGTCGGCCGCGATCTTCTCCCGTGCCGCTTGCGGAGGTGCCCGACCTGGATGACGGCAGCTCAGTGGCGGCGCCAGGTCAGGGCGATGTCCTTCGTGGCCAGCCAGGCGGCCAGGTCGTAGCCGTGCGAGGCCAGCCCTTCGACCGCCGCGTAGGTCGTCTCCAGCGCGGACTCGGCCTCGTCGGCCGTGACCAGGTCCGCCTTGCGGGCGTCCAGGAGCTCGTCGGTGTCGATCACCCGCAGCGAGAGCTTGTCCTTCAGCACGATGTCGACGTAGAGGTCGGTGGCGACCCAGCGGGGACCGTCGCGGTTCACGCGGACGACGTCCAGGTAGAAGTCCTGGTCGCGTTCGTGGCCGGGGGAGAACCAGAAGTCGGTGACGCGCAGGCCGAGCTCCGGCAGCAGCCACGACTCGAGGTAGTGGAACTGGGCGCGCCCCGGCGCCGGGCGGGCCAGGTACAGGCCGAACGGTTCTTCGCGGAACTCCTCGACCTCCCGGCTGATGCCCTTCGGGTCGATGTTCGTGCGCGCGGCCGGGTCGAAGATTTCGACCTTGGGCGGGTGCAGTCCCGTCATGGCCCCATCCTGCCTGCAAGTGGGCGGAACCCGGTCACGAATCGCGAACGGCGGCGGTGCGAGCCACACGTTCGGGCTAAAGTGCGCCGACGACCGGGGGAACCGAGGGGACTGGGGATGTTCGGGATCATCAGGCCGTGCCGGCACCGGCTGTCCGATCGCCTGCACGCCGACTGGGTCGCGCACCTGTGCGGACTCTGTCTCACGCTGCGCGACGAGCACGGTCAGCTCGCGCGCGTCGTCACCAACTACGACGGGCTGATCATCTCGGCCCTGGTCGAGGCCCAGACCCCGCGCGCGGACGGCCGGCGGGACGCGGGCCCGTGCCCGCTGCGCGGCATGCGCTCGACGTCGGTGGCCCGGGGCGAAGGCGCCCAGCTGGCCGCGGCGGTCTCGCTGGTGCTGGCCGCGGCGAAGGTCGGCGACCACGTCGAGGATCGCGACGGCGCGTTCGGCCGGCGGCCGGTGGCGGCGGCCGCCCGCCGGGTCGCGGCCCGGTGGGCGAAGCAGGGCAGCCGCACGGGCGGCCGGGTCGGGTTCGACACGGCGGTGCTCACCGAAGCCGTCGACCGCCAGGGCGAGCTGGAACGGGCGATGCGCCTGGGCGACTCGGCGCTGCTGGCGACCGAGCCCGCGGAACTGGCCACCTCGGCGGCGTTCGCCCGCACGGCGGAGCTGGCCGGGCGGCCGGGCAACGTGGCGCCCCTGGCCGAGGCGGGCCGCCTGTTCGGCCGGGCCGCACACCTGCTGGACGCGGTCGAGGACCACGCGGCGGACGCGGCGGCGGGAGCGTGGAACCCGTTGCTGGCCACCGGAACGGGCCTCGCGGAAGCCCGCCGGCTGTGCGACGACGCCGTGCTGGGTGTCGAGCTGGCGTTGCGGGAAGCGGAGTTCGCGGAACCGGCGCTGGTGCACGCGCTGCTGGTGCACGAGCTGAGGCAGGCGGTGCGCCGCGCCTTCGGCCACGGCTCGGCGCACGACCACGACCACGGACTCCGGCTGCCCGCGGACGGCGCCGGCGGTGCCTTCGGGCAGCAGCCGCCGCCGGGGTGGATCGGGCCGGGGCCGCGGCCGCAGCAGCATCCGCACCAGCCGCCGGGGCCCGGAGGTCCGCAGTGGGGCGGGCCCGGCGGTGGTCCCGGCGGTCCCGGGTGGCCGGGAAACCCCGGTGGTCCGGGTTGGTCGGGAACCCCCGGCGGCCCAGGTGGTCCCGCCGGACCCGGCGGTCCCCAGGGGCCTGGTGGCCCAGGCGGTCCGGGAGGCCCAGGCGGACCGAACGGCCCGGGCGGACCCGGTGGTCCTGGCGGCCCGGGCGGTCCCGACGGTCCGGATGGTCCCGACGGCCCGGAACCCGAGCCGCTCGACGGCAAGGGCGGCGGCTGCTGGGTCCCGAAGTTCGTCGTGCCCCCGAAGAAGCGCAACTTCTTCTTCGGCTGCGCCGTAGCCTCCTACATGTGCTGTACCTGCCAGTTCTGCTGCCGCGATCCCTATCCCGGCCCGTGGAGCGGCAAACCGGAGGCGACCGGTGGCTGTGACTGCGATTGTGACTGCTGCGACTGCTGTTCCTGTTGTGACTGCAACTGAGGGGAACACGATGACCGAGCCGATGGACCAGCTGCACGACCGCGGCCGGGCCACTTTCGCGGAGCTGGTCGACGGCGGCGAAGCCCGGCTCGACGCCCTGTTCGCCACCGTCCCGGCGCTCGGTGAGCTGGCCGTCGGCACGGTCTACGGCCACCTCCACGAGCGCCCGGCCCTCGACGCCCGCACGCGGGAAGCCGCCACCCTCGCCGCGATCGTCGCGGCGGGGATGGTCGGGCCGCCGCTGAGCGTCCACCTCCGGACCGGCCTGGCCGCCGGGCTCTCGCCGGCCGAGGTGGGCGAGGTCGTGGTCCAGACGGCGGCGTTCGCCGGCTTCCCCCGCGCGGTTTCCGCGGCCGACCAGCTGAACCGGCTCTTCGAAGGGCACGGCCTGCCGATCCCGCCGCCGCCGTCGGCCCGCGAGGTCGTCCTGGGGTACCTGGAAGCGCCGGGCGCCGAGGTCGCCGGAGTGCTCGCGGAGTTCCCGCGCACCGAGGTCCAGGCGACCGGACCCGACCGGGTGCTGGTCTCGTGCTTCGGCACCGGGCCCGCGCCGGGCGCCGTCGTGCACTGCGTGGTGGCCGGCGGCGAAGTGGCCTTCGCGACGGTGTTCCGACCCCGCTGACCAGGGCCGACGGAAATTGTCGGTGCCGAGGCCTACTCTGGTCGACGTGGCTTTCGCAACCGAACACCCCGTGCTGGCGCAGTCCGACTTCCGGCCCGTCTCGGAGATCCCCCGGGAAGGCGGCCGGTTCGAGGTCGTCAGCGACTACCAGCCCGCCGGTGACCAGCCGGCGGCCATCGACGAGCTCGAACGGCGCGTCAACGCCGGCGAGAAGGACGTCGTGCTCCTGGGCGCCACCGGTACCGGCAAGTCGGCGACCACAGCGTGGCTGATCGAGCGCGTCCAGCGGCCGACACTGGTGATGGCGCCGAACAAGACCCTCGCCGCGCAGCTGGCGAACGAGCTGCGCGAGCTGTTCCCGCACAACGCGGTCGAGTACTTCGTCAGCTACTACGACTACTACCAGCCCGAGGCGTACATCGCGCAGACGGACACCTACATCGAGAAGGACTCGTCGATCAACGACGACGTCGAGCGGCTGCGGCACTCGGCGACGATGAACCTGCTGTCCCGGCGGGACGTCATCGTGGTCGCGAGTGTGTCCTGCATCTACGGCCTGGGCACGCCGCAGTCCTACCTCGACCGGTCCTCGAAGCTGAAGGTCGGCGAACAGCTGGACCGCGACGTCTTCCTGCGCGCGCTGGTGGACGTGCAGTACACCCGCAACGACATCGCGTTCGCGCGCGGCACGTTCCGCGCGCGCGGCGACACGGTCGAGATCATCCCGGCGTACGAGGAGCTCGCGATCCGCGTCGAGTTCTTCGGTGACGAGATCGAGAAGCTGTACTACCTGCACCCGCTGACCGGCGACATCGTCAAGGAGGTCGACGAGGTCCGGATCTTCCCGGCGACGCACTACGTCGCCGGCCCGGAGCGCATGGAGAAGGCGATCAAGAGCATCGAGCAGGAGCTCGAAGATCGCCTGGCGGAGCTGGAGAGGCAGGGCAAGCTGCTGGAGGCGCAGCGGCTGCGGATGCGCACGGCCTACGACATCGAGATGATGCGGCAGGTCGGGTTCTGCTCCGGCATCGAGAACTACTCGCGGCACATCGACGGCCGCGGCGCGGGCACGGCGCCGGCGACGCTGATCGACTACTTCCCGGACGACTTCCTGCTGGTCATCGACGAGTCGCACCAGACCGTCCCGCAGATCGGCGGGATGTACGAAGGTGACATGTCGCGCAAGCGCAACCTGGTCGAGTACGGCTTCCGGCTGCCGAGCGCCGTCGACAACCGGCCGCTGACCTGGGAGGAGTTCTCCGACCGGATCGGGCAGACGGTGTACCTGTCGGCGACACCGGGGCCGTTCGAGATGGGCCAGGCGGGTGGCGAGTTCGTCGAGCAGGTGATCCGGCCGACCGGCCTGGTCGACCCGAAGGTGGTCGTGAAGCCCACCGAGGGCCAGATCGACGACCTGGTGCACGAGATCCGGGAGCGCGCGGAGAAGGACGAGCGCGTCCTGGTCACCACACTGACGAAGAAGATGTCCGAGGACCTCACGGACTACCTGCTGGAGCTGGGCATCCGGGTGCGCTACCTGCACTCCGAGGTGGACACGCTGCGCCGGGTGGAGCTGCTGCGGCAGCTGCGGGCGGGCGACTACGACGTGCTGGTCGGCATCAACCTCCTGCGGGAGGGCCTCGACCTGCCGGAGGTGTCGCTGGTGGCGATCCTCGACGCGGACAAGGAAGGCTTCCTGCGCAGCGGGACGTCGCTGATCCAGACGATCGGCCGCGCGGCGCGCAACGTGTCGGGCGAGGTGCACATGTACGCCGACAAGATCACCGACTCGATGCGGCACGCGATCGACGAGACCGACCGCCGCCGCGAGAAGCAGGTCGCCTACAACGTCGCGCGCGGGGTCGACCCGCAGCCGCTGCGGAAGAAGATCGCCGACATCCTCGACCGGGTCTACAGCGAGGCGGAGGACACCGAGCACGTCTCGGTCGGCGGTTCGGGCCGCAACTCCTCGCGCGGCAAGAAGCCGGAGCAGGGTGACCGGGTGCGCAGCTCCGGGATGCTGGTCGACAAGGACGTCTCGGCGATGCCGCGCGCCCAGCTCGCGGACCTGATCCAGCAGATGACCGACCAGATGATGCAGGCGGCCCGTGACCTGCAGTTCGAGCTGGCGGCGCGGCTGCGGGACGAGGTCCAGGACCTGAAGAAGGAGCTGCGCGGAATGGACGCGGCCGGCATCAAGTAGGCCGGACACGACACCAGCAGGTGGCGATTGTCGCGTGGGGCGAACAGTGTTCGCCCGATCGAGTATTACACCCCAGTTGGTACACTTCCACCATGGCGATGAACATCAAGGACCCGGAGGCCGAGCGCTTGGCCGCCGAGGTCGCCGCTCTGACGGGTGACACCAAAACCGGGGCCGTCCGCGAAGCCCTGCGCCTGCGCCGCGACCAGCTCGTGGCGCAGGACAACGCCGAACTGCGGCTGAAGCGGATGCGGCGAGTACTGGAAGAGGAGATCTGGCCGTTGATCCCACCTGAGGAGCTCGGGAAGCCGATCCCGAAGGACGAGTGGGAAGAGATTCTCGGGTTCGGGCCGGGTGGCGTGTGATCATCGACAGCTCGGCCATTGTGGCGATCCTGCGCCAGGAGCCGGACCACGAACGACTCGAGGAGCGCCTCGCGGAGGCGGACTCGGCCAGGATCGGCGCGCCGACTCTCGTCGAGGTCGGCATCGTGCTCACCACGAGGCTCGGCGCGCGGGGCCAGCTGGTGCTCGCCAGGTTCCTCCAGGACAACCACATCGCGACCGCGCCCTTCACCGATGAACACGCGGAGGTGGCGATCGAAGCGTTCAAGCAGTACGGGAAGGGACATCACCCGGCCAAGCTGAACATGGGCGACTGCTACAGCTATGCCACCGCCAAGATCGCCCGGGAACCGTTGCTCTGCATCGGCGATGACTTCCCGCAGACCGACCTCGAGGTGGTGAAGCTCGGGTCGTGAACATCGAAGCCGTGGTCGCGTACTGCCTGGGGCTGCCGGGCGCCGAAGAGACCTACCCGTTCGGTGACCACGTGCTCGTGGCGAAGGTCGGTGGCAAGGGGTTCGCCTTCATCGGCCAGGAGGAGCCCGGCAGTGTCGCCGTGAAATGCGGGGCCACCCGGGAAGAAGCGGCCGAACTGCGCGAGCGCCATCCCGAGGCCGTGACCGCGATGGACTACCTCGGCCGCTACGGCTGGAACCGTGTCCGGCTCGACGCCGGAGTGCCCGACGCCGAGCTGGAGGAGCTCCTCGACGCCTCCTACGAGGCCATCGTGAAGAAGCTGCCCCGAGCCAAGCGTCCCTGATTCAGTCCGGCACCGGCGCGTTGTCGTCCGCCTGCAGCATCCCGAAGATGTTGCCCTCGGTGTCCTTGCAGTAGGCCAGCCACCCGACGCCCGGGACGGGCTGCTTCGGGAGCGCCAGGGTCCCGCCCGCCCGCGCCACTTCGCCGAGGGTGTGGTCGACGTCGGCGACGTCGATCGTGTTGACAAAACCGTGTACCGGCCCCGATTCCGAGGGTGGCGGGCCCTGCCGCGGCACCAGGCCGCCGTCGATTCCCTCGCCGTCGCCGGTGGTGACCATCCAGTACGGGACGTCGCCCCAGCGTTCGAACTTCCAGCCGAACACCGCGGTGTAGAACGCCACCGCGCGCTCGGGGTCGCCCGCGTGGATCTCGAAGTGGATCGGACGAGGCATGCTCGCCTCCTCAGGCCGGGCCGGCAGGTGCCGCGAGACTACGCCTGCCGACCCGGTTTCGGGAGGTCAGAGGCGTGGGTGCCCCGACAGGGTGAGGTCCGCGTCGAAGTCCGGGAACCCGGCCGGCGCGCTCCGGGCGCTCAGCGCGGAAGCGGCCGGGGGCAGTCCGGCCCAGCGTTGGACCGTCGCGGTCGCCGCGGCGGCGTCGGCCGCCGGCAGCTGGGCGATCCTCGAGCCGTGGTTGCCGCCCGGCACGTAGTACCGGTAAGAGTCCCGGCTGCCGAAGCCGAGCTCGAACGGCTCGGCGCCCCACGGGTCGTTGGAGCCGTAGACGAACAGCAGCCGCGTGCCGCGGGACTTCACCCAGAAGTCGACGTCCGGCATGGCCAGGTAGTCGAACCGGGGCAGGCGCACCGAGCTCGGCACGAACGTCTTCGGCTGGTCGGCGCCGGGGTAGCGGAGCAGGTCGCGGAGGTAGCTGTCGTACGCCTCGGGCGCGCCCAGCTGGACCGCGGCCTGGTAGTAGTACGGGATGTAGGGCGAGAGGTCCTGGTCGGAGTAGGTGTTGAGGCTCTCCACCTTCTCGTACCAGGCGTAGACGTCGGCCGCGGGCGCGCCGGCCTTCGGCACCGTCGCGCAGTCCGCCTGGGTCTGGTACTGCCAGAACGCGAAGTACGAGTCGATCACCGAGATCTCGAGGGACTTGTCGGCCGAGCCGACGATCGAGAACGTGAGGCCTCGTTTCGCCGCGTCCACCGCGGCGATCGCACCGAGTTCGTCACGCCGCTTCAGCGCGTCGCGCTGGATGGCCTTCAACGCATCGCGGCAGCCGGGATCGTTGCCGACCTTGGACAGGAACTTGTTGTAGACGTCGATCGGGTCGATGACGTCGTTGGGCGCGACGTAGGGGACCGTCCCGTCGACGTCGTCGGGGAAGAAACGCCGGAAGTACGTGGCGGTCATGCCGCCCTTGCTGCCGCCGGTGGCCAGCCACTTGCCCGGGTAGATCGCCTTGAACGCCTGCACGGCGCGGTGCTCGTCGGCGGCGGCCTGCCAGATGGTCAGCTGCTGCGCCCAGTTCTCCGGCTGCGGCCGCGACGGCGTGAAGTAGCGGTACTCCATCGAAAGCTGGTTGCCGTTCACGAGCTGCGTCGGCTCGGACCGGTTCGGCGCGGTGCTGACGTTGTAGCCGCTGGTGAAGGCGACCGTCGGTGCGGCGAAGTCGCGGTGCAGCAGGGTGAACCGCTGCTGGAACGTGCCGGCGCCGGGGTGGCGGTGGTCGGCGGGCTGGGTGAAGGTCAGCTCGAAGAACCGGAAACCCGCGGGTGCCGGGTCCTCTTTGACGATGGTCAGGCCGGGGATCCGCCGCAGGGCCGCTTCGATGTCGGTCGCCGCGCCGGCCGACGGCGCGAGGCCCGCCAGCGCGGCCAGCGTCAGCAACGCCGCCGAACAAGCGGTGAACAGTCTGCGCATGAAGCACCCTCCCCGGCTTCGGGCCATTGCGTGGCACCCTCACAGAACCGGCCGTGGTGGGCAATCGGCTGACTGGGCGCACCACCGGCCAGGACCCGACTTTCGGCGGGTCCGGGGGCCGCGGGGTGGCGTCCTCAACCCTGCGCGGTCGCGCGCATTGTGCAAGTTGTCCGGGTGATCGGCGCCACGTTACGGTCCGGAACGAGAAGGCACCGGCATCGAGCGAGGGGTCCGCCATGAAGGTTTCCGACTGCCCGACCACCCAGGTCGAGGTCCGCATCGAGGCGTCGCCGGCCGAGGTCTGGCACTGGTTGCTGGACGTCGACCTGCCCTCCCGGTTCTCCACCGAGTTCCAGGGCGGCGGCTGGGTCGAAGGCAGCGCGCCCGGACTCGGCGCGCAGTTCCGCGGCCGCAACTCCCACCCGGTCGCGGGGGAGTGGGAGACGGTCTCGACCATCACCGGCTACGAGCCCGGACGGCTGTTCGCGTGGGCCGTGATGGACGTCGCGAACCCGGCGGCGTCGTGGAAGTTCCAGCTGATCCCGGACGGCGAAGGCACGATCCTGCGCCAGTGGGCCCAGATCGGCCCGGGCCCGTCGAACCTGACGGCCATCATCGGCTCGATGCCCGAGCACGAGGAAGAGATCGTCGCGATGCGCCTGGGCGAGCTGCACGACAACATGCAGCGCACGGTGGACGGCATCAAGTCCCTCGCCGAAACCGGCGTCCGAGCGGTCTAGCTGTTCTAGCCGCGGCCGCCGAGCACCTTGGCCACGTAGGACTTGACGGCGTCGAGCGCCTCCGGCGCGCGCCACATCCGCTCGACCTCGGGGTCGTCGGCGTGGCGGTACTCCGCGATCCGCTCGTGGTAGGGCTGGTGGATCTGGGCCTTGGTGTGCGCGAACGGCTCGGCGGGCAGCCCGCCGAGCCGGGTCGCGATGGCGAGCGCCCGCTCGAGGACCTCCTCCGGCGGGGCCAGCTCGTCGGCGAGGCCGCGGGCGAGCGCGTCCTCGCCGCCGACGGTCGCGCCCGAATACGTCAGCGACGGCAGCGGTGTCGTCCCGTACGCGCAGCGGAGGATCTCCAGCGCGGCGAGCGGGAACGGCAGCCCGACGAGCAGTTCGGTGACGCCGATCCGGCCGGGCCCGCTGCTGAGCACGCGGTGGTCGCACGCCGCGGCGAGGACCGCGCCGCCGGCGATCGCGTGGCCGTTGAGCGCCGCGACCACCGGACGCGGGAAGCCGAACACCGCCAGCAGCGCGTCCGACAGCAGCGGCAGGAACTCGGACACGTAGGCGGCGCCGCCCTCGCCGATCCGCCTGAGGTCGACGCCGGCGGAGAAGATCCCGCCGGTGCCGGTCAGCACGACCGCGCGGGCCGCGCCGGCCTCCTCCAGCCGCAGCACGAGCTCCCGGCACGAGTCGGAGTCGAGGGTGTTGCCCTTGCCGTGGTCGATCCGGAGCACGGCGACGTCGGACTGGCTCTCAAGGGTGATCGGCACGGCCCGACCGTACCGCGCCGGGGCGGGCCCGGCGCGGTCGGAAACCGGCCGGGCGCGCCTCAGCTGGTGATGTCCTTCTTGGCGAACCGGCGGCCCGCGTAGAGGAAGAACACCGTGCCGTAGATGGTCGCCGACAGCAGGCCGCTGGCCAGGTTCGTCCAGTCGACGTCGGTGGAGATCAGGTCCATCCAGGAGAACCCGTAGTGCGTCGGCAGGTAGTTGCGCAGGCCTTCCAGCGCCGTGATCTGGTCGAGGATCTGCGACAGGATCGCCACCAGCACCGCGCCGCCGACCGCGCCGAGCGGGGCGTCGGTCGTCACGCTCAACGCCAGCGCGAGCCCGGCCACCCAGGCCAGCTGCAGGATGATGTACACAGTGGACAGTGCGATGGCGAGCAGGCTGTCGCCGAAGGACACCGCGTCGCCGGTCGGGCTGATCGCGTCGCCCGCGCCGTACCAGATCACACCGACGCCGAGCGAGACCAGCGGCAGCAGGATCAGCGCCGCCGCCGACAGGATCCCCGACACGATCGCCTTCTGCCGCAGCACCCGGTGCCGCGGCACCGGGATCGCCAGCAGGTACTTCAGGCTCGACCAGGACGCCTCGCTCGCGATGGTGTCGCCGAAGAACAGCGCGACGATCATCGGCAGCAGGAACGTGCCCGACACGAACAGCGCCAGCACCACGAAGTTCGGCGCGCTGGCCGTGGCCAGGTCGACGAACCCGCCGCTGCGCCGGTTCGGGTTCGACTGCCCCGCCTCGAACGCGATCACCAGGATGAACGGCAGGATCGCGACGAACCCGAGCAGCAATTGCGTCCGCCGCCGCTTGAGCTGACGCCGGAGTTCGACGCCGAGACCGAGCGTCCGCCGCGCGGAGTAGCCCGCGACGGCGCCGTCCGGCCCGACCCCGGCGTGTTCGCTCGACGCGAGGTCGCTCAGCTCGTCCAGCGCGTGCGGGTCGGTGTGGACCCCGGAATTCGAGCTGTTCACGACTGGTCTCCCACCAGTTGCAGGAACGCGTCTTCCAGCCGGCGCCGCGGCCCGGCCTGCTCCACGGCGACCCCGGCGCGGACCAGCGCCGCAATGGCTTCGGCCCGCGGCAGCCCGTCGAGGTCGGCGTGCACCAGGTCGCCTTCGACGTCGACCGTGCCGACCCCGCCGATGGCCTTCAGCGCCGCGGCGGCCGCGGCCGGGTCGTCGACCCGGAACGTCGCCTCGCCGCCGGCCGCGGCCAGCTCGCCGACCTCGCCCGAGGCGACCAGCGCGCCGCGGTGCATGACCACGACGTGCGTGCAGGTCTGCTCGACCTCGGCCAGCAGGTGGCTGGACACCACCACGGTGCGCCCGGTCGCGGCGTAGCGCTGCAGCACCTCGCGCATCTGGTGGATCTGGGGCGGGTCGAGCCCGTTGGTCGGTTCGTCGAGCACCATGAGCTCCGGCAGGCCGAGCATCGCCTGGGCGATCGCCAGCCGCTGCCGCATGCCCTGGCTGTAGGTCCGCACCCGGCGGTCGACCGCGGTGCCGAGCCCGGCGATCTCCAGCGCCTCGCCGAAGTGCGCCTTCTCCGCCGGCCGTCCGGTGCTCGCCCAGTACAGCCGGAGGTTCTCGCGGCCGGACAGGTGCGGCAGGAAGCCGGATCCTTCGACGAACGAGCCGATGCGCGAGAGCACCGGCGCGCCGGCGGTGATCTTGTGCCCGAACACGCGGATGCTGCCTTCGGTCGGCGTGATCAGGCCCATCAGCATCCGCAGCGTGGTGGTCTTGCCCGCGCCGTTCGGCCCGAGCAGGCCCAGCACCTGGCCCGGCTCGACGCGGAACGACAGGTCGTTCACGGCGACGAACCCGCCCGCGTACGTCTTGCGCAGCCCCTCGATGACCAGCGGGGTGGTGGAAAGCTCCGGGTCGACGTCGGTCGCCCGGCGCCGCCGCAGCGCCGCGAAGAGCACGGCGGCGAGGGCGATCGCGAGCGTCACGGCGATGCCGACGAGCTGCCCGACCGGGGCCGGCGTGCCGACCGACGTCCCGGGCACGACCGGCAGGGCCAGCGCGGCGCCGCCGCCGGCGAGCGCGATGCGGAACACCGCGGGCGCGGCCGGCGCGGCGAACGCCTGGTCGGTGGTGCCGACGACCAGCCGTAGCGAGTGCCCGCCCTCGATCGGCCGGACGATGCCCGGCAGCGTCACGGTGACCTCGACCGGGTTGCCGTTGGCCGGCAGCCCGCTCACCCGGAACGGGGCGATCGCGTTGGCCGGCAGCACCCGCGAGCCGTCCTGGCCGACGTCGTAGAGCTTCGCGAACAGCACGGCTTCCGGCTGCGGTTGCGCCGGGTCCGCGGCGATCTGCAGCCGCACGGTGGACGAGCCGCTGACGACGACCTGCCCGTCGACCGGCGCGGTGGTGAACTGCGCGGCCTGGCCCGGCGGGTCGTTGCTGAACAGCGCGCCGAGCCGCGACGTGCTGCTCGCGAGGCCGTTGAGCCCGGGGATCCCGCTCACCGCCGAGGGATTCGCGCCGGCGGGGCGGACGACCGGCTGGACCGGGCCGGTCATCGGCAGCATTCGCCGCTCGGTGGCCGGGCCGGTCAGGCCGGGGTAGGTGGTGGCGTTGACGGTGCGCACCGACGGCGTTCCGTTGGCGCGCAACGTGCCCTGGACGTCGTAGCCGAAGCCGGTGCCGGGGTCGCCGCCGGTGACGGCGGTCCAGAGGAAGTCGCCGATCTTCCCGCGCAGCTGCGGTCCGGGCTTGCCGCCGTCGTGGCCGCCGGTGTACCAGACGGTCTTGACCTTGCCGCCCGCCGCGGTGATCTGCCGGGCGGTCGCGTCGGCCTGGTCGAGGCCGAACAGGGTGTCGCTCTCGCCCTGCACCAGCATCGTCGGCACGGTGATCTTGCTCGTCACGGACACCGGGGAAACGCGGCGCAGCAGGTCGAGGCTCGCCTGGCTCGACGCGCCGGTGGTGCCCAGCTCGGTGTAGGCCTTGCAGACGGCGGCGGTGAACCGGCCGCACGGGTCGGCCGACCCGGCGCGCGGCCCGCCCCCGCCCGAAGGCGCGGCCGGGACGGCGGCAGCGGCCCCGGCGGCGCCGCTCGCCCCGGTGTCGGTCGCCTGCCCGGCTTCGGGTGCGTCGGCCGACGGCGCGCCGCTCGAGGCGGGGCCGGAGCCGGCCGAGAAGAAGATGCCGGCCCAGCTCTTCTTGAACACGCCGTCGGTCGCGAACGCCCCGGCGGCCGGGGTGCCCGCCGCCGGCGCCTTCGGGGCGGCCGCGTTCGGGACCAGGGCCTGCCCGAGGTCGTTGTAGGTGATCACCGGCGCGATCGCGTCGACGCGCTTGTCCGTGCCGGCCAGCAACAGCGACAGCGCGCCGCCGTAGGACGCGCCGGTGACGGCGATCTTCGGGTCGCCGTTCGGATCGGTCGTCACCTGGTGCTGCGCGACCAGCCGGTCGATCAGCCGGGACGCGTCGGCGACTTCGCCGTCCGGGTCGTTCAGGCCGATCTTGCCGGTGCTCTTGCCGAACCCGCGCGCGGACCACGTCATCACGACGAAGCCCTTCCGGGCGAGCTCGCGGGCGTCGTCGGCGACGCTGGTCTTGTCCCCGCCGAAGCCGTGCGCGAGCAGCACCGCGGGCGCGGGCACGGTGGCGGGCAGGTAGGTGGTCGTGTCGATCTTGATCTGCTCGGCCGAACCCGGCGCGGCGGGCATGTCGATCAGCGCGTCCTGGGTGGGCACCGCGGGCGGGGCCGTGTCGCGCGTCGCCCAGAGGACGGTCGCGGCGGCCAGGACCACCACGACGGCGCCGAGCGCGGTGAGGCGGCCGCGGCGGGAGCGCGGGAGCGGGAGTCGGGGCACGAGGTGACCGTATGTGAAGTTTCCTGAGAGTGCCCTCCGCAACTCACGTCGATCACACGCTGATCGCCCGCCCGGGACCACCTGGTGGACCGAAGTGACCGGAATTACAGGACCAACCCGGTGACGTGCGCGATTCCGGCTGGCGCTCGGGCGGGGAGAACCGGCAAACTGGACGCGCTGTGAGGGGAGTATTCCTTCGCGGCGGTGTCGTCAGCACGGTGGCCTGCGCCCCCGGCACCGTCGGCCGGTGTTCGCACCGGCGGAAGAGACCTCCGGTTAGTTGCTCATGCGCACTATCCGGAGGTTCGAGTTCCATGACTGTCCCCCTGTGGCTGTGGATCGCCACGATCGGTGGCCTGCTCGCGCTCATCGCGCTCGACCTGGTCATCGTCGATCACAAGCCGCACGCGGTCACCACGGGTGAAGCCGCGCGCTGGGTGGTCTTCTACGTGTCCTGCGCGGTGCTCTTCGGCGCCGGCGTGTGGTTCTTCGCCGGGCACGACCCGGGGGTCGAGTTCTTCACCGGGTACATCACCGAGTACTCGCTGAGCGTCGACAACCTGTTCATCTTCATGATCATCATGGCGTCGTTCAAGGTGCCCGCCATCCACCAGCACCGCGTGCTGCTGGTCGGGATCCTGCTGGCGCTGGCGATGCGCAGTGTGTTCATCGCCGTCGGCGCCGCCCTGATCGAGCAGTTCGTCTGGGTGTTCTTCCTCTTCGGCGCGATCCTGGTCTGGACCGCGATCAGCATGCTGCGCGGCAAGGGCGAGGACGAGGAGTACCACGAGAACGCCGTCACCCGGCAGGTCCGCAAGATCGCCCCGGTCACCGACGACTACCACGACCACAAGTACACGGTGAAGATCAACGGCAAGCGGATGATCACGCCGATGCTGCTGGTGATCGTCGCCATCGGCTCCGCGGACCTGCTCTTCGCCGTCGACTCGATCCCGGCGATCTTCGGCATCACGCAGGAGGCGTTCCTCGTCTTCACCGCCAACGCGTTCGCGCTGATGGGCCTGCGACAGCTCTACTTCCTGCTCGGTGGCCTGGTGACGAAGCTGGTCTACCTCACCTACGGCCTCGCCGTGATCCTCGCGTTCATCGGCGCGAAGCTGTTCCTGCACGCGCTGCACGAGTACCACGTGGTGCCGGACTGGCTGGACATCAACAACTGGATCTCCCTCGGCGTGATCATCGTCGTGCTCACCATCACGACGGTGGCCAGCCTCGCGAAGGCCCGCCGCGACGAGCGCAAGCAGGTGGCGGCGTGACGCCGCCCGACTAAAGTCGTTCGCACCGCTAAAGGATTCGGGTACGGTCGGACGGGTGCGCCCAGCCGACATCGAAGCCATCGTCGTCCCCGGCCGTCCCGCCCTGCGCGGAGACCTGCTGCTGACCGCGGTGCAGAACCCCGACCTGAAGACGAACGCCGCGCACAGCGCGCTGCGGCGGGTGTCGCTCGACGGCGGCGAGTCCGCGTGGACGCACGGTCCGCGCGACTCGGCGCCGTCGATCTCCCCGGACGGGCGCTGGGTGGCGTTCCTGCGCGCCGGCGAGGGCGAGGGTGCCGACGGGCGCCCGCAGCTGCACCTGATGGCGGCCGGCGGCGGTGAGGCGAAGCGCCTCACGTCGCTGCACCTCGGCGTCGGCGAGCCGGTGTGGGCGCCGGACTCCCGGCGCGTCGCCTTCGTCGCGAGGGTGCCCGAAGCCGGCCGGTACGGGACGGCGGACGCCGACGGCGAGACACCGGAACCGGCGGCCGAGGCCCCGCGCCGGATCACGCGCATGGACTACCGGATCGACGACGTCGGGTTCCTCCTCGACCGCGTCCAGCGCCTGTTCGCGGTGGACGCCGTCGCGGCCTTCGAGGCGGGCGAGCTGCTGGAGCCGGAGCCGCTGACCTCGGGCGGGTTCGACCCGGCCGGCCCGGTGTGGACGCCCGACGGCACCCGGATCGTCTTCACCGCGCCGCCGGACTGGGGTGCGGCCGAGACCGAGGTGCGCGACCTCTGCGCGATCGCCGCCGAGGGCGGCGAACCCGAGGTCGTCGTGCGCGGCGAGGGCTACTCGGAGCGCCCGGTGTTCGGCCCCGACGGCACGTTGTTCTACTTCGGACAGTCCTTTGCGGAGCATCGCGAGGCCGCGGCGACCGGGCTTTACGCCGCGACACCGGCGTTCGGCGCCGGAGCGGTGAAGGCCCGCCGGCTCACCGACATCGAGACGGTCGACTGCGACGCGTCCGCCGGGCCGCCGGCGGTGCGCGAGGGCGACGTGCTCGTGGCTGTCCGCAACCGCGGCGCGGTGGAACTGCGCGCGGTCCCGTTCGACGCCGCGGACGCGCCGCTGGCCGACCTGCCGGTGGTCTACGCGGACCTCACCGTGCTCCGGTCGTTCACCGTGGACGGCCCGGTGATCGCGGCGGTCGTCGCCACGCCGGAGACGGCCGGCGAGGTCGTGCTGCTCGGCGCGGACACCCCGCGCGTGCTGACCGACTACTCGAAGCCGTTGCGGGACAAGGGACTCCGGCCGCTGATCGAGCTGGAGACCCGGGCCCCGGACGGCTACGCGGTGCACGGCTGGCTGGTGCTGCCCGAAGGCGAGGGCCCGCACCCGGTGCTGCGCGTGGTGCACGGCGGCCCGTTCGCCCAGCAGGACTGGGCGGTGTTCGACGAGGCGCAGGTGTTCGCGTCCGCCGGGTACGCCGTGGTGCTCGGCAACCCGCGTGGTTCGGCGGGCTACGGCCAGCAGCACGGCCACGCGATCACCCACGCCTTCGGCACGGTCGATGCCGACGACGTCCTGGCCCTGCTCGACAAGGCGCTGGAGCGCCCGGACCTGGACGCCTCGCGCGTCGGGATCATGGGCGGTTCGTACGGCGGGTTCATGACGAGCTGGCTCGCGGCCCACCACGGCGAGCGGTTCCGCGCCGCGTGGAGCGAGCGCGCGGTGAACGCGTGGGACTCGATGGTCGGCAGCTCCGACATCGGCTACTCGTTCGTCGACTCCTACATCGGCACCGACCCCGAGGTGCAGCGCGACCGCAGCCCGCTCAGTTACGCGGACAAGATCCGCATCCCGTTCGCGGTGGTCCACTCGGAGCAGGACTGGCGCTGCCCGCTGGAGCAGGCGCAGCGGATGTTCGTCGCGCTGCGCCGCGCCGGCGCGGACGCGGAGTTCCTGCTGTTCCCCGGCGAAGGCCACGAACTGTCCCGGTCCGGCCGGCCGCGCCACCGCGTCCAGCGCTTCGACGCGATCCTCGAGTGGTGGGGGCGGCACCTGTAACCGCACCGGTCTTGTCCCGGCCGCGACGGCCTGCGAATCTTCGTACCCATGACGCTGCCCGAGGTGGATTTCGAACTGGAGACCTGGCGCATGGTGCTGTTCCGCAAGGGACCCCGCGCCGACGAGATCTCCGACGAGATGGCGCGGGAACTGCGGGCCCGTCACCTGTCCGCGGCCCGCGCCCAGCAGGCCGCCGGGGCGCTGCGGCTCGCGGGGGCGATCCCGGAGCCGTCGGCCGCGCTGCCGGTGACCGGGGTGGCGTTCTTCCGGACTTCCGAAGAACAGACGCGCGCGATCCTCGACGCCGACCCGGCCGAGCAGGCCGGGCTGATCGCCTCGGAGATCGTCGGGTTCGTCTGCCCGCGGGGCACCCTTGGCTGAGCCGCGCGGGCTGGTGTGCTTCGACGTCGACGGCACGCTCGTGCCCGGCACGAGCTCGTCGGCCTGGGTCGCCGCGCGGCTCGGCGGCGGGGACGCGCTGATCGCGGCCGAGATCGCCTACGCCGAAGGCCGGATCACGAACGAAGAGGTGGCGACGGTCGACGCCCGCGGCTGGGCCGGGCGCTCGGAGGCGGAGATCCGGGCGCACCTCGAAACGCTGCCGCTGGTCGACGGGATCGCCGAGACCGTGGCGTGGTGCCGCGCCCACGGCCTGCGGCCGATCCTGACCACGCTCGCGTGGGCGCCGGTCGGCAAGATGCTCGTCGACCGGTTCGGCTTCGCCGCGGCCTGCGGGACGGTGCCCGAGGCCGACGGCGGACGCTACACCGGCCGCGTCGGCCGGCACCTCGACGAGTACGGCAAACGCGACTTCGCCCTGAGTTTCGCGGCCGGCCTGGGGCTTCCGCCGGAGCGGTGCGCCGCGATCGGGGACAGCCGTTCGGACCTGAAGCTGTTCGCCGCGGCCGGGATGAGCGTCGCGTTCAACGGCGACGCGGCGGCCCGGGCCGCCGCGACCCACGTCGTCGACGACGGTGACCTGCGCGCGGTCGTCCCCCTGCTCGAAGCTCAGTTCAGCAGCGTGTAGTTCAGCTCTTCGCAGACGCGGCCCAGCGGGACGTCGAGGCCGGGGTGGTCGAGCGGCAGCAGGACGTCCGGCGCGATCGGCAGGGCCGCGCCCGCCGGCGGGTCCCACAGGCAGATCGCGGGGTCGCCGGAGTCCATCGAGGAGCGGTACCAGAGGCCGTCGAGGTCGCTGAAGGCCGCGCGGATCGCGCGCGCCCAGGCCTGCGTCAGCTTCTTCGGCCCGCTCGAGATCTCCTGCGACGCGCCGACCCGGGTCGGCCACAGGCCGGTCAGGTCGAGCAGGCGCAGCGTGCGGGTCGGGCGGACCACGACCAGCCGGGGACCGCGGGTGCGGCGGTCGACCGTCGAGCTGGTCTGGTAGACCTCCGCGATCGACGTCCGCACGGTGAGGCCGAAGTAGAGCACCCCGTTCGCGGGGTCGGTGACCGGCGCGCCACCGCGGCCGGGCGACTGCTGGTCGAACCGGCCGTGCGGGAGCGGGCCGGTGTAGCGGAACGAGTTCCACTGCTGGGGGTGGTTGCCGTGCGCCGTGAAGATCCGCACCAGCCTGGTCGCGGGCTGGACCGTCACCACGTCACTGGCGCGATTCAGCTGCCGGACCAGGACGGATCGGGCGGGCGGCAGCGGTAGCCGGGCCATGGGTCGGGGGTGGTCCGTCCTTGTCGGTGATCTTGCTCGGGGAGGCCCAGCCTAGAACGGCGAGCCGAGCGTGGCGATGAGGCGCGCGACGTGCTCCGGGTCACCGCCCGAGAGGAGCCACTGGCGCGGGGTCGCCGGGTGGTCGTTGATCACCAGATCGGGTTGGGGAGTGCTCATGAACGCGGCGACGACCAGCGCGGGCTGGTCCTCGGGCAGGGCTTTGAGCACGACCTCGAGGCCGGGCAGCACACCCGAGCCGGCGAACTGCCACGCCGGGAGCCGCCAGCCGCCGTCCTTCCAGCCGGTCAGGCGCCCTTCCTTGAGGCGGTGCCGGATCCGGCTGTCGTCGACCCCCAGGGCTTTCGCGGCTTCGTTGACACTGAGAGCGCCTTCGGCGAGCACGGCGTGGGCGGCGACGGTGCGCGCCCGGAAGTCCGGCTCTTCTTCTCGCCGCGGCGAGAGGTCCAGGCCGACATCGGTGAGCGCGGCGCGCTGGTCGGCCGAGAAGTAGTGCGAGGGATCCGGATTCGGTGGGGACAGTCTGCGCGCCGCGTCTTCGACGAGCGTCAGGAACTCGTTCGCGTCGACCTTCAGACCCGCCTTGGCGAGGATGTTCTCCAGCGCTACAGACATGCCGCTCAGGTTAACCCGAAACAGCGCGGCTGTGCGGGTTCGTGCGGGTTCGTGCCCTATCTGTGGGCGAATTCACCAGAGATCGACACTTTACGCACATCATCCAACACGTTGAGTAGGCAACTTTCGCAAATTCTGCCCGCATCGGGCGAGCTTGTCCAGGCTTGACACGCCACGGTCCGAGCCTTACGTTCCGTGTGAGTAAACGATTTCCGCTCCGTGCTCACAGGATCCGGCGGGTTGCCGCCGGCCATGGGGGACACAGGGGGTGGGGCGTGCCTGGGGGGCCTGGCACGAGCCGGCCCCCCAGGCACGTCTGTCCCCGGCTCTCGCCTCCGGTCCGGATTCGCGTGAGCCGACTCTCTGCGTACGCGGGCCGACTCTCCAGGCACGCGAGCCGACTCTCTAGACACACGAGCCGACCATCCTTGTACTCGAGCCGGTGCTCCAGACACGCGAGCCGATTCTCTGCGTACGTGGGCCGACCCTCTGGGGACGCGAGTCGACTGTCCGGGTACGCGAGCCGACCCTTCTGGGTAGGCCCGGCCGGGCGACCTGGGCGCGTGAATCGACTTCTCGGTGCGTGAGCCGATCCGCTCGGTGAGCCAGACGACCTTCCGCCGGGCCGTGGGGTCAGCGGCGGGAACTCTTCCGCTCGATCAACCGGGCTTCCAGCGTGGTGGTGGTCGTGTCGCGGGTGCTGTCCGAGATGCGCGCCAGCAGCAGTTGCGCCGCTACCCGGCCGACTTCGTAGGCCGGCTGGGCAACCACCGTCAGGGGCGGGTCGATCAGGGTGGTCCAGGGGGCGTCGTCGAAGGAGACGATGCCGATGTCGCGGCCCGAGCGCAGGCCGCGGGCCGACAGCGCCTCCAGGACTCCGATCGCCATCGTGCTGTTCGCGACCAGGAGCGCGTCCGGCGGGGACGGCTCGTCCAGCAGCTCCAATGCCGCCAGCCGGGCTCCTTCCGCGCGGTACTCCGCCCGCCGGGACACGACGTTGTCCTCGCCGACCACGTCGGCGTAGCCCGCAAGGCGGTCGTCGGCCGTGCGGACGCCCGCGGGGCCCGTCAGGCAGCCGATCCGGCGGTAGCCGCCCGCCAGCAGGTGGCGGGTCGCCTCGGCCGCCGCGTGGCGGGTGTCGACCAGCACCTGGTCGCCCGCCGCGGCCGGCAGCGGCCGGTCCACCGCCACCAGCGGCGTGCCCTGGCGGTGCAGGCCCTCGACGTTCGTCGACCGGCCCGTCGGGGACAGCACCACCCCGGCGACCCGCTCCTGCAGCGCGACCTCGATGTAGCGCCGCTCCTTGTCCTCGTTTTCGTCCGAGTTGCAGAGCACCACCGAGTAGCCGGACCGCTGCGCGAGGTCTTCGACGCCGCGCGCGATCGCCGTGAAGAACGGGTTCTCGACGTCGGAGATGATCAGCGCGAGCACCGCCGTCTCCTGCCGGCGCAGGTTCCGGGCCAAGCCGTTCGGGTGATAGCCGAGTTCGGTGGCGGCTTCCTGCACCCGCGCGGCCAACGTCGGGTCCACTGTGGACTTGCCGTTGAGCGCGCGCGACACGGTCGCCGTGGAGACGCCGGCCCTCGCCGCGACGTCGCTGATGGTGGCCACACACCCTCCCGACCGAAGCCCTGGTCACACGTCGAGGGGAGGATAGCGCTCCCGGTGGTCGCGCACCGCCCGCTCACCGATCCGGGCCGCGCCCCACCTCCGCCGTTACGCCGAACGGGCCTCGTCCACAGTGGACCGCCCGGCGAAGTAGACGCGCGGGGTCAGGCCGGTCAGCGCGCGGACGTCCCGGCTGAGGTGCGCCTGGTCGGCGTAGCCCGCGGCGGCGGCCAGCGCGGCCAGCCCCGGTGTCCGCATCGCCAGCGAGACCGCGCGCTGGAACCGGCTCACCCGCAGGTAGGTGGCCGGCCCGTAGCCGATCGCCTGGACGAAGCGACGCCGCAGCCGGCGTTCGGCGACGCCGACGCGACCGGCGGCTTCGGTGACCCGGGTGGCCCCGGCGTCCAGCCGTGCGACCAGCGCCGCCACCGCCGGATCGGGCGGTGGGGCGCCCGGCAACCGGGCGGCGACCGCAGCCGCCGGGGACAGGTCGCCGGAAAGCAGCCGCTCGGCGAGCAGCTCACCCTCGTGGCCCCACAGCTCACGCAGGGGGACGCGGCGATCGCGCAGCTCGTCGGCGGCCACGCCGAGTACCGCCGCCGCGCGGCCGGGGGTGAACCGGACGCCGCGCATGACCTCGCCGGGCGCGGTCACCGACGACCAGGCCCGGGTGTCCGGGCCCGCGACGAACACGCCGGCCTCGCCGACGACCAGGTCCAGGCAGCCATCGGGCACGATCCGCTTCGGCGCGGAGGCGGCCGACCGCCACACGCAGCGGGCGACGCCCCGCAGCGGCGGGGGTGGTGCCACCTCTTCGTACATACTCCGATCATGCACCTTGGGTCCGACAATTTCGCGCCGCCCGTCGACTCGCTGGCCTGGATCCACGTCCGCGACCGGCGGCTGCTGTCGGTCCGCACCACCGGAAAGACGAAGTTCTACCTGCCCGGCGGCAAGCGCGAGCCGGGCGAGGGCGACGTCGCGGGGTTGTGCCGGGAGATCCGTGAGGAGCTCGGGATCACGCTCGACCCGCTCAGCTTCCGGTTCTTCGCCGCGCTGGAAGAGCAGGCGGACGGGTTCGCCGACGGCCGCCTGGTGCGGATGACCTGCTACACGGCCGCGCACGAGGGCGAGCCGGCGCCGTCGCGGGAGATCGCGGAGGCGGCCTGGCTGGGTTCGGCGGACGCTTCGCGGTGCCCGCCGGCCGGGCAACGGGTGCTGCGGATGCTCGCCGAAGCCGGCCTGGTGGATTGAGCACGGCTCGAGTCCGCTTCGTGTGCCCGCCCACTGGATGCTCGCCGACGGGGCACGGGTGTGGGGGATGCATGTCTGAAGCCGACCTGGTCGATCGGTGACAGTTTGAGCCTCACGACGCTGCGCCCGCCTATCGTGCCGAAGCCGAAGCCGAAGCCGAAGCCGAAGCCGAAGCCGAAGCCGAAGCCGAAGCCGAAGCCGAAGCCGAAGCCGAAGCCGAAGCCGAACGGCTCGAGCCTCACGACGCCGCGCCCGCCTACCGTGCAGATGCTCCCCGACGCCGGGGCCGAGCGGCTGGTCACGGGTCGAGGTCCACCACCCCACGGCCGCTGGACATGTCGAAGGGCACCGAGGCCTGGTCGTGGACGATCAGCCAGTCGCCGTCGATCTTGCGGAAGCAGAACGTCGCTCTGACCCACATTCCGTTCGTCACCGTTCCGTCGCCCAGGGTGCCGCTGAGGCGGCCGAAGCAGTGGCCGAACGCCACGTCGTCACCCACGGTGAGAGTCAGGTCGCGGACCTCGTAGCTCACCTCCGCGAAGAACGTGAACGCTCTCGCCCAGTTCTTCAGCTTCGCCTCGACCCCGACGTGCTGCAGCGGCGGCTCGACGTCGAACGACACGACGTCCGCCGCGTAGATCCGCCTGAGCGCGTCGAGATCCTTGGCGTGGATCCCGTCGACGATCTTGCCGATCTGCTGCCGGATCACGTCGTGTGCCGTTGTCATCGCTGTCCCCTTCGGTTGTGGACCTCCACTGATAACGACGATGCAGCCCGCGCGAATGTGAGGTCCGCGGCGCGCCCGATTGGGTGAAAGTTGGACTTCTCACCGATCGGGCGCTAACGCGGAGTCAGGTCACGGCGAGATGTAGGCGACGCACTCGACGGAAGTGCGCTCGACGAGAGAAGACCTCTCCATGGGTGTTCCGATCGTGACGCCGTCCGCCCCGCCCGCCCCGCCTGTCCCGCTCGCCGGACGTGATCGCGGCCGCTGCCGGCCCACCGGCAATGTGGTCGTCGTGCTCGGGGTGCTGGTCCTGGCCTTCGTCGTGACGTCGTACGTGGTGCCGCGGTCGGCTCGCGGCCCGGTCAAGGAGGAGCCCGTCGCCGCTCCCGTCGTGCCGGCCGCGGTCAGCACCGTGACCCACTCCGTCGTCTACGAGCTGCTCGGTACCGGCGGCGCCCGCAACGTCACCTACTCGGCCGCGGGATCGGCGCTCGTCCAGGAGGCCGAGGTCGCCACACCGTGGTCGGCGACCTTCACCCGCGTCGGCCCGGCCGACCGCACCGAGTTCTACAGCATCGCCGCGCAGAACCCCGGCCCCGGCGAGCTGCGCTGCCGGATCGTCGTCGACGGCGTCGTGCTCTCCGAGAAGGCCACCAGCGAGCCGGGCCGCCAGTTCAGCTGCGCCGTCTGAAAGCCGCGTAGGGCAGGATCGAAGGTGTGATCACCTTCGGGCCCGCCCTGATCGCGGTGCTGGTCCTGCTGGCCGTGGCGGGCGCCGCCATCGTCCACTGGGGCGAGCTCGGCCAAGGGCGGGCGGTGCTGATCGCCGCCGTCCGCGCGGTCGCGCAGCTGGCCCTCGTGTCGCTGGTGATCACCGCGATCCTGCGCTCGAACCCGCTGACCGGCCTGTTCGTGCTGCTCATGTTCGGCATCGCGGCGGCGACGTCCGCGCGCCGCGCCGGCGGCTGGTCGAACCTGCCGTGGACGGCCCTCGCGATCGCCGCCGGTGTCGCACCGGTGCTGGCGCTGGTCCTCGGCGCCGGCGTCGTCCCGCTGCGCCCGATCGCGGTCGTGCCGATCGCGGGCATCGTGATCGGCGGCGCGATGACGGCGACGTCGCAGGCCGCGCGGCGGGCGCTGGACGAACTCGAAGCCCGCCACGGCGAGTACGAAGCCGCTCTCGCACTCGGGTTCATGCCCCGCCCGGCCGCGCTGGAGATCTGCCGCCCGAGCGCCGGCCACGCCCTGATCCCGGCGCTCGACCAAACCCGCACGGTCGGCCTGGTGACCCTGCCCGGCGCGTATGTCGGGGTGCTGCTGGGCGGTGCGGGCCCGCTCCAGGCGGGCACGACGCAGGTGCTCGTCCTGATCGGGCTGCTGGCCGCGGAGGCCGTGTCGATCCTGGTGACCGTGCAGCTCGTCGCCGCCGGGAAGCTCAGCCGAGCGGCGTAGCCAGGTGCGCGGTGTCGTTGAAACGCCGCACGATCCAGTGGTCGCCGTGCAGCACCAGGTGCGAGATCGAGCCGTTGTCCGCGCCGAGGAACGCGAACCGTTCGACCGAGCGGCTGGCCTGGGCGAACACCTCGCCGATCACGCCGCCGTGGGTGAACACCGCGACCCGCTGGTCGGGGTGGGCGGCGGCGATGCGGGTGAGCGCGCCGCGCAGCCGGGCGCCGAACGCCTCGTCGGACTCCGCGCCCGGGATGACGTCCCAGCGCTGCTCGGCCCACAGCCGGTCGACGATCGGGTGGCCGTCGGTCGTGTACTTGCGGAAGAGGCCGTTTTCCCAGTCGCCGAGGTGGATCTCCCGCATCTCGGGTTCGACGACCGGCGTGATCCCGAGCTTCTCGGCCAGCGGCGCCGCGGTCTGCGCCGTGCGGCGCAACGTCGTCACGTAGATCGCGTCGATCCGCTCGCCGGCCAGCCGGACGCCGACGCGCTGGGCGTGGTCGCGGCCCTCCGGCGCGAGGTCCGGGTCGGCCTGGCCCTCGACCAGGTCGAACGGGTCGCTGGCCCGGGCCGGCGCGGATTCGCCGTGCCGGACCAGGAAGATCTCGGTGGCGCCGGTCGGCGGGGTGAACCGGTGCTGCCGGTACTCGATCTCCTGCTCGGGCGTGCTCATGGCCTCGACCCTAGCCGAGCTGTTTGTCCACGAAACACCATCGCCAGGTCTCGCCGGGCTCGAAGCTGCGCATCACCGGGTGCCGGCTCTCGTGGAAGTGCCGGGTCGCGTGGCGGCGCGGCGAGGAGTCGCAGCACGCGACGTTGCCGCACTTGAGGCACATCCGCAGGTGCACCCAGGTCGTCCCTTCCTCGACGCAGGCCGCGCAGGTGTCCGGCGAGCTGGGATCCCGGTCGACCCACTCGTGGGCCAGGTGCTTGCACGAACCCGCGGTCGCGGCCGGGGTGCGCAGCTCGCGCCCCTCGACGTCGGGTTCCTCGTCCGCCCGGTCGAGCATCGACTCCTCGATGTCGAGGCCCTCCAAGACCTTCCGCAGGACGTCGTCGTCGGCGCTGCCGGCGGCACGGGCCTTCAGGAACTGCTCGCGTTCCACTTCCAGGAGCTGGATCCGCAGTCGGCGGTAGGCGTCGCTGGGCGTCTCGGCCAGCACGCTCTGCCGGCCGAGCTGCTCCCACGCCGAGTCGGACCGGTTCTGCAGCCGGTCGCGGATGCGCTGGATGATCTCGGGCGGGTCGTCGGGCTGCCGGATCTCCTCGAGCTTCGCCAGCGCCGCGGTGGTCATGTCGTGCAGCACGGACGCCTCCTGCAGCGCGTCCTCGGCCGGGTCCGGCCGGGGCAGGCGCAGCCGCCGGATCAGCGGCGGCAGCGTCATGCCCTGCACGGCGAGGGTGCCGGCCACGACGACGAACGCGGCGAGCACCAGCACGGCGCGCTGCGGGGTGTCCGTCGGCAGCACGAACGCGGCGGCGAGGGTCACGACCCCGCGCATCCCCGCCCAGGAGATCACCGCGGAGTAGCGCCACGGCCAGATCTTCGCCTGCGCCTTGTTCGGCAGCAGCCGCCGTTCGAGCCGTTTCACGGTGCCGATGCCGATCAGCCACAGCATCCGCGTGAGGATCGTCGCGGCGAGCACCGCCACGCAGATCCAGGTCAGCAGCCCCAGCGAAAGCCCGGATTCGCTGACCTCGCTGAGGATCCGCCGCAGCTGCAGGCCGATCAGCAGGAAGACCATGTTCTCCAGCAGGAACGCGATGGTCTGCCAGTTCAGCCTGCTGGCCAGGCGCGCGGAGCCGGAGAGGATCTTCGGGGCCTTGTGCCCCAGGATCAGCCCGGCGACGACCACCGCGAGCACGCCGGACCCGTGGATCGCCTCGGCCGGGATGTAGGCGATGAACGGCACCGCGAACGACAGCGCGGTGTCGAGCACCGGCTCGTTCATCCGCGCCCGGATGAACGCGGCCGCGAACCCGATGACCAGGCCGACCACGATCCCGCCGATGGCCGCGCGCAGGAAGTCGGCGCCGACCTGCCAGAGGCTGACCGAGCCGGCCAGCGCGGCGACGGCCGTGCGCAGGGCGACCAGCGCGGCCGCGTCGTTGAACAGGCTCTCGCCTTCGAGCAGCCGGATCAGCTTGCGGGGCATGCCGACGCGGCGCGCGACGACGCTGGCGGCGACCGCGTCCGGCGGGGCGACGATGGCGCCGAGCGCGATCCCGCCGGCCAGCGGCAGGCCGGGGATCACCGCCCAGGCGACCAGGCCGACACCGAAGGCGGTGAACACGACCAGCCCGACCGACATCAGGCCGATCGCGCCGCGGTTCTTGCGGAAGTCCACGAGGGACGTCTGGATGGCCGCCGAGTACAGCAGTGGCGGCAGCAGGCCGAGCAGCACGACCTCGGGGTCCAGGTGGTACTCGGGGACGCCGGGCACGTAGGACGCGCCGACGCCGACGACGATCAGGCACAGGGGTGCGGACCAGTCCAGCCGCCGCGCGAGGGCGCTGACGATGAGGACGGTCACGACCAGGGCCACTATCTCTGCCGCGATGTGCACGGGGTAATCATCACCCGGACCGTCGTGGCGGTGTGCCGCGCGGGTCCGTTCTGGTTGAATCTTCCCCGGCTCGGGGAGCGGACGCCGCCATCTCCTCCGGCCCTGCCTGATCCGTTTCGTCCGATCATGGAGGGTTCTGATGGCGGTCTCACGGACCAGACGTGTGCTGTGGCTCGGCCTGGTGGCCGCGCTGACGGCCGCGGCGCTGGCTGGAGGCGGGTCCACCGCCTCGGCGGCGCCCGTCCCGTTCAGCAGTGTCGTCCCGGCGCCGGCGAGCGCGGTCCCGGCGAGCGGGGTGACGTTCACCCTCGGCTCCGGCGTCGCGATCTCCGCCGACGTCGCCGCGATCGGCGAGCAGCTCGCGACGACCCTGCGCCGGTCCACCGGCTACACGATCCCGGTGCACTCACCGCCGTCCGGCACCGACGGCGTCCGGCTGCTGCTCACCGGCGCCCCGGATTCGGTCGGTGACCAGGGGTACCAGCTCGACGTCACGGCGTCCGGCGTGGTCGTGCGGGCCCGGCAGGCCGCGGGCCTGTTCGCCGGCGTCCAGACGCTCTTGCAGCTGCTCCCACCGGCCGCGCAGGGCGCCACCACGGCGGCGGGGCCGTGGGTGCTGGCCGGCGGCCGGATCACCGACCGGCCGCGGTTCGGCCACCGCGGCGCGATGCTCGACGTTGCCCGGCACTTCTTCACCGTCACCCAGGTCGAGCGCTACGTCGATCAGCTCGCCCGCTACAAGGTGAACACGCTGCACCTGCACCTGGCCGACGACCAGGGCTGGCGGATCGTGATCAACGGCTGGGAGCGGCTGGCGACCTACGGCGGCAGCACCCAGACCGGCGGCGGGCCGGGCGGTTACTACACGCAGGCCGACTACGCGGCGATCGTCGCCTACGCGCAGGCGCGGTACATCACGGTCGTCCCGGAGATCGACATGCCGGGCCACACGAACGCCGCGCTGGCCTCCTACGCCGAGCTGAACTGCGACGGCAAGGCGCGCCCGCTCTACACCGGCACC
Organism: Amycolatopsis sp. NBC_00355; assembly: GCF_036104975.1. GTDB lineage: Bacteria > Actinomycetota > Actinomycetes > Mycobacteriales > Pseudonocardiaceae > Amycolatopsis. Next base: position 3,566,194 of record NZ_CP107982.1, on the reverse strand, counting down.
GACGTCGGGTTCAGCACGCTGTGCACGTCGAAGGAGATCACGTACACGTTCCTCGACGCCGTCCTCGGCCAGCTCGCCGCGTTGACGCCGGGCCAGTACCTGCACATCGGCGGCGACGAGGCGGCGTCGACGAAACCGGCGGACTACAAGACGTTCATGAACCGCGTCCAGCAGCTCACCGCGTCGCACGGCAAGAGCGCGGTGGCCTGGCACGAGGTCGTCAACGCGACCCCGGCGGCCGGCACCGTCGCGCAGTTCTGGGACACCACGACGAGCAACAGCGCGGTGGCGACGGCGACGAAGAACGGGACGAAGCTCGTGCTGTCCCCGGCGAACCACGCCTACCTCGACATGAAGTACACGTCGAGCTCGCCGATCGGGCAGGACTGGGCCGGGCTGGTCGAGGTCGAGAAGGCCTACGACTGGAACCCCGGCGCGTACCTGTCCGGCGTCGCCGAGTCCGCCGTCTCCGGCGTCGAAGCTCCACTGTGGACGGAGACGGTCAAGACGAGCGCCGACGTCGAGTACCTGGCCTTCCCGCGGCTCGCCGCGATCGCCGAACTCGGCTGGTCGCCGCAGAGCACGCACGACTGGACGGCCTTCTCGAAGCGGCTCGCCGCCCAGGGACCGCTCTGGAAACTGCTGGGGCTCAAGTACTACAAGTCGCCGCAGGTGCCCTGGCCGGCCGGTTCCTAGCCGCGGCGGCGGCGCAGGTACAGCCCGAGCCCGCCGAGCAGGGCCACCGCGCCGCCCGCCCAGGCCAGCCCGGCGCCCCACACCGGGCCGAGCGACATGCCCTCGTCGTAGTGCGGCCGGGCCGGCTCCGGCACGGTCGCGGCGATTTCGTCGACGCGCTGCTGGATGCGGGCCCGGTCGACCGTCGACAGCGAGTCCGCGCCCAGGTTCTTCGCCAGCGCTTCGACGTCGTCGTTCTGCGCGTCGCTGAAGCCCGGGAAGCGCACCGAGGACCCGCCGCGCGGCAGGCAGGCCAGCACCACGCCGTCGGACTCGTCGAAGTGCACCTCACCCGACCCGCACTCCGCGCCCGGTCTCGCGAAGTCGGCGACGTACGCGTTGTCGGCGGCGTGCTGTTCCGCGACGCCGGCGAGCACCGCGGCCGCGCCGATCGCGGTGAGGGCGACGAGCAGGACGACCGACAGGACGCGGAGCACCATGCGGGCATTGTCCGCCTAGGCTGGCTTCGTGACGATGGCAGAGATCGCGGGTGGCGCGGTGCGCGGCTCCGCGCGGGACGGGGTCAGGACGTTCCTCGGCGTGCCGTACGCCGAGCCACCGGTGGGGGAGCTGCGCTTCCGCGCGCCGCGGCCGACGCCGGCGTGGTCCGGCGTCCGCGACGCGACCGGCTGGGCGCCCCGGGCGCCGCAACCCGAGCTGACCGGGCGGGGCTTCACCGGCGACGAGGACTGCCTCTACCTCAACGTCTACGCGCCGGACGCGCCCGGCCCGTACCCGGTGCTGGTGTGGATCCACGGCGGAGGCGGCGTGATGGGGGCGCCGCACCAGTTCGACGGGTCCGCGCTGGCCCGGCGCGGGGTGGTCGTGGTGACCGTCGCCTACCGGCTCGGCGTCCTGGGCATGCTGCACCTGCCCGGCGTCGCCGACTCGAACTTGTCCCTGCGCGACCAGGTCGCCGCGCTGAAGTGGGTACGCGGCAACGTCTCCGCGTTCGGCGGCGACCCGGCGCGGGTGACGCTCGCCGGGCAGTCCAACGGCGGCCGCACGGTCGGCACGCTGCTGGCCGTGCCCGCCACGCGCGGGCTGGTCGGCCAGGCGATCGTGCAGAGCGGCACCGGCGTCGGCGCGGTGGTGCACACCCCGGCCGAGGGCGCGGCGATCGCGTCGCAGGTGCTGGCCGAGCTCGACGTCTCGCCCGCCGAACTGGCGACACTGCCGGTGACGCGGATTCTCGAAGCGCAGCAACGGGTTTCGGCCGCCTCGGGCACCAAGGTCACCTACCGCGTGGTCGTCGACGGCGACCTGCTGCCCGAACGCCCGCTCGACGGCGTCCGCCACGTCCCGCTGCTCATCGGGACGACGGCCGACGAGGAAGACCTGTTCAGCTGGCTGCAGTCGGGCGGCGCGAAGCTCCTGGGCGTGGGCTCGACGATGCTGGGGCCCGCCGAGATCGAGAAGGCCGTCGCGGCGTACGCCGAGCTGCTCGACTGGCCCGAAGACCAGGTCCGCAACCGGGCGCTGACGGCGGGGGACTGGTGGATCCCGGCGATCCGGTTCGCCGAGAAGCAACGCGACGCCTGGATGTACCGCCTCGACTGGCGGATCGCGCCCCGCGGCCGTGGTCTCGGCGCACCGCACGGGCTCGACCTGCCGCTGACGTTCGACGACATCGGCAACAAGAACTGGCGGTTCCTCTTCGCCGGCCGCAAACGCCCGACCGAGCGCTTCCAGGCGCTGGCGACGGAGATGTCGGACGCCTGGGTCCGGTTCATCGCCACCGGCGACCCGGGCTGGCCGCGCTACACGCCACTCGACCGTGTCACACGCCTCTTCGACGACATCAGCACCACGGTCCCCGACCCGGACCGCGCCCAGCGCCTGCTCTGGGACACCCTTCAAGCCGTGAATGGCACATCGAGGGACTCAGAGTCCCTCGATGAGCCATTCACGGACTTGGACTAGACGGTGATCTTGTCGACGTTCGGGCCGCCGTTGGCGGTCGTCGCGGTCGTCTTGATCTTGTTCGCCCCGGCGGTCAGCGTCACGTGCACCGTGACCGTCTGCCAGGTGTCCCAGTTCCCGGTGCCGCCGAAGGCGAGCGCGGACGCCACCTTCGTGCCGTTCACCGAGACGTCCATCGGGCGGTTCACCGTGGTGCCGTTGGCGTACCGCAGGACGACGTCGGCGGGGCCGGCGGCGGCCGCGTCGACGGAGAACTCCACCGCGCTGCCGGTCGCGTTGTCGTAGTTGACGAACCCGCTGCCGGTGAAGCCGGCGTGGTTCGACTCCGCGACACCACTGGTGATCGTGGCGTCCTCGGCCTGGTAGTCGGCCGGGGTGCCGGGACCGGCCGTGCCGTCCGCCGGCACCGTCTTCGTGCCGGTGTTCCAGCCCGCGACCCGCACGGACGGCTTGGCGCCCTTGAGGTCCGCGGTCCGGTACGTCGCGGTCAGCGTGGCCGACTCGCCGGGCCAGAGGCTGACCTGGTTGTCGGTCCACTTCACCGGCAGCACCGGTGCGCCCGCCGCGCCGAGGACGTGCGCGTCGACGAAGAACGCCGGCAGCTTGCCGGTGGAGCTGTTCTTCAGCGTCACCTTGGTGGTCGTGGTGCCGTCGGAGCCGGCCGCCGAAGTCGCCGCCGTGTCGACCGCCACCTGGCCGAGGCCGTTCAGCCCGGACAGGTCGGCGTACGACGTCGTCGGCGTGTAGTACCAGTCGCTGTTGTCCCAGTCGAGCGTGTCGGCCTTGGTGGAGAGCCAGTAGACGTTGCGGCTGACCTCCTTGCCCGACGGGTCGGTCAGGACCAGCTTCGCCAGGTACGTCGTCGACAGGCCGCTCACGGCGGGGATGGTGAGCGCGGTGGTCTTCGCGCCGTCACCGCCCACCGAGAGCGTCTTCGACTGGGTGAACTTCTCCGTCCCGTCGAGGTTGTAGAGCTTGACCGACGCGGTCAGGTTCGACGCCGCGTCGTGGTTGTGGTTGACCACCACGACGGACTTCGTGTCGTACGAGTACTGGATGTGCAGCGGCTCGTTCGCCTTCTTCGCCCCGAAGTAGGAGCCGTTCTGGTCGAGGTAGGCGTCGAACAGCTGCCAGTGCAGCGACGTCCAGCCGCTGTTGAGCATCCAGTAGATGATCCCGGTCGACGGGTTCGAGCTGTCGCTGAAGTTGCGCGAGTGCGACTCGAACTCGGCGCGGACGTTCTCGTACTGTGCCAGCTGCGCCTTGCGGACGAAGTCGTCCAGGCTCGCCGGCTTGCCGTAGCGGCCGGTCAGCGCGTCGCCGTAGAGCTTCAGGTTGGCGAACGTCGAGGACGACGACCGGTGGTACTGCGCGGTCGACGGGCTCTTCCACAACGTGTCCAGCTCACTCGGCGACATCATCCGCTTGAGCGTGTCCATCGTCGGGATGTCCGGCCCGGCGCTGGTCTCGGAGTTGAAGCCCCACGCACCGCCCAGATCGGAATGCGCCTTGTCGTACCAGTAGTTCGGCGGGACGTAGTCGTACGGCCCGTTCATCTTCATGCCGGACGCGCCGAGCTGCGGCGACGACTTCGCCGACGCGGCCGGGACCACCGGGGTGGGCCAGTCCGCGGCGGTCAGCGCGTCGAGGTAGTTCTTCTCGATCGTCGCGTCGGGCGCGAAGTCACTGCCGATGAGGAAGGAGATGACGCTCGGGTGGTCGCGCAGGCGTTCGGCCTCCGCGGTCATCGACGCCTTGGCGACCGGGTAGTCGGCGGCGGTCCAGGGGTCGCCCTTCTCGCTGCCGTTGACCTGGCCTTCCCACTTGTCGCAGCACTCCCAGCCGGGCAGCGTGAGCACGCCCATCCGGTCGGCGAGGTCGAAGAACTCGTCCGGCTCGATGTGCCCTTCCAGGCGCACGGTGTTGAGCCCGAGATCCTTGACGTAGGCGAGCTTGTCCGCCGCGTACTGCTGGTTCCAGCGCAGGAACAGGTCCGGCGAGTAGCCGCCGCCCTTGATCAGCAGCGGGCGTCCGTTGATCGTGTACGACCGGCCGCCGCCGGCGTTCTTCGGCGCCTTGACCTCGCGCACGCCGAAGCTCTCGTGGGAGGTGTCCGACGCCGCGCCGCCGACGCTCGCGGTCAGGTCGAGGTCGTAGAGCGGCTGCCCGCCCATCCCGGCCGGCCACCACACCTGCGGGTTGTCGATCCCGATCACCGGGAAGGTGACGGTCTTCTTTTCCTTGGCCGCCAGGGAAACGGTCTGGCTGATCGCCTTGCCGGCGACCGTGCCGGACACGACGGCCGAGACCGCGGCCGCCGAGTCGTTGCGGACGTCGGCCTTGACGGTCAGGTCGGCGTGCGTCGTCCCGGTCAGCCTCGTGACGACGTGGCCGCCGCGCAGCGCGACCGGCCCGCTGCGGCGGACGAGGACGTCCCGCACGATGCCCATGTTCTGGTCCGGCGGGGTCTGCGCCCAGTCGATCCAGCCCATCGACAGGTCCTTGTCGGGGTCGTTCGGGTAGACCTTGAACGCGACGCTGTTCGTGCCCGCCTTGACCTGCGCGGTGATGTCCAGGTCCTGGCGGGTGTAGGCGCCGGTGACCTGCGCCTTGTCCGCGATCTTCATCCCGTTGACCCAGACGTCGGCCTTGGACAGCACGCCGCTGAAGTCGAGGTAGGTGCGCTGGGTGGTGTCGGTGACGGTGAGGTCGGTGCGGTACCACCACGGGACCTTGAAGTCCGCGGTCGGCACGTTCTTCATGTTCGTCGAGTAGAACGGGTCGGCGTACTTGCCGTTGGCGAGCAGCCCGGCGTAGACGGTCGAGCGCGGGCCGACGGGGTACCAGCCGGCGGTGTTGAAGCCCGGCTTCGAGACCGCCGAGTCGTCACTGACCTGGGCCGAGGACTGGATCAGGAAACCGGGGACCGCGGTGGCCGGCCCGGCCGCGGCGACGGTGGCGCCGGCCGGCACCTGCCCGCCGGCGGCCGCCGGGACGGCCGCCCCGCCCAGCGCGACGGCGAGCGTGACCGCCGCCAACAGCGTCGTCGTGGTTCTTCTTTGCCGATGACTCACTAGCGCGCCTCCTAGGCACCACGGCGGCGAGGAAAGGTGACCATCGTTAGGGAACTTTCCTAACAATTGCGGACGATAGTAGCGGCCCGGTCACCCCGGGAACAGGGGGTGTTCGTCCGGTTGGTCAGCTCTGCGCCGCGTGCCACGCGGCCGCCGCGCGCAGGGCCAGCAGGAGCGGCAGCGAGCCGTCTTCCCAGATCCGCCGTGGTAGTGCCCCGCTCAGCGGGACACCCGCGGCCAGTGCGGCGCCGACCGCCGCGAGGTCGACGTCGAAGAGCGTCGATCCGGCGCTGTAGAGGCGTTCGCCGCTGACCGGGCGAAGGCCGGCGACGTCGCCGCTGTCGACGGCCAGTTCGGTCAGCCCGAAGAACTCCGGCTTCGCGCCGCGCTCCATCCAGCGCGCGAAGCCGACCAGCCGGGTCTCGTGGACGTCTTCGGGCCTGAGCCCGCTTTCCTCGCACAGTTCGCGTTCCATGCCCGCGCGGACGGCGTCGTGCAGCAGCCGCCGGGGTTCGCCGTCCGCGGTCCGCAGGTCACGGGGTTCGAGCGAGCCGCTGCCCGAGGGCGCCAGCAGCAGCCCGCTCGCGGCGTTGAGCGACGACTGCCGGACGGTGACGAGCTTGCCGTCGGTGGTGAAGGCGACGGTGGAGACACCGACGAGGTCGGTCAGGGTGCTGCTGCTCAACGTCCGCAGCGCGCCCGCGGAGTCGGTGAGCTCGGCCTTGCGGAGGTCGTACTCTTCGCCGGTTTCGCCGCGGGTGATGCGCAGCGTGCCGAGCTCGTTCGAGCAGACGGCGTCGAAGAACCGCGCCCGGTGCAGCCGGATCGGCGCGGGCCGGGCGCCGGCGGCGGGCAGTGGATCGCCGTGCATGCCGACGACCGGGCCGTTGAAGAGCAGCCGCCCGCGGGCGCGCAGCGGAAGGACGTGCGGCGCGGTCGCCTTCAGCGCGGGCGGCAGCCGGTAGGGCTCCTCGGCGACGGTGATCGTGTGCTGCGCCGCCCACAGATCCCGGTCGATCGCGGCGCTGACCAGCGCGGTCCCCCGAGCGGGCACGGCGAGGTAGCCCGACGGCGGATAGGCGGCGGGCGGCGGCAGGTCGTCGGTGGGGTAGGGCGCGGCGATCGTGGTGAACTCGAACCCGGCCCAGCGACGGCGCAGCAGCCGGACGTCCCGGGTGAAGGTGGTGATCCCGAGCCCGAGCGCGACGACCGAGAGCGCGATGCCGACGGCGCTGGGCAGAATGGTGACGACGCCGAGCAGCACCCCCAGCCCGGACGCGGCGAGCGGCCATTCCCGCGCGCCGACGAAGCCGAAGTAGTCCGCCTTCGCCCGGGCGCGGCGCGTCAATTTCCCCATCGCCGCCGAGTTTTAGCACGGCGGAGGTGGTGCGCGGGACGGGTTTCGGTGACTGCCCTTGATCCGGTCGCCCGGCCTCAGGTTTGCGTGATCCCGAGGTCGGCCTTGAAGAGGGCGACCACCTCGAGCCGGCGGCGATCGACCGCGGCCAAGGTCGCCTGCTCGACGCCGGCGCCCTCGGCGAGCTTCGAGTGCACGTCGACGATCGCGTCGGTGAGGTCCCGGACCGGCCCGGACACCTCGCGATCGGCGAGGACTTCGATCTCGGCCGTGACGGCGTGCAGCCGGGCGTCCTCGGTGCGGGTCCGCTGGCCCGCCATCGCCTGGCCGTAGCTCGCGCTGATCGAGCGCAGGAATTCGGCGTACGCGGCCTGCTTCAGCTTGCCGAGCGCGTCGTCCCGCTGCCACCGGTGGGTGCGCGACGCCTGCAGGTGCTGGAGGTCACCACCGAAGAGGACGCCGAGCAGGGTCCCGGCCACGCCGACGATGACGGTGCCCATCCGGCCCGCCTCAGGCTTCCGCGTCGAGGTAGACCCACTGGCCGGCGTCGCGCCGGAAGCGGCTGTTCTCCTCCATGAAGGCGTCGTGGCCCCGGTGGCGGTAGTGCGCGCGGAACTCGACCGTGCCCTCGTTGTGCAGCAGGCCGCCGCCGGTGCGGGCGAGGATCTCCAGGCGTGTCCACTCCTGGCCGGCGTCGAGCGACAGTTTCCGCGGCCGGGTGTCCGGGTGCCAGGTGCGCAGCAGGTAAGCGGCGTCCCCGACGGCGAAGGCGCTGAACCGGGACCGCATCAGCAGCTCGGCGGTCGGCGCCGCCAAGCCGCCTTCGTGGAACCGGCCACAGCAGGCGGCGTAGGACCCGGTGAGGCCGCACGGGCAGGAAGCGGGAGACATCGGGGAATTGTGCCACGTCGCTGCCTGCCCGGTGCGGCCGTCCTTTGTGGACTAGTCCGCGTTGACCGGCTTGCCGCTCTCGCGCGCCTCCTGGGCGCCGCGCACCGCGAGGCGGTCCGCTCGCTCGTTGCCCGGGAGGCCCGCGTGGCCCTTCACCCAGAGCCACTCGACTTCGTGCTCGCGGACGGCTTCGTCGAGGCGCTGCCACAGGTCCGCGTTCTTGACCGGCTCGCGCGCCGCGGTCTTCCAGCCGTTGCTCTTCCACCGCGGCAGCCACTGCGTGATGCCGTTGCGCACGTACGTGCTGTCGGTGAACACCCGGACCTGCGACGGCCGCTTCAGGCTCTCCAGCGCGCGGATCGGCGCCGTCAGCTCCATGCGGTTGTTCGTCGTCGGGGTGGCTTCGCCGCCGTACAGCTCGCGCTCGTGCCGCCCGTACGTCAGCACCGCGCCCCAGCCGCCGGGTCCCGGGTTTCCGCTGCACGCGCCGTCGGTGTAGATCTCCACGGCCTGTCCGTCCTCGCCTGCCACGGCGGCGACCCTACCGGTCGTCCTGCCCTCGCCCCGGGCCACCACGCCGGGTTACGGTGGAGATCCGGAACGGAGTGGGAGGGGCTCCGATGAGCGGGCACGACGCGAGTGACACGCCCGAGGGCGCGCTGCTGGCCTACCTCACCGACGCCGACCGCGAGTACCTGCTCGCCCAGGGCGTCCGCCGCCGGTTCCGCGCCGACGACTACGTGCTCATGGAAGGCGACCCGTCCGACCACGTCCACGTGCTGGTCTCGGGCTGGGTGCGGATCTCGAAGATCGTCGAGGACGGCCGCGAGGTGCTCTTCGGCCTGCGCGGCCCCGGCGAAGTGCTGGGCGAACTGGCGGCGATCAACGGCTGGGCGCGCACGGTGTCGTGCCGCGCCATCGAACCGTGCCAGGTCGTCCAGTTGACCGGTGCCCAGTTCCTCGCCGTGCTGCGGGCCCGGCCCGAGATCGCCATCGCGACGATCAAGACCGTCGCCGTCCGGCTGCGCGCCGCCGAGAACGCGCGCGTCGCCTCGGCGGCCTACGACGTGAGCCATCGGGTCGCGGTCCACCTCGTGCGGCTGGCCGAAGAGCACGGCCGTACCGTGCCGGAGGGCATCGTGATCGAGGCGGGATTCTCGCAGGAAGACATGGCGGGGCAGGTCGGCGCCGCCCGCCGGACCGTCGCTCGGGCGCTGGCCGTCCTGCGGGAGCGGGGCGTTGTCGAGACCGGCCGCAAACGCATCCTCATCCGCCGGATGCACGTCCTGCGCGCCCTGGCCCGTTCTGAGCCAAACGGCACACAAGGCCCGTGACAACGGGCATCTGCCCCACGCGCTCCTCGCGTCATTCTGGAATCGGCCGGAAAAGAAAAGAGATGCCACCGGCCGGAATCCGTTTTTGAGCGAGGCTCGGGGGAGTGCTTGTCGTGAACGTCTACTGCAAAATCCGGACCCTGGTGAAATCCGTTTCCGCCGCGTTCGCCATCGGCGTGATCGCGGGATTGCTGGTGGCCTCCGGAGATGCCGTGACGCCGGCCGCACCGGCCCCCGCCTCGTCCTGGGTGCAGCGATGAGGAGGTGTGTGATGGAGAGCCACTCGATCTGGGCGCTGATCTTCGGCGCGAACTGACGCACCCGCGGTGCGGCCCGGCCGGCCGGCTCGTGGGGGGTCGACCGGCCGGGCTATTCGCGGGCGCACGAACTGTCCCCGTTTTGTCATTCCACCGCGGAACCGCCGCTGGTAGCGTGACGAGCCGTTCCGCGGCTCCCTTTCCGCCGCAGCGAGGAGGGCCCGTGACGGCGGAGAACTCCTTCCCGTTCGTGCGCGAGCTGAACGAGCTGCGCCGCGGCCGCGGTCTGGACGCCACCGACCTGCACCAGCGGATCGGGCCGTGCCTGCGCGAGGCGTGCGGGATCGCCGAAGCCGACTCGCCCGCCGCCGCGCGGCACAAACTCGTCCTGCGGCTCACCGAGCTCTGCGGCCGGCTGCCCCCGGACCTGCGGCTGGCCGCGCTGGCGGCACTGGGCCTGCACGAAGAGGCGGCCGGGGAGTTCCTGGACCGGCGGATCTCGTGGCTGGCCGGCACGCTCGACCGGGACCCGCGCACCGCGCGCCGCCGCATCGACCTCGCCTTCCGCCGGCTCGACGAGCTGCTCGGCGAACCCGGCCGGGGCCGGGACCCGCATCCACTGGCCGGCTGGTACGTCGAGTCGATGAAGGTGATGCTCCGGTTCGACCGCGATCTCCCGGACCTGCAGGAGGAACGCCGGATCGTCGCGGAGGTCGACGAGCTCGACGAACTGGTCCTGTCCTTCAGCGTCCCGGCCGTGCCCGGCACCGACCCGGCGCCCGACATCACCGCCGACGTGCTCTTCGGCGGCGAAATCGTCGAGGCCAAGCAGATTTCGGCGAGCCACGCGCAGTTCGTCATGCGGCTGCCCAGCCCGCTGCGGCTGGGCCAGCGTCACGAGTACGGCATCCGGTTCACCCCGCGGCGGACGTCGTTGCGGCCGTACTACGCCCTCACCCCGTTGCGCCGCTGCGAGGAGTTCTCGGTCCGCGTCCGCTTCGACCGGGCCGATCCGCCGGCCCGGGTGTGGCGGCTCAACGGCGTGCCGGGCCGGGTGATCGACGACGGCGTCGACTCGGGCGACGCGCTGACGGTCAACCGGGTCGGGGAGGTGGGGCTCGAGTTCCACGAGCTGCACCAGGGGCTGAGCTACGGCCTGCAGTGGTCGTTCGACCCCCGGGAGGAATGAGGGAGGCCATGCGCACCGTCCCGCTGGCCGCGACCGTCGTCCGGATCGGGATCGTCGCCCCGAGCCGCGGCCGGACCGCGCGTTCGGTGCACCTCGGCGTCACCCTCGACGCGGTGCTGGACGACGTGTTCGAGCGCGTCCCGGTGCCCTTCCGGACCCCGACCTGGTACCGCCGCCCGGAAGGGGACAACACGACGCTGGTCATCCCGCCGACGGTGCCGCCGCGGTGGGTCGCGACCGGGCTGGTCGGCCTGGTGGACGACGCGCTGGGGCGCCGCAACCGCCACCTCAACGAGTTCGGCCGGCTGCGCCTGCGGCTGGCGGTCGCCCACGGCGACGTCGTGCTGCGCCCGCCCCACTTCGGCGGTGCCGCCGTCGCGCTGGCGTCCTGGCTGTGCGACTCGGCGGAGCTGAAGGCGGCGATGACCGCGGCCCCGGAGGCGGACCAGGTGCTGATCGTGTCCGACCGGTTCTACGACGACGCCGCCGGCGAAGGCGAGCACGACCTCGACCCGGCGGTGTTCCGGCGGGTCGTCGTCGCGGCCGGTGGCGGCCGCGAAATCGGCTGGCTGCACACCCGTCCGGATGCTGGGACGCGGAATACCGGGCCGGGGGACGGGTTGGCACCGTTGTAGCCGTGTTGCGGGGAGCCTGGTGCGGACCCCCGGACAGGACCGCCGACGGAAGGGCCCAGCGATGAGCACGTTCACGCAGGAGTGGCAGGACTGGAAGACCCGGCGCGAGTCGGACCTCGCCGCACCGCACGGCTGGCTGGCGCTGGTGTCGCTGGACTGGCTGACCGACGCCCCGCGCGAGTACCCGGGCATCCCCGGCCGCTGGTGGCAGGACGCCGACGCGGCGTACGTCGACCCGGCCGGCGCCTCGCTCGAGCACGACGGCGCCCCGATCACGGATGTCCGGCGCTTCGAGCTGGTCAACAGCGGCGCGGGCACGCGCGTGCTGGCCGGCGACGTCGAGATCGAGGTGGCCCGCCGCTCGGGGTACCTGATCCGGGTGCACGACCCGAAGGCCGAGGTGCTGCGCGCCTTCCACGGCGTCCCGGCGTACGAGCCGTCGCCGTCGTGGGTGCTGTCCGGCCGCTTCGAGCCGTTCGACGCGCCGCGGCCGACCACGGTGGGCGCGGTGGTCGAGGGCTTGAGCCACGTCTACACCGCGCCGGGCCTGGTCCACTTCGAGCACGACGGCGCGTCGCACACGCTGACCGCGTTCAACGGCAAGGAAGGCGGCTTCAGCATCCTGTTCACGGACGGGACGAGCGGCGTCACGACGTACGCGGCCAACCGGTCCCTGCCGGTCGGCGCGCCGACCGCGGACGGCACGGTGACGCTGGACTTCAACCGCGCGGTCAACCTGCCGTGCGCGTTCACCGACTTCGCGACGTGCCCGCTGCCCCCGGCGGGCAACCACCTGGCCTTCGCGGTGGAGGCGGGGGAGAAGATCCCGTACGAGCGCTGACGGGATCTTCTCCGCCACCCGTCAGCCGGCGACGTCGATGACGACGCGGTTGGGCGCGGTGAGCGTGAAGACGTTCACCGTGCTCCGCGACCGCACGCCGAGCCCGATGTTCAGGTGTCCCTCGAAGTCCCCGGTGATCGCGACGGCCATGACGTTGCGCAGGTTCCGCGTCCGGAACTTCTGCGGCCCGGGATAGGTGGAGGCCCCGCTGTCGTCGTGCGCGGCGGCGGCGAACGCGGAGACGTCGATGAAGTACTCCCCGGTGAGCCACACGATGTCCCCGGTCGGGTCGGCGGTGAGCTCGTCGACGAGCCGGTAGCTGACGGTGCCGGGCGCGGTCCCGGCGGTGAGGTCGAGGACGATCCGGTCGAAGCCGGGGTTGGCCCCGGTCCGGATGCCGGTCAGAGCGGGAATGGTGGTCGCGGCACCGGCGGGCGCGGCGGCGGCGGTCGCCGTCGCGGTACCGGCGAACAGCAGGACGACGGCGGCGAGCGCGCGTCTGACGGGTCTGGACATGAAGGGCCTCCTGGCGGGTGCGAAACCGGTGGAAGTCCCAGCGCTGGGTAAGAGGGGGACGTCCGGTTCGTCCGGGGAGTTGCCCCGCGTCCGGAACCGTTACCCGGCTGCTCCGAACGTGTCGGCGCCGGTCGTGAGCGGGAAACAGGGTGCCGATCCGGCTTCCCGCTCAGGACCGGCGATCCGCTCACCAGCCGCGCTCGCGCCACTCCTTCAGCTTCGGACGCTCGGCGCCCAGCGTGGAGTCGTCCCCGTGCCCCGGGTAGAACCACGTCTCGTCCGGCAGCTCGTCGAAGATCCGCGCCGACACGTCGTCCACGAGCGACGAGAAGTCCTCGGGAGACGTGGTCCGTCCCACCCCACCGGGGAACAGCGAGTCCCCGGTGAACAGGTGCGGGTGCCCCGACGGGTCCCGGTACAGCAGTGCGATCGACCCCGGTGTGTGCCCGCGTAGATGGATCACCGAAAGAGTGACCTGTCCCACCGAAAGCGTGTCCCCGTGCTCCACCAGGAAGTCCGGCGGCACCGGCAACGGCGAAGCGTCCAGCGGATGCGCCGCCGTGTTCGAGCCGTTGGCGCCGGCCACCGCTCCCAGCGCCTGCCAGTGGTCCTGGTGCTGGTGGGTCGTGACGACCGTGCGCAGGGCCGGCCGGTCGGGGCCGTGGCCGATCAGGTCGGAAATGCGCTCCGGGTCGTTCGCCGCGTCGATGAGCAGGGCTTCGTTCTCCTGGCGGCACACCAGCAGGTACGTGTTGTTGTCCATCGGGCCGACGGACAGCTTGGTGATGGTCAGCGCGTCCAGGGTCCGCCGGGAGGCGTCGCCGCCCGGGTCGACGTGCCCGGTGTAGGTCTCCACGATGTTCACCCCGCACACGGTAGTCGGGGCACCGCAAGCGGTTCCACCCGCACAAGCGCCCGCTCACCTCGCCCCGTAGGCTCGCCGGAGCCCCCGCAGGCCGACCACCGCGCCGACCCGTGCCGACCCTGGGAAGACCGTGCCGACGACTCCGACGCCGCCCCCGGTGCGAGGCGTACGCCGGATCAGCTGGGACCTCCTGCGCGTCGTCGCCGTCCTCGCGGTGATCCTCGGCCATGTCACCCACCAGGGTGCACTTCTGCACCCCGAACTCACGGGGTATCCCTTCCGGGTGACCGCGCAGTTCGGGGCGGCGATCCTCCTGGTGATCTCCGCGTTCTTCGTTTGCGCGAGCCTCCGCAAGGGCAATCCGCGCCGGTGGCTGTGGAACCGGATCGCGCGGCTCGTGCCCGCCTACCTGGTCGCGGTGCTCGTCACCTACCTGGTGACGAGGTATGCGGCCATCCGCTTCAGCGGGCTGCCGTTCCCGCCGGGCGTGACCGGCTTCCTCTTCGGCGTGCCGCAGGGCCCGCCGGCGAACCCCGCGCCCTGGTACATCCCGACCTGGCTGGACCTGGTCACCAACCTCGGCATGGTGCAGGAGTGGGGCATCCGCTCGGGCACGTTCTACTACCTCGACGGCTCCTACTGGACGCTGCCGGTGCAGCTGATGGCGTTCACCGGCGCGGCCCTGCTGTGGCCGCGGTCGTGGCGGACCCACCGGCTGACCGTCGCCCTGCTCTGGGCGCTGATCCTCGTCCCGCTCGCGCTCCGCTTCCTCGTCTTCGCCCCGGGGACCACCGGCCCCGTCGTCGAGACGTTCTACTACGGCCTGGGCCTGCACCGCCTGCACGTCTTCGCGATCGGCGCCGCCCTCTGGCTGTGGTCGCGGGGGAGGCTCGCGCACTGGCACGCCGCCCTCTTCGTGGCCGCCACGATCGCGGCGCAGGACCTGCAGGTGTTCCCGTTCCACGTCGCGCTGCCGCAGGACGCCGAGCGCTGGCCCTCCACGATCGGGTTCGCCGTGCTCCTGCTGCTGGTGTGCCTGGCCGCGCGCGGGCCCGACTGGCGGTTCCCCGGCCTCGCGCGGATCGCCCCGGCTGTCACGTGGCTCGCGGGCACGTCGTATGGTCTTTATCTGGTACACCAGGAACTGGGTTACATCCTGGCCCGCGCACTCATCGACCTCGGTCTCCCCGGCTGGTTCCGGCTCCCGGTGGTCGTCGCCGCCGTCGTACTGGGCGGCTGGGCGGTCACGTCCTGGGTGGAGCGGCCGGTCCACCGGTGGCTCACCCGCCGCAAGGCGACAGAACCGCAGGTCACAGGCTCGGAGCCGGTTTCTGTCGGTGGTGGCTCGTAGCATGGACGCGGCCGCCCGTGCACCTTCTGGCCCGGGCCGGCAACCAGCTGAGAACGACACTGAAGGGACCCTGGCGTGGCTGATCGCCTCGTTGTTCGCGGCGCCCGCGAGCACAACCTCCGCGGCGTGGATCTCGACCTGCCCCGCGACAGCCTGATCGTGTTCACGGGTCTGTCCGGGTCCGGGAAGTCGAGCCTCGCCTTCGACACCATCTTCGCCGAGGGGCAGCGCCGGTACGTCGAGTCGCTGTCCGCGTACGCCCGCCAGTTCCTGGGGCAGATGGACAAGCCGGACGTCGACTTCATCGAGGGCCTCTCGCCCGCGGTGTCGATCGACCAGAAGTCCACCTCGCGCAACCCGCGCTCGACCGTGGGCACGATCACCGAGGTCTACGACTACCTCCGCCTGCTCTACGCCCGCGCCGGCAAGGCCCACTGCCCCAAGTGCGGCGAGCCGATCAGCAAGCAGACCCCGCAGCAGATCGTCGACCAGGTGCTGGAGATGGACGAGGGCGTCCGCTTCCAGGTGCTCGCGCCGGTCGTGCGCGGCCGCAAGGGCGAGTACGTCGACCTGTTCGAGAACCTGCAGCAGCAGGGGTACGCGCGCGTGGTCGTGGACGGCACGGTGCACGCGCTCACCGACCCGCCGAAGCTGAAGAAGCAGGAAAAGCACCAGATCGGCGTGGTGATCGACCGGCTGAGCGTGAAGTCGAGCTCACGCCAGCGGCTCACCGACTCGGTCGAGACGGCGCTGCGGCTGGCCGACGGGCTGATCGAGCTCGAGTTCGTCGACCTGCCGGAGAACGACCCGCAGCGGATCCGCGGCTTCTCCGAGAACCTGGCCTGCCCGAACGGCCACCCGCTGGCCATCGAGGACCTCGAGCCCCGCTCGTTCTCGTTCAACTCGCCCTACGGCGCGTGCCCGGTCTGCACCGGCATCGGCATCCGCAAGGAGGTCGACCCGGAGCTGGTGGTGCCGGACGACGAGCTGTCGCTGGCCGAGGGCGCGATCGCGCCGTGGGCCGGCGGGCAGAGCGCGGACTACTTCGTCCGGCTGCTCGAGTCGCTGTCGGAGACCATCGGCTTCCGGATGGACACGGCGTGGCGCAAGCTGCCCGCGCGCGCCCAGAAGGCGGTGCTGCACGGCGTCGACGAGCAGGTGCACGTCCGCTACAAGAACCGTTACGGCCGCCAGCGGTCGTACTACGCGAACTTCGAGGGTGTCATCCCGTTCCTCGAACGGCGCCAGGAGCAGACCGAGTCCGAGTACATGCGCGAGCGGTACGAGGGCTACATGCGCGAGGTGCCGTGCCCGACCTGCCAGGGCACCCGGCTCAAGCCGGAGATCCTCGCCGTCACGCTGCAGCACAAGACCCGCGGTGACATGTCGATCGCCGAGGTCTGCGGGCTGTCCATCGCCGAGGCGTCGCAGTTCCTCGACGAGCTGGAGCTCGGGCAGCGCGAGTCGATGATCGCCGGGGCGGTGCTCAAGGAGATCCAGGCCCGCCTGCGCTTCCTGCTCGACGTCGGCCTGACCTACCTCTCGCTCGACCGGGGGTCGGCGACGCTGTCCGGCGGTGAGGCGCAGCGCATCCGGCTCGCCACCCAGATCGGCTCCGGCCTGGTCGGCGTGCTGTACGTGCTGGACGAGCCGTCGATCGGCCTGCACCAGCGCGACAACCACCGGCTGATCGAGACGCTGACCCGGCTGCGGAACCTGGGCAACACGCTGATCGTCGTCGAGCACGACGAGGACACCATCCGCTCCAGTGACTGGGTGGTCGACATCGGCCCGGGCGCCGGCGAGCACGGCGGCCACATCGTCCACAGTGGACCGTACAAGAAGATGCTGAAGAACAAGGACTCGATCACCGGGGCGTACCTGTCCGGGCGCCGCAGGATCGACGTCCCGGCGATCCGGCGGCCGATCGACAAGAAGCGGCAGCTGACCGTCGTGGGCGCGCGTGAGCACAACCTGCGGGCGCTGGACGTGTCGTTCCCGCTCGGCGCCCTGGTCTCGGTCACCGGTGTCTCCGGCTCGGGCAAGTCGACGCTGGTGAACGACATCCTCGCGACCGTGCTGGCGAACAAGCTCAACGGCGCCCGCCAGGTGCCGGGCCGGCACACCCGGGTCAACGGCCTGGCCCAGGTCGACAAGCTGGTGCGCGTCGACCAGTCGCCGATCGGGCGGACCCCGCGGTCCAACCCGGCCACCTACACCGGCGTCTGGGACCACGTCCGCAAGCTGTTCGCGGCGACCACCGAGGCCAAGGTCCGCGGCTACCAGCAGGGCCGGTTCTCGTTCAACGTCAAGGGCGGCCGCTGCGAGGCGTGCGCCGGCGACGGCACGATCAAGATCGAGATGAACTTCCTGCCGGACGTCTACGTCCCGTGCGAGGTCTGCAAGGGCGCGCGGTACAACCGCGAGACCCTCGAGGTGCACTACAAGGGCAAGACCGTCTCGGACGTGCTCGACATGCCGATCGAAGAGGCGGCGCAGTTCTTCGAGCCGATCAAGGCGATCCACCGGCACCTGCAGACGCTGGTCGACGTCGGCCTCGGCTACGTCCGCCTCGGCCAGCCGGCGCCGACGCTCTCCGGCGGTGAGGCGCAGCGCGTCAAGCTGGCCAGTGAGCTGCAGAAGCGCTCGACCGGCAAGACGGTCTACATCCTCGACGAGCCGACCACCGGCCTGCACTTCGAAGACATCAACAAGCTCATCGGCGTGATCAACGGGCTGGTCGACAAGGGCAACTCGGTGATCGTGATCGAGCACAACCTCGACGTGATCAAGACGTCCGACTGGATCATCGACATGGGCCCCGAGGGCGGCAACGGCGGTGGCACGGTGATCGCCGAGGGCACGCCCGAGCACGTGGCCGGGGTCGAGGCGAGCTACACGGGCGAGTTCCTGCGCCACGTCCTCGCGGCCGAGTAGGGCTCACCGCTGCTTGCCGGTGGTCTGGTGGACCACCGGCGAGAGCGGCCCGTAGCGCAGCGCCCGCAGGCGGTAGGCGGCGCCCTGTTCACCCGGAAGGGTGGAGAGGGCGCACGTCGTCGTGTCCGGGTCCGTCACCTCGACCGGGTCGAAGTCCGGCGCGCCGGGGCGGCGGATCTCCAGCAGGAACCCGGCCTCGCCCGCCGAGTGGTCGGCCCAGGTGAACGTCACCGTGTCGCCGTCGGCCACCGCGTGCAGCGCCGTCGCGTCCGGGGGCGCCGGCGCGCCCGCGGTCGTCGGCGCCGACACCGGGCCGGTGAACGGCTGCTCCCGGTAGTAGAACGGCGTCTCCGGGATCAGGTCCGGGTGGTGGTAGCTCGTCGTGTGCGGCGGCAGGAACTGCAGCGTCGTCCACGGCCCGGCGGGGTCGTTCGCGTACTCGACCCGATGGCCCGCGTCGTCGTCCGGCCAGTGGAGCACCACGTCGGTGGGAGACGTCAGGGACGCCGTGAAGGAGGGCGCCGGGGCGGCCGCGGCACAGCCCGCGGCCAGGAGCGCCACGCAGAGGAGCGGTTTCACGGACACGGCGGCTCCCGGGACGACGGGGGCGGCGGTGGAACGGTGATCAGCTTAGGAACCCGCCCGCACGGCGACAAGACCGTGCCGATCACCGGAACACACCAATCCGTCCGCGAACCGGCACCGAACCGCGCGAATCCCCGCTGAACCGTTTCGGCCGGGCGTCCGTGTCTGGGATGTCGAGGTCCGCTGAACGGCGGTGCCGCCCTCACCGAGGAGAAGAACGTGATGAACCGTATCCGGACGGCCGTCGTCTGCGCTGCCGCATTCGCTGTCGTGGCCCCGCTGTCGGCCTGCGGCGACATGGCCTCGGGGGCCGTGGGGCCGGAACACGGCCAGCCCGGGCACGTGATGCTGGCCGCCGCCACGGTGGCGGGAGTCGGCGCGGTCGTCACGGACGCCTCCGACAAGACGCTGTACCGGTTCGACAAGGACCTGTCGCAGCCGCCGACGTCCACCTGCGACGGTGAGTGCGCGGCCACCTGGCCGCCGGTGCTCGCCGGTGAGGCCCCGCCGATGCTCAAGGGCATCCAGGACACCCAGGTCGGCACGCTGACCCGCAAGGACGGCAGCAAGCAGCTCACGCTGAACGGCTGGCCGCTCTACGAGTTCTCGGGCGACAAGGCGGAGGGGCAGGCGAACGGCCAGGGCGTCAACGGTGCCTGGTTCGCCGTCGCGCCGGACGGCAGCAAGATCACCGCGCCGGCCGCCGCCGGCTCCTGACCCCAGACGGTTTCCGGGCAAACGAGGAAGGACGGGCAGCCGATGAACACCATGGTCGCGCTGCGCTCGACCCACGCACCGCCGGTGGCGCTGCGGGTTGCAGTACTGTCCTCGCCGACTCAGAACACCGTCGGGAGGACGAGGGTGGCGATCGGAGGCAGGCGGCCGAAGAAGGCCAAGGGCGAAGACCTGATTCGGCAGCTTTACGCCGAACACGGGCGAAGCCTGCTGGCCTACGCGACGAGGCTGACCGGTGATCGTGCGGCAGCCGAGGACGTAGTCCAGGAGACGCTGGTACGGGCGTGGAAACACGCCGACGACCTGCAGAACGACGGGAAGGGCTCGGTGCGCGGCTGGTTGCTGACCGTCGCGCGCAACCTGGTCACCGACCGGGCACGAGCCCGGGCGGCACGGCCACAGGAGGTGGCCGAACCGGCCGAAGGCGTTCCGACGCCGTCCGTCGAACGCGATCACGCCCAGGGCGTGGTCGATTCGATGACGGTGCTCGGCGCGATGGACGGATTGTCCAATGAACATCGAGAGGTCCTGGTGGAGATCTACTACCGGGGACGGACGGTGGCCGAAGCGGCGAGAACACTGGGCGTCGCACCGGGTACCGTGAAATCAAGGTCGTACTACGCACTCAGGGCTCTCAGAGCCGCGATGATCTCGAGCGGAACGGAGGTGGCGCGATGAACGCGGTGGACGAAACACACACTCAGCTCGGCGCGTACGCCCTCGGGGCGCTCGACCCGGCGGAGGCGGCCGACTTCGAACGCCGGCACCTGCAGACCTGCGCTCAGTGCCGGTTCGACCTGAACGAGCTCGTGGCGCTGCGCGAGTCACTCGACGAGGTACCGCCCGAGGCGTTCCTCGACGGGCCTCCGGAGGGTGGGGATCTGCTGCTGCAGAAGACCCTCCGCCGGATGCGCGAAGAGGAGACGGCGGCGCCGGCGCGGACCGCGTCCCGGCCGACGTCCCGCCGGGGCCTCGCCCTGGTCGCGGCGGCGGTGCTGGTGGTGGCCGCGCTCGGTGGCGGGGTGCTCGTGGGCCGGCAGACGGCGCCCACGGACAGCGGCGGCGGGATCGCGGCCCCCGGGTCGGACGTGCCCGGCACGAAGAACGTCGAAGGGCGGGATCCGACGACCGGCGTGCAGCTGGCCGCGTCGGTGGCGCCCTTCGCGGGCTGGGTCAAGGTCAACGTCGCGGTCAAGGGCGTCAAGGCCGGGGAGCAGTGCCTGCTGCAGGTCGTGACGAAGAACGGCCAGGCGGTCACCGCGGGCAGCTGGAAAGTGTCCGAGAAATGGGAGAGCCAGGGCTTCTCGCTCGACGGGTCCGCGCTGGTCGCGCCCGACGACGTGAAGTCGGTCGACATCGTCACGGTGGACGGCCGGAAGCTGGTCTCGGCCCAGGTGTGAGGCCGTGACGGGCGCGCGCTACCGGTTCCGCAGCTCCTGGCTGCTGCCCGGTACCGCGCCCGAGCGGGTGTTCGGCGCGGTCATCGACCTCGCCGGCTACCCGCGGTGGTGGTCGGACGTCCGCACGGTGCGCCGGGTGGACGACGACACCGCCGAACTGGTCTGCCGCTCGCGGCTCCCGTTCCTGCTGGTCGTCCGGATGCACCGCGACCACCAGGACGAGCGGGCGGGCCTGATGCGGGTCAGGCTCAGCGGAGACCTCGAAGGGGTGCTGGCCGGCACGGTCCGCGCGTCGGGCGCGGGGACGCTGCTGGAGATCACCCAGGACGTCCACGCGCGCAAGGCGTTGCTGCGGCGGCTGGACGTGGTCGCCCGGCCACTCTTCCGCGTGAACCACGCGCTGATGATGCGCCGGGGTCACCGGGGTCTGAGCACCTACCTCGCGTGAGCGGGACGGCGGCACGGCCGGGAGAACCCGTGTCGTCGCCCCGATCACGCGTGTCGGCTTCCTGATCACGCGGAACCGGCGACGCACACTTCCCGTTCGGCGGCGGTTCGCCGGGACCGGCGGGCCAGCACCGCCGCGCCGAGCGCGATCGCCGCGATCAGGAATCCCGCGCTCGTCCCGTAGGCCAGCCGGAAGCCCGACGCCAGCGCCTCGCGGTGGTCCACCGAACCCAGACTCGCCGTGCGGGACGCGGCCACCGTGGCGAGCACCGCCGTGCCGATCGCCGCACCTGCCTGCTGCGTGGTGTTGATCAGCCCGGACGCGACCCCCGAGTCCTCCGGCGCGACGTCCGTCATCGCCAGGCCCATCAACGCGGGGATCGCCACGCCGGCGCCGAGACCCATGATCAGCAACGGCGGCAGGACGTCGGTGAAGTAGTTGCCCCGCACGGAAACCCGGGTGAGCAGGAGCAGGCCGGCGATCACCAGGCCGAGGCCGGACAGCAGGGCCACCCGCGGGCCGAACCGGGCCGCGAGCCGGCCCGCGAAGCCGAGCGAGGCGACCGCGATCACCACCGGCACCGGCAGGAACGCGACGCCGGTGCGCAGCGCGTCGAGGCCGAGCACCTGCTGCAGGTACAGCGCGGTGACGAACTGGAAGCCGAGCATCCCGGCGACCATCAGGACCATCACCAGGTTGGCGCCGGTGACCGCGCGGTTCCGGAACAGCCGCAGCGGCAGCAGCGGTGTGCGGGCCTTCGCCTGCCGCACCACGAACGCGGCCAGCAGGACGCCGGACCCGGCCAGCGCACCCCAGGCCGCGGCCGTGATCCCGTAGACGCCGAGCATCACGGCGGCGGTGACCAGCACCGCGCCGAGCGCGTCCAGGCCTGCCCGCAGGCCGGTGCCGCGGTCCGCCTCGACCACGCGGACGGCCAGCACCAGCGCGACGGCGCCGATCGGCAGGTTGACGTAGAACGTCCAGTGCCAGCTCAGCGCCTGGGTCAGGGCGCCGCCCGCGATGAGCCCGATGGACGCGCCCGCGGCTTGCGTGAAGCTGTAGACGCCGATCGCCTTGGCCCGGGCCCGCGGCTCCGGGTACATCGTGACGATCATGCCGAGCACCACGGCCGACGCCAGCGCGCCGCCGACGCCCTGCACGAACCGCGAGACGACCAGGACGGCCGCGTTGTCCGCGAGGCCGGCGGCCAGCGACGCCGCGGTGAACAGGCCCAGCCCGCCGAGGAACACCCGGCGGCGGCCGAGCAGGTCGCCGAGCCGCCCCGACAGCAGGAGCAGGCCGCCGAAGGCGACCAGGTAGGCGGTGACCACCCAGGCGAGCCCGGCGGGCGTGAAGCCGAGGTCGGCCTGGATCGCGGGCAGCGCCACCGCGACGATGCTGCTGTCGAGCACGACCATCAGCGACGCGGCGCACAGCACCGCCAAGGCGAGGCCGCGGGATCGGGTGGGTTGGTTCTCGGCCATGTCAGGCCCCTCCAGTCGCGCGTTTCCCCTGGTCGTCTCCAGGGCACTTCTTGTAACAGTGCCCATCATGTGTGACCATGGGTGCGCCGTGAAGGAGGCACTTCCATGTCCCAGGGGAACATCGATGTACCTGTCCAGGCAGCGGAGGTGGACCCGGAAAAACTCGACGCCTGCACGCTGCTCGAGGTCATCAACCGGGTCAGCGGGAAGTGGGCGATCGGCATCCTGCTGGAGGCCATGCGCGGCCCGGTGCGGTTCACCGAGCTGGAGCGCTCGGTCGAGGGCATCAGCCGCCGGATGCTGACGCTGACCCTGCGCAACCTCGAGCGTGACGGCCTGCTGGTGCGCACGGTCTACCCGACGGTCCCGCCGCGCGTGGAGTACGAGGCCACGCCGATGGCGAAGGAGCTGTACCAGTCCCTGAACGGCCTGCTCGGCTGGGCGGAGCGGCACCGCGAGTCGATCGCAGCGGCCCGCGTCGTCTACGACGGCCACGCCGCCTGCTGAAAGATCTCCCCGCCCGTGTGAAGTTCGCGTGAGGCGATGCATCTTTCCTAGGGAAAGCTCCGTCCCGGGGGCCCTCAGACGCATCTTTCTCGCCGAAAGTGACGCCTTCGGGACGTGGAACGGGCCGCGGTGCGAAGTCGGGGAAACTCGCACCGCGGCCCGTGTGGCTCGTGCTCAGCGGGGGCATGAGCACGAACGTCTGGGGGTTACCTCGCGGGTTCCTTGGCGGCGTCGTCCATGTCGTCGGTGCCGGCCGCGTGGCTGTGCTCGTCGAGCATGGTCGCCTCGTCGAAGGGTTCCTGCCCGGCGAACACGCGCTGGGCCTTCTCCCGGTCGAACTCCTTCGTCCAGTTTCCGATGAGGACGGTCGCGACGGCGTTGCCGGCGAAGTTCGTCAGCGCGCGGGCCTCCGACATGAACCGGTCGATGCCGAGGATGAAGCCGACGCCGTTGACCAGCTCCGGCCGGTGCGACTGCAGGCCGGAAGCCAGCGTCGCGATACCCGAGCCGCTGACGCCCGCCGCGCCCTTCGAAGCGATGATCATGAAGGCCAGCAGGCCGATCTGCTCACCGATCGACAGCGGTTCGTCCTGTGCGGCGGCGATGAACAGCGTCGCCATGGTCAGGTAGATCGCGGTGCCGTCCAGGTTGAACGAGTACCCGGTCGGCACCGTGATGCCGACGACCGACTTGCTGACGCCGACGTGCTCCATCTTCGCGATCAGCCGCGGCAGCGCCGACTCCGAGGACGACGTCGAGAGGATCAGCAGGAACTCGCGCCCGAGGTAGCGCAGCAGGTTCCAGATGAACACGCGGGCACCGAGCCACAGCACGATCCCGAGGATCACGAACACGAAGATCAGGCAGGTGGCGTAGAAGCCGATCATGATCACCGCGAGGCTCTTCAACGCGGCCCAGCCGGTCGCGCCGACCACCGCGGCGATGGCGCCGAACGCGCCGATCGGGGCGGCCCACATGATCATGGACAGGACGCGGAACACCAGACGCTGGATGTGCTCGATGCCGCGCAGGATCGGGGCGCCCTTCGGGCCCAGCTTCTGCAGCGCGAACCCGACGAACAGCGCGACCAGCAGCGCCTGCAGGACCTCACCGTCGGTGAAGGCCGAGACGAACGTCTTCGGGATGATGCCGAGCAGGAAGTCGACCGGGCCTTCGGCGCCGGTGGCGGACTTCTGGACGCTCTTCACGTCGGCCGGGTTGAGGTGCAGGCCGGTGCCCGGGTGCAGGATGTTGCCGACGACCAGGCCGATCGCCAGGGCGAAGGTCGACATGATGATGAAGTAGAACA
The DNA here is from genome assembly GCF_036104975.1 of Amycolatopsis sp. NBC_00355. Classification (GTDB taxonomy): domain Bacteria; phylum Actinomycetota; class Actinomycetes; order Mycobacteriales; family Pseudonocardiaceae; genus Amycolatopsis. The sequence continues at coordinate 3,541,821 of NZ_CP107982.1, read as the reverse complement.
AGGCCATCAGACCGACCTTGCCGACCTTGGCCGCCTTCGCGACCGAGCCGACGCCGATCACGATGGTGCAGAAGATGATCGGCGTGATCATCATCTTGATCAGGTTGACGAAGCCGTCACCGAGGGGCTTGAGGCCCTTGGCGAAGCCGGGGAACAGGAAACCCACCAGGATCCCGAGTGCCACCGCGACGATCACGGCCAGGTACAGGTAGTGGGTCTTGTCCCGCTTGCGCGGGGTCTCCTCGGTTGTCGGTGGGGTCGGCACCGTTGCCTCCAGCTCAGGGGTGTTCCAGGTTGCGGCACACTGTAGGCCCACCGAGGTGACCCGGCTCACTTGTGTTCATTGAGTTCGCGCGATGATCGCACCGTCCCGTTCGGACACCCGGGCGCCGGTGTGCTGGTATGAGGAGGTGTCCCCGACGTCGTCCCGCTGGAGCCTGGCGCGCCAGCTGCTCGTGCTGCAGCTGGTGGTGCTCTGCGTGCTCGCCGGCGCCGGGATCACGTTCGCCTACCTCGACGCGTCGCGGGCGACCGACCAGAACGCCAAGGACCAGGTACGCGCCGTCGCCGCGACGGTGGCCGACGCGCCGTCCGTCATCGCCGCGGTGGACACGCCGGACCCGAGCGTCACGCTGCAGCCGTTCGCACTGGAGGTGCAGGCCGACACCGGCGTCGACTTCATCACGATCATGAGCCCGGCCGGGATCCGCTTCACCCACCCGAACCCGGCCTTGATCGGGCAGCACTACATCGGGAACATCGCGCAAGCGCAGGGCGGGCAGCCGTACACGGAGACCTACACCGGCTCCCTCGGCCCGTCGATCCGGACGGTGGTGCCGGTGTTCGGCCCGGGGCAGCGGGTGATCGCGCTGGTCGCCGTCGGGATCACCGTCGCGGCGATCTCGGCCGAGCTGCGCGAACGGCTCTGGCCGCTGTTCGGCGTCGCGGGCGCGGTGTTGCTGGTGGGCGCGCTCGGCGGCTGGCTGATCAGCGCCCGGCTGCGACGCCAGACGCGCGGGATCGCGCCCGGCGAGCTGAGCAACCTGTTCGAGTACCACGAAGCCGTGTTGCATTCGGTCCGCGAAGGCGTGCTGCTGGTGGGGCGCGACGGGCGGATCGGGCTGTGCAACGACGGCGCGCGTGTCCTGCTCGGACTCGACGCCGATCCGGCCGGCCGGGAGCTGACCGCGCTGGGCCTGCCCGGCGAACTGGTGACGGCCTTCGGCTCGGCCGAAACCCGCGCCGAGGAACTGCACCTGACCGACGCGCGGGTGCTGCTGGTCAGCACGACCGCCGTCCGCGCGGGCGGCCGGGCGCAGGGCACCGTCGTGGTCCTGCGCGACCACACCGAACTGCAGACGCTGACCGGGGAGCTGACCACCGCCCGCGGTCTCGCGGAGGCGTTGCGGTCGCAGGCGCACGAGGCCGCGAACCGGTTGCACACCGTGGTTTCCTTGGTGGAGATCGGCAAACCCGAGCAGGCCGTCGAGTTCGCGACGGCCGAGCTCGCCCTCGCGCAGGAACTGACCGACCGCGTCGTCGGCGCCGTCGCCGAACCGGTGCTCGCCGCGCTGTTGCTGGGCAAGGCGGCCGAGGCGAGCGAACGCGGGGTGGAGCTGACGATCACGCCGGACACGATGATCGACGACGCGACCCACGGTGTCGCCGCGCGCGACCTCGTCACCATCCTCGGCAACCTGATCGACAACGGCATCGACGCCGCGGGCCACGGCTCCGGCCGGCCCGCGGTGGTCGTCACCGCCCGGTCCGACGTGGACGAACTGCTGCTGCGCGTCGCCGACACCGGACCGGGCGTCCCCGACGACGCCGACGTCTTCCGCCGCGGCTGGTCGACGAAGGCGGGGGAGGGTCACGGGCTCGGGCTGGCGCTCGTCGGGCAGGCGGTGCGCCGCTACGGCGGTACGGTCGAGGTCGGGCGGGACGGCGGCGCGGTGTTCACCGTGCGGCTCCCGCGGCAGGAGGCGGACCGGTGATCCGGGTACTGGTGGTGGAGGACGAACCGGTGGCCGCCGAGGCGCACCGCGTCTACGTCGAACGGCTCTCCGGGTTTTCCGTGGCGGGCGTGGTCCATTCCGGCGGCGACGCGCTGCGGTTCTGCGAACGCGAGCCGGTCGACCTGGTACTGCTGGACTTCTACCTCCCGGACACCCACGGCCTCGCGGTCTGCCGCTCGCTGCGCGCGGCCGGGCTGCCGATCGACGTCATCGCCGTGACGTCGGCGCGCGACCTCGGCCTGGTGAAGGCCGCCGTGTCGGTCGGTGTGGTGCAGTACCTGCTCAAGCCGTTCACTTTCGCCACCCTGCGCGAAAAACTGGAGCGCTACACCGAATTCCGCGACGCGTCCGGCGAGGTCTCCGGCCAGGCCGAGATCGACCGCGCCCTGGGAACCCTGCGCACGACCGAGCAGCCACCGCTGCCGAAAGGCATGAGCGTCCGGACCCTGGAGGCGATCACCGACGCCTTGGGCGGCGCGGCGGAAGGCCTGTCCGCCGGTGCGGCGGCCGCGGCGATCGGCGCGTCCCGCGTCACGGCCCGCCGGTACCTGGAGTACCTGGCGGACAACGGGATGGCGCACCGCGAGCCGCGCTACGGCCAGGTCGGCCGGCCCGAGGTCTGGTACCGCCTGACCCGCGCGTGACGACGGCGCGGCGCGGGCGTCACGGCTCCAGGTGGCCGGCCAATTGCTCACTCCAGGCCCGGATGGCGGTGGCCTGCTCGGGCGTGAGGGTGTCGAGGAAGTAGCGGCGGATGTTGCCGGCGTGCCCGGCGACGGCGGCCCGCGCGGCGCGGTCGCCTTCGGCGGTCAGCCCGACCCGCGTGCGGCGGCCGCCGGTCCCGGACTCCGTCCGCGCCACGAAACCGCGGTGCTCCATCCGGGTCAGCTGGTGCGACACGCGGCTCTTCTCCCAGTCGAGGGACGCGCCGAGTTCGCTGACGCGCAGCTCGTGGCCGGGAGCGCGGTGCAGGGTCATCAGCACGCTGAACTCGGCCTTCGAAATGCCGGAGTCGCGTTGCAGGCCGCGGTCGAGCTCGCGGGCGAGCAGGCGCTGGGCCTGCGTCCAGGCGTGCCAGAACTCCCACTCGTCGGGGGCCAGCGACTCGGTCATGACCGGAGCGTACCCGAAAGTTGACGCGTCAACTGCGTGCGTCCTACAGTTGACGCGTCAACTAACGGAAGAGGGAACCATGGGAACTCTGGTGCGCGGCGGCACGGTGCTCAGCGTCGACCGGGCGATCGGTGATCTGCCGCGCGGCGACGTGCTCGTCGAGGACGGCCGGATCCGCGCCGTCGGCGAGCGCCTCGACGCGCCGGACGCGGACATCCTCGACGCGACGGGAATGCTGGTGCTGCCCGGTTTTGTCGACACCCACCGGCACACCTGGCAGGCGGTGTTCCGCGGGCTCGGCGCGGACTGGACGTTCGCCGAGTACGGCCGGGCGACGCACGGCGTGCTGCGGCCGCTCCACCGGCCGGAGGACGTGTACGTCGGTACCCGGCTCGGCCGCCTGGAAGCGCTGCACTCGGGCGTCACCACCCTGCTGGACTGGTGCCACTGCACCGACACCCCCGCGCACGGCGACGCGGCCCTCGACGCGCTCGGTCGGACGCCCGGACGCAGTGTTTTCTGTTACGGCGCGGGTGTTGCCGCGGACGGCCCGGTCGCCGCCGAACTCGCCCGGATGCGCGACCGGGTCCCCGGTGACGACGCTCTGGTGACGATGGCGGCGGGTCTGCGCGGCCCGCAGCGGACCAGCATCGAGAACACCGCCGCCGACGTCGCCGCGGCCCGCGATCTCGGGCTCCGGGTCAGCGTGCACGCCCACGTCCGTGCCGGCCGCCGGCCGGTCGCCGCCATGGGGGAGCACGGGTTGCTCGACGACCGGACGACGATCGTGCACGGCAACGGCCTCGACGACGACGAGCTGGCGATGCTGGCCGACGCGGGCTGTTCGGTGTCGATCAGCCCCGACGTCGAACTGAAGATGGGCTTCGGCTGGCCGGAAACCGGCCGGATGCTCGCCGCGGGCATCCGGCCGACGCTGTCCGTCGACGACTGCCTGTCGGCCGGCGGCGACATGTTCTCGACCATGCGCACCGCGCTCGGCGTGCAGCGCGGACTCGACACGGCCCAGGGCAGGCCGCCGTCGCTGACCGCCCGCGACGTGCTCGAATTCGCCACCCTCGACGGCGCCCGCGCCCTCGGGCTCGGCGACCGGATCGGCAGCATCACCCCGGGCAAACAGGCCGACCTCGTGCTGCTGCGCGCCGACGACCTGACGCTGTTCCCGGTCAACCACCCGGTCGGCGCGATCCTGTCCGCCGGACATCCGGGACTCGTCGACACGGTGCTCGTCGCCGGCGAAGTCGTCAAACGCGGTGGTGTGCTGGTCGGCGTCGACCTCGACGAGCTGCGGGAACGCACGCTGCGCTCCCGCGCGCGGATCGCCGCGGCCGCCGGCGTCCCTCTCGACGGATCGTGGCTCCCCGTATAACGCCCTGTAACGCTGCCCGACTTCCGGGGGTTCCGGTGGGGAAAGCATTGCGGTACAACGGCAACCTGCCGATGAAGGGGAAAGCCGCATGCGGAACTGGGCCGGTCTCGTCGCGGTGGTGCTGCTGCTGGTGGGGGTCGCCACCCCGGCGCGCGCCGACGAACCCGCGGGCACCGTCACCGAAGTCCAGGTGACCGGGCCGGTCGCGCAGCGGTTCAACCTCGTCGTCCTCGGCGACGGTTACACGGCCGCCGAGCAGCCGAAGTTCCACGCGGACGTCGCGCGGCACATGAACACGCTCTGGTCGCTCGAGCCGTTCAAGTCCTACCGCAGCTACTTCAACGTCTACGCCGTGTCCATCGCCTCGCCCGAGTCCGGTGTGGACTGTGACCCGGGGCTGGACGCGCCGCAGCGGAACACGCCGCTGAACATGGGGTTCTGGGGTGGTTGTGACGCCGGGAGCGTGCAGCGGCTGCTGACCGTCGACGACGCGGCCGCCCAGCGGTACGCCGACCTCGTGCCCGGCACGACCAAGGCCAACCGGCAGATCCTCGCGCTGGGCAACAGCGAAACCTACGGCGGCGCGGGTGGCACGTACGCGACGGCGTCCGGCGGGAACGCGCTGTCGGCGCTGATCTCCCCGCACGAACTCGGCCACTCGCTCGGCGGACTGGACGACGAGTACGACTACTACGCGCGCAATGTTCCGGGCGGGGCGTACGAAGGCGGCGAGCCCGCGTCGATCCACCACACCACGCTGACCGAGCGGCAGATGCGCGACCAGCACGCGAAGTGGTATCGGTGGCTCGGCGAACCCAGCGCGTCCGGCGGCACGATCGGGCGTTACGAAGGCGGGCTCTACACGCAGACCGGCGTCTGGCGGCCCAGCGCGCACTCGATGATGAAGACCCTCGGTTACGCCTACGACCAGGTCGGCCGCGAACGGATGACCCAGCGGATCTCCGCGAAGGTGCCGCTGCTCGGCGACGGGACCCCGGCGGGCACGATCGGCGCCGACCGCGTCGTGTGGGTCCGCACGATGCACCCGGTCGACCACCGCCTCGACGTCACCTGGACCCTCGACGGCCGTCCGGTGCGCGGTTCCGACGCGCTCGACCTGCGGCAGGCCCACGTAGCGCCGGGACGGCACACGCTGACGGCGAAGGTGACCGACCCGACGTCGTTCGTCCGCGACCCGGCGGCCCGGCCCACGGCGACCCGTACGTGGACGGTCGACACGTCGGTGACCACCGCGCCTTCCGGCGGCCCCGCGGTCGTGGGGTCGACGCCGACCTCGCTGCCGGTCGGCGGGCACGACGTCGTCTACGTCGAGACGGGCGAGCCGACCGGCTCGATCCCGCCGGTGTCGTGGAAGCTCGACGGCCGCCCGGCCGGCAGCGGCCCGGACTTCGCGCTGCACTCGGCATCCGGCGCGCACACGCTCACGGCGACCACCGGCGGCACGACGCTGACCTGGGCGGTGGACGCGTCGGGCCCGACGACGACGGCCGAGCTGCCGCCCGGGCGCGAGTACCACGGTTCGTTCACGATGCGCCTGACATCGTCCGACGGAATGCCGGAGTTCCGCGTGGACGGCGACGGCTGGCACAAGTACTTCGGCTGGCCGACGGACCCGAACGCGCCGTACCTGTTCACCCCGCGCGGCACGGAGATCGACGGCCTGGCGTACGGCAACCTCGGCCCGGGCGGCCTGACGGTCTCGCCGTTCTCGTCCCGCACGCCGGGTTACGGCCACCACCGCATCGAGTACCGCTCGATCGACGCGGCGGGCAACGTGGGCCCGACCCGCTCGGTGACGGTGACGCTGCTGCCGTGAGCCGAGTCATCCACAGACGGTTCGGAATGTGGACAACTCGGCCCGCAGACCGGCTTTCGGCCGGTTCCGTCGGCACCCGCCGATAGACTGGACCGGGGACGCCCCCCCCGAGAGGGTGGGGGCTGCTCTGGGAGGGCAGGAACCCGCGCCGGTGGAGCGATCACCCCGGGAGTCCCGAGGAGAGGGCGGCAACCGGATGATGGATGGCGGCGAGTTCCGCGCCAGGCTGATCGCTTCCGTGGAAGCCGGTCTGGACGTTCTCGAGATCAGGCCGCTCCTCGTCGAGCAGCTCGAGCGCGGCGTGAAACGCGAAGACCTGTACCAGGAGCTTCTCTACACGATCCTCTTCTTGCGCGCCGAAGGCCGGGAGAAAGACGAGGACGCCGTGGCCGACGCGGCCGACCTGCTCACCGAGTGGGTACTGCCGGAGTATCGGCTGTAAACCGTCAGCGCGGCCGGCCCGGCACCCCCGGCCGGGTCTGCCACGGCAGTGGCCCGTCCAACGGCCGGTACTCCACACCGAGCGCGTCCAGCCGCGGCAGGTGGTGGTCCCGCAGCCGAGGCAGGAACTCGGCATAGTCCCGGGGCCCGCTGCTCCACGCCACCTCCGCAAAAGCCGACAGCCGCGGGAAAGCCATGTAGTCCACCCGCCGCACGCTGTCCAAGTGCTCGCTCCACACCTGGGCCTGCACACCCCGCAGCCGCGGACCGGTCAACGCCGGCTCGTACGCGTAGACGTCCTCCAGGGTGTGCACCTCGCCGACCGGGATCGGCTCGTCCGGGTGCGGCGACTGGCGGTGGTCCAGGTACACGTGCTGCTCGGGGCACATCACGACGTCGTGCCCGGCCGCGGCGGCCTGCTGGCCGGCGGTCTCGTTCTGCCAGGAGCCGATCACCATCGGGGGCAGGCCGCCGATGTCGAGGACCTCGTCCCAGCCCATCGGCGTCCGGCCGCGGGACACCAGGTGCTCGGCCAGCAGCCGGACGAACTCGCGGTGCTCGCCGGTCGCTCCCGGCGTCTCGTCGCCGCCCAGGGCGATCACCCGCGACGGGAAGATCTCCAGCAGATGGTCGAACACCCGGCGGAAGAAGTCCAATGTGGACTTCGTCGGCGAAAGCAGCGAAGTGCTGATGCCCCAGGCGGTCCAGATCTCGTAGGACTCCTCAGTGCCCAGTGAAGGGTAGGCCGCCAGCGCCGCGCGCGCGTGGCCCGGGATGTCGATCTCCGGCACCACCGTGATCGCGCGCTCGGACGCGTAAGCCACGATTTCGCGCAGGTCGTCGCCCGTGTAGAAGCCGCCGTGCGGACGGCCGTCCTGCGCGCCCCCGCTGCCGGCCATCGACGACGGCCGCCAGCCGCCCACCGACGTCAACCGGGGAAACGCCGGAACCTCGAAGCGCCAGCCCTGGTCGTCGGTCAGGTGCAGGTTCAGCACGTTCAGCTTGTGCGCCGCCAGCAGATCGACGAACCGCAGCACCTCGGCCTTGGTCCGGAAGTGCCGGGCGACGTCGAGCAGGCAGCCGCGCCAGCCGAACCGCGGCTGGTCCTCGATGACCCCACACGGGATCGAGAGGGACCCGCCGAGCGAAGCCGCGCGGAACGCGTCAGGTCCGGCGAGCTGCCGCAACGTCTGCCGCCCGTAGAACTCCCCGGCGGCGTCGGCACACGACAACACGACCCCGGACGGCGAGATCTCCAACCGGTAGCCCTCCGCGGGCAGGTCTCCGGCACGAACGTCCACAGAGGACGGCCACGGGCACGAACCCGCCGCGGGCGTCACCGAAACCGGGCGGGGGAGCAGTGCGTCGAAAGACATGTCAGCCCTTCACGGCGCCGGCCATGCCGGACACCAGCCGTCGTTGGACGAGGACGAAGAACACCAGCACCGGGATGGTCATCAGGGTGGACGACGCCATCACCGCGCCCCAGTCGGTGTCCTCCGGCTTGAAGAACACCAGGATCGCCTGCGGCAGCGTCTGGTTCTCGGTCTTGGAGATGATGAACGTCTTGGCGAACAGGAAGTCGTTCCACGCGTGGATGAACGCCAGCACGCTCACCGCCACCAGACCGGGCGCGACCAGTGGGAACAAGATCTGCCAGGTGAACCGCATCCGCGACGCGCCGTCGATCTTCGCCGCCTCTTCGAGCTCCACCGGTACCGCCGCGACGAACCCGCGCAGCATCCAGATCGCGAACGGCAGGCTGAACGCCAGGTGCACCAGTACCAGCGAACCCAGCTCGTTCAGCCCGAACGCCGGTGCCACGCCGCCGATCTGGCGCATCAGGAAGAACAAGGGGATGGTCAGCGCCTCCACCGGCACCATCTGCGCCACCAGGATCATCACCAGCAGCACGGTCCGGCCCTTGAACGAGAACCGCGTCAGCGCGACCGCCGAAAGGAACGACAGCAGCAGCGACAGCACCACGACGACCAGCGCCACCACCAGGCTGTTCAGGAAGAACCGCCCGAAGCCGGACACCGTGAGCACCCGCTGGAAGTTGTCGAACGACGGGCTGAACGTCCACGGCTTCGGGTTCGCCGACTGGATCTCGCCCGGTGGCTTGAACGCCGAGAGCAGCATCCAGTACAGCGGGAACGCGACGATCCCGGCGATCACGACCGTGACGATCTCGGCGATCAGCCGGCCGGGACGGCGAACGCGGCGTCGCGGGATCACAGCCATGCCGCGCTCCGGCGCTGCGAGCGGACGTAGAGCCCGGTGACCGACAGCAGCAACAGCGTCATGACGACTCCGATCGCCGAGCCCAGGCCGTATTCCTGACCGGCGAAGGCCTGCTGGTAGGCGTAGACGTTGAGGACCAGGTTGCGCCCGGCGACCCCGCCGCCGTTGGTCATCACGTAGATCTGGGTGAACACCTTGAAGTCCCAGATGATCGACTGGACGGTGGCGATCATCAGCAGCGGCCGCACCATCGGCAGCACGATCGTCCACGTCGAGCGCCACGCCGACGCGCCGTCGAGCGACGCGGCTTCGAGCACCTCGTCCGGGATGCCCTTGATCCCGGCGTACATCGTCACCATGACGAACGGGAACGAGCACCAGATCACCTCGGCGGCGACCAGGCCGAACGCGCCGAGCGTGCCGAACGTCCAGGAGTGGTGCTCGAAGGGCAGCCCGATGCCCGAGAGCACCTCGTTGACCAGGCCGAAGTCGGTGTCGAAGAGGAACAGCCAGACGTAGGAGCCGGCGATCGCCGGGGTCGACCACGCGCCGAGCGCGGCGAGGAACAGCAGCGTCCGGGGGAGCGAGCGCACCCGGCTCGCGAGGACCGCGAGCCCGGTGCCGACCAGCAGGCCGCCGAGCACGCAGGCCGCGGCGAACCCGATCGTGTTGCCGAGCACCGTCCAGAACTGCACCTGCGAGAGCAGGTCGGCGTAGTTCGCGAAACCTAGGTACACCAGCGGCGCGTTGCCCGCGGCCTGTGGCTGGCCGTAGTCGTAGAACGAGATCAGGACCAGCTCGTAGATCGGGTACGCGAGCAGCGCGGCGAGCAGGATCCCCGCGGGCAGCAGGTACAGGATCGCGGCCCGGCCGTCCCGCCGCCGTCGCGGCGCCTTGACGCGCGTCGCGACGGGACGGACTTGCTGTGCCACCACTACCCGAAGGCCTTGTCCATCGCGGCGGCGGCGTCGCTCAGCGCGGCGGCCGGATCCTTGCCGCCGGTGGCGACCTGCTGCACGGCGGTCGGCAGCACGTTCTGGCTGTCGATCTTGGACCACGCCGGCGTCGCCGGGACGAACTTCGTGCCCGCCTTGAGGGTGTCGACGAACGGCTTGAGGAACGGGTCGTTCGCGGCGATCTTCTGCTGGACGGTGCTCAGCGTCGGCAGGTTGCCCATCGCGGTGTACATCTTCTCCTGGTACTTCGCGCCGCCGAGCAGCTCGATGAACTCCAGCGCCAGGCCGCGGTGCTTGCTGGCGTTGAAGACGCCCAGCAGGTTGCCGCCGGCGAACGCCGGGGCGACGCTGCCCGCCGTGGTGCCCGGGATCGGCACGACCGCGTACTTGCCCTTGACCGCGCCCTGGTCGACGGCCTTGCGGTTGAAGTCGCCGCCGATCGTCATCCCGGCCTTGCCGCCGGCGAACGCCGTGACGCTCTGCGTGCCGGTCAGGTTCGCGCACTGCGCGGGCGGGCAGATGTCGTCCTTGAGCAGGTTCGCGTACTGCGTGAGGCCGGCCCTGGCCTGCTCACCGGTCACCGCCGACTTCCACTTGCCGTCGCTCTCCTGCGCCAGCTCGCCGCCGTTGGCCCAGAGGAACGGCAGCATCGCGTAGGTGTACTTGCCGCCGACGGAGATGCCGTAGAGATCGGGCTTCGCGGCGCGGATCCTGCGGGCGTCGTCGGTCAGCTCGGAGAGCGTCGTCGGCGGCGTGAGGCCCAGCTCGGTGAAGACGTCGGTGCGGTAGTACAACGCGCGGATGCCGGTGTACCAGGGCAGGCCGTAGGTCTTGCCGCCGGACTTCGCCGTGTCGACGACGGTCGGGATGAGGTCCTTGCCCTCGCTCCACGACGCGAGGTCGCCGGTCAGGTCGGCGAGCGCGCCGGTGGCGGCGTAGCTGGAGACGTCCGTGTTGCCGAACTCGGCGGCGTCCGGGGCGCTCGCCGGATCGGTGAAGGCGCCGGAGAACTTGTCGGCGCGGCCTTCGACCGGCACCCACTGGACGTCGACCTCGACGCCCTGGTGCGCGGCCTTGAACTCGGTGATCGCGTCCTTGACCGCCGCCTCCTTCGGCGCGCGGTTGGCTTCGTCGAACAGCCAGACGCGGACGGTGCCGGTCTTGTCGTCCCCGCCGTTGCTCGCGGGCGCGGACTGGGTGGGGGCGCAGCCGGCCAGCAACGCGAGGCCGGCGACGACGGGCAGGGTGCGGCGCAGTCTCATGGGTCCCTCCAGTGGGGTGCGCTCGTGAGTGGTTAGGGCGGTTAGAACCGCCCTAACCACTCACGAGGCTGGTGCTCAGACGAAGTAGGTGGAGTTGACGCTGCCGACGGCCAGGCTTCCGGCGACGGCGCCGGGCAGGCCGGTGGCAGGGTCGCGAGGCAGCCAGGTGACGGTGCCGGAGCGCTGGTTCGCGACGTAGAACCAGGCTTCGGCCGGGTCGAGGGACACGTGCCGCGGCCAGTTGCCGCCACTGGACACAGTGGACACCAGCTTGAGCGTGGCGCCGCCGCCGGAGACGGCGAACGTGGCCAGGGTGTTGGGCCCGCGGACGGTGGCGTAGACGAACTTCCCGTCGCGCGACACGGCGATCTCGCCGGGGTACAGGTCGCCGGTGCTGCCCGCGGGCACCGCCGGGACGACCGACAGGGCCTTCAGCGTGCCTGCCGCGGCGTCCCAGCTCGCCACCGTGATCTCGGGACGCAGCTCCTGCACGATGTAGGCGAACTTCCCGGTGGGGTCGAACACGAGGTGCCGCGGCCCGGCGCCGGTGGGCAGCTTCAGCTGCTGGTGCTGCGAAAGCTTCCCGGTGGCGACGTCGAGCGTGTAGACGTACACCGAGTCCGCGCCGAGGTCGACCGAGAGGACCCAGCGGCCGCTCGGGTCGTTGACGACCTGGTGCGCGTTCGGCGCGCGGTCGGTTCCCCGGTGCTGGGCCAGATCCGTGGCGGTGCCGAGTTTCCCGCCGGCCAGGATCGGCAGCACCACGACGCTGCCGGTGCCGTAGTTGGCCGCCAGCACGAACTTCCCGCTCGAGTGCACGCTCAGGTGCGTCGGCGCGCTGCCCTTCGACGAGACCTTGTTGAGCGGCTTCGGGTTCGTGACGTCGGTGATGTCCAGCGCCGAGACGAAGCCGTTCGGGTCACCTTCGTTGGTGACGTACAGCGTCTTGCCGTCGGCGCCGCGGCCGAACCAGGACGTGTCGCTGATCCCCGGCACCGTGCGGACCCGGGTCAGCGCGGCGCCGGAACGGCTCGTGACGTCCAGGCCGTGGCCGTCCGCTCCGGTGGTGTAACTGCCGACGTACACCGTGGCTCCAGCGGTGCAGACCTGCGCGGCGGCGGACGCGAACTGCGCGCCGAGGACGGTGGCGGCGCCGGCGGCACCGGCCGCGCCGAGGAACGTGCGACGGGAAAGCTCGGCCATCGTGGTGTCTCCCAAGGGTATCGGTGACGGCGAACGTGGCGGCGTATCGGTCCAGTGTAGTCGAAAATCGCTTGTGGTCTAGACCACGAGCATGGCCAGTGCGGCGACCGCGAAGCCCGACACCGAAAGCACCGTCTCCAGCGCGGTCCACGTCTTCAGCGTCTCCGGGACGGTCATTCCGAAGTAGCGCGAGACGATCCAGAACCCGCCGTCGTTGACGTGCGAGGCGATGATCGACCCGGCCGAGATGGCCACGACGATGAGCGCCAGCTGTGCCTGGGAGTAGTGCAGCTCGGCGACGGTCGGCGCGACGATGCCACTCGTGGTCACGATGGCCACCGTCGCGGATCCCTGGGCGATCCGCATGCCGCAGCTGATCACGTACGAGGCGAGGATCACCGGCAGGCCGGCGTCCCCCAGCGACTTGGCGACGGCGGTGCCGATGCCGGTGGCCGAGAGCACCGCGCCGAAGAACGCGCCCGCGCCGACGACCAGCAGGATCATCGCGACCGGCCGCAGTGCCGCGGCGGACAGCTCGCCGAGCTGCTTGCCGTTGATCCCCCGCCGGTGCCCGAGCAGCCACGACGCCAGGAGTACCGCGATGGTCAGCGCGACGGCGGGCGTCCCGATGAACGCGGCGACCCCGGCCAGCGTCGAGCCCTTGGGCAGCCAGATGCTGCCGAACGTGCCGGCCAGGATCAGCACCAGCGGCACCGCGATGATGCCGCCGACCAGGCCGAGCGACGGCGGGTTCTCGTGCTCGTCGTCGGCGCCGCCCAGGTCCGCGAACTCCTCGGGGATCTTGATGTCGATCTTCTTGCCGATCCACGTCGAGTACAGGATGCCGCCGACGAACCACGCCGGGATGCCGCAGATGGCCCCCATCAGGATGATCCAGCCGAGGTCGACGTGCAGCAGCCCGGCGGCCGCGACCGGCCCGGGGTGCGGCGGCAGGAACGCGTGCGTGATCGACAGGCCGGCCAGCAGCGGCAGGGCGTAGAGCACCAGCGAGCGGCCGCCCTGCTTGGCGGCGGCGTAGACCAGCGGCGCGAGCACGAAGATGCCGATGTCGAAGAACACCGGGATGCCGAAGATCAGGCCCGACACGCCCATCGCGAGCGGGGCGCGCTTTTCGCCGAACGCCCGCAGCAGCGACGACGTCAGCACGCGGGCGCCGCCGGACTTCTCCAGGATCGACCCGAGCAGGGTGCCGAGCCCGATGATCGCGGTGATGTGCCCGAGGATGCTGCCGAACCCCTTTTCCAGCAAGGAGTCCGACGTCTTCTGGGCGGTGCCGACGAGGGTGCCGACCGGCAGGCCGGCGGCGAGCGCGGTGAGCAGGCTGACCACGATCAGGGCGATGAACGGCTCGACCTTGACGTTGATGATCAACAGCAACAGCAGGGCGATCGAGACGGCGGCGAGGGTGAGGAGCCCGCCCGTGGTGTGTTGCAGCCAGTGGATCATCGGGTTCTCCCGGGATTGCGCAGGGACGCACCGGCGAGGGCGCCGGTGGGACGGCCGTCGTCGAGGGCGGCGACGCCGTTGACGAACACGTGCGTGAAACCCGCGGCGGCCTGCCGCGGGTCGTCGAAGGTGGCGGTGTCGGTGACCGACTCCGGGTCGAACAGGACGAGATCGGCGGCGTACCCGGCGCGGACGAGCCCGCGGTCGGTCAGCCGCAGCCGGCGCGCGGCCCGCCCGGTGAGGTGGGCGACGCACTCGGCGAGGTCCAGCACGCCCAGTTCGCGGACGTACCGGGCCAGGTAACGGGGGAACGTGCCCCAGGCCCGCGGGTGCGGGCGGGCGCCGACGAGCAGGCCGTCGCTGCCGCCGGTGTGCGTCCGGTGGCGCATGATCGCCTGGACGTTCTCCTCGTGCCCGACGTGCATCAGGCACGACGTGCCGAGGCGCTCGTCGAGCAGCGTGTCGAAGTACAGTGCCGCCGGTTCGCGGCCCGCGGCGCGCGCCGAACCGGCGACACTGTGCCCCACCAGGTGGGCGTTGTGGTCGTTGCGGACGCCGTTGATCTCGATGGCGTCCCAGTCGATCGGGACGCCGTGCGCGCCGTCCGAACCGGACTCCTCGATCTCGGCCCGGATCCGCTCGCGGGTGTCCGCATCGGACAACCGGGCCAGGGTGGCGTCGAGCCCGCCTTCGGTGGCCCAGCTGGGCAACAGTGCGGACAGGTAGGTCGCGCCCGGCAGGTACGGGTAGGTGTCGAGGGTGACGTCGCAGCCGTCGTCGAGCGCCTCGTCCAGCAGCTTCAGCAGGTCGGGCGCCTTGCCCTTGTTCACCGAGAAGTTCATCGTCGCGTGGGCCAGGTGCAGCGGGCAGCCCGACCGCCGGGAGACGTCGATCATCTCGGCGAACGCCTCCAGTGCGCCCTTGCCGTAGCTGCGGTGGTGCGGGCTGTAGAAGCCGCCGCCTTCGCCGACCACGCGGCACAGCTCGACCAGTTCGCCAGTGTCCGCGTACATCCCCGGGGTGTAGGTGAGGCCCGACGACATCCCCATTGCGCCCTCGGCCAGGCCGGTCGCGACGAGTTCCTTCATCCGCGTCAGCTCGGCGTCGGTGGCCGGGCGGTCGTCCCAGCCGACGGCGAGCATCCGCACGGTGCCCTGCGGCACGAGGTAGGCGGCGTTGACGGCGACGCCCTGGTCCAGGCGGTCGAGGTACTCGCCGACCGAGCGCCAGTTCCAGTCGAAGCCCGCCGGGTCGTCGTTCCAGCCCGCGAGCTGCTGGCGCAGCGCCGCGAGGACGACGTCGTCGACCGGCGCGTAGGACAGCCCGTCCTGGCCCAGCACCTCGGTGGTGACGCCCTGGGTGATCTTGGCCGGGTGGTCCGGGTTGGCCAGCAGCTGCAGGTCGGAGTGCGAATGCATGTCGATGAACCCGGGTGCGAGCACCAGGCCGTCGGCGTCGATGTTCCGGTTCCCGGCCAGCGAACCGGCTTCCGCGACACTGGCGATCCGGCCGCCGGTGATGCCGACGTCGTGGCGCGTGAGCGCGTCCCCGGTGCCGTCGGCGACCAGTGCGCCGCGGAAGACGACGTCCATCAGAACCACGTCCGGACGAGGTCGACGACGGTTTCGCCGTCGGCCGCCGTCAGCGGCAGGAGCGGCCACTTGTCGAAGACCGTGCACGGGTGCGAGAGGCCGAGCCCGATCCAGTCGCCGACCTCGACCGGCGACCCGGCGGGCAGCGTGAGGAAGGTGTGCTGGTCGTTCATCTTCGTGATGACGTGGTTTTCGAGAGGTTCCGCGGGGCCGCGCGGGGTGCGGCGCAGCTGCGGCTCCGGCATGCCTTCGTCGAACGAGGCGTCCCGCTTGCCGATGGTCAGCAGCGCGAGGGTGTCCGACGGCTTGGACGTCACCTGGGCCCACGCCCGCAGGGCCGGGCGGAACGACTCGACGCCGTCGATGCGCGGGTGCTCGCCGAGCGGGGAGATCTCGCGGTAGAAGCCGTCGTCGTGGGTGATGTAGGCGCCGCTGCGCAGCACCGGGAGCACGTCCAGGCCGTCCGGCCACGGCTTGGTGAGTTCGTTCGCCACCTGGTCGAAATACGCGCTGCCGCCGGCGGTGACGATGATCTGGCCTTCGAGGAGTCCCTTGTCCGCGAAAGTGATCGCGAGGTCACGCAGACCGTCCACATAGGAGCTGATCTTGGTGAGCGCGGCGTCGTCGGTGCCGTGCGAGAGCGCGCCCTCGTAACCGCCGGTGCCGCGCAGCCGCAGCGCCGGGCTGGCGTGCACCGCTTCCGCGACGGACAGCGCGGTCGCGGTGTCGCGGACGCCGGTGCGGCCGCCGTCGGCGCCCAGCTCGAGGAGGACGTCCACCGGCCGCCCGGTGCCTTCGAGAGCCTCGGTCATCAGCTCCACGCCGCGGACGGAGTCGACCCAACAGATGAATTCGAACGAGGGATCGGCGGCCAGCTCGGCCGCCAGCCAGCGCAGGCCGCTCGGGTCGAGAAGCTGGTTGGCCAGCAGGATCCGCGAGACGCCGAACGCGCGGTAGATCCGCAGGTGCCCGGCGTTGGCGCAGGTGAAGCCCCACGCGCCGTGCTCGATCTGGCGGGCGAACAGCTGCGGGGCCATCGTCGTCTTGCCGTGCGGGGCGAGCACGACGCCGCGGGCGGCGCACCAGGCGGCCATCGTCCGCAGGTTGTGTTCGAGGGCTTCGTCGTCGAGCACCACGAAGGGCCCGAAGAACCCGTCGGTGAACAGGTTGAGCCGCCGCTCCGCGGCCTCGCCCAGCGTGAGCCCGCTCAGTGCGGGCGCGGCCGAGCGGAACCGCCAGTCGACGCGCTCCTGGTGGAGGGCGTCGAGCGCGGCGGTGTCGATCGAGCAGGGGGCGGGTGTGTTCATCGGCGGCGACCTCGGTTGCGTATGTTGCAACGACTGTTGCGCATTTTGAGTGCCATAGGTGTAGCATCCGGGTCGCCACAGGTCAACGGGGTGAACGACAGGGGAGACGGAAAGTGACAAGCGGGCCCGAAGTCCTCTGCGTCGGCGAGACGATGGCGCTGTTCGTGCCCGCCGAACCCGGCCCGCCGGACGAGGTGCGCCAGTGGACGCGCACCATCGGCGGCGCCGAGTCGAACGTAGCCTGCCACCTGCCCGCGCTCGGTGTCCCGAGCGGCTGGGTGAGCGCGGTCGGCGACGACCCGTTCGGTCGCGCGATGCTCCGCGAGATCGCCTCGGCCGGCGTCGACGTCAGCGCGTGTTCCGTCGACCCGGTGCGCCCGACCGGGCTCTACATCAAGGAAAGCGGCGCCGGCGGCAGCCCCGTCCGCTACTACCGCGCCGGCTCGGCGGCGTCCGGGATGGGCCCCTCGCTGCTGGATCGGCTCGATCTCGACGGCGTCCGCGTGCTGCACCTGTCCGGCATCACCCCCGCGCTGTCCGACAGCTGCCTCGCGCTGGTGCGCGCGCTGCTGGACGCGCCCCGCGGCGACCGGCTCGTCTCCTTCGACGTCAACCTGCGGCCCGCCTTGTGGGCCGGGCGCGACCCCCGTCTGCTCGCGGACCTGGCCGGGCAGGCCGACATCGTCCTCACCGGCGACGACGAGGCCCAGCACGTGTGGGGGACCGGCGACCCGGTTTCCCTGCGGGCCCTCCTGCCGGGCCCGCGCACGCTGGTCGTCAAGCACGGCGAACGCGGCGCGACCCTGGTCGAAGGCGAGCCGCTGTTCGCGCCGGCGTTGCGCGTCGACGTCGTCGAACCGGTCGGCGCCGGCGACGCGTTCGCCGCGGGCTTCCTGGCCGCGACCCTGCGCGGCGCTTCGCCACTGGAACGGCTGCGCCGGGGCCACCTCCAGGCCGCCGCGACCCTGCTCACCCACGACGACGTCGGCGTACCGCTGCCGCACACGGTCGTGGATACCCTGCTGCACGCGGACCCGGACGAGTGGAGTTCGGCGCGGCTGACCGGAGAGGGTGTGGTGCGCACGTGAGTCAAAGCTTGGACCGGGCGCTGACGTTGCTGAACTCGATCGCGAAGGACGCGCGCACCCTCGACGACCTCGCCGAGGAGATCGGCGTCCACAAGTCGACGGTGCTGCGCCTGCTGCGCACCCTCGAACAGCACCACTTCGTCCGCCGCGAGGGCACCCGGTACTACCGGCTCGGCAGCGCGATGTTCGACCTCGCCAACCAGGCCCTCGACTCGATCGACGTCCGGCGCAGCGCCCAGCCCGCGCTCGCCGCGCTCAACGCCCGCACCGGGCACACCGTGCACCTGGCCAGCTACGACGACGGCGAAGTCGTCTACATCGACAAGTACGAGGGCCGCCACTCGGTGCGGATGTACTCGCGCGTCGGCAAGCGCGCGCCGCTGCACTGCACCGCCGTGGGCAAGGTCCTGGTCGCCGCGATGCCTTCCGCGAAACGCGAGGAGATCGCCCGGTCCATGGAGTACCCGGTGCTGACACCCAACACGATCACCACGCCCGAGGACTACCTCGCCGAGCTGGACCGGGTCGCGCAGCTCGGGTACGCCGTCGACAACGCCGAGCACGAGGACTTCATCCACTGCGTCGCGGCGCCGGTGCGCGGCGCGGACGGCGAAGTCCTGGCCGCCGCGTCGATGTCGGTGCCGAAGGTGCTGCTCGACTACGAAGGCCTGCTCGCGCTGATCCCGGACCTGCGGGCCGCGACCGACGAAGCTTCCGTCCACAGTGGATGGACGGGGAACGGAAAGGGGCACTGATGAGCAAGACGGCAGTTTCCACCGAGAACGCGCCGAAGCCGCCGGCGAAGTTCTCGCAGGCCGTCCGCAAGGGAAACCTGCTGCAGGTCGCGGGCCAGGTGGCCTTCGACCCGGCCACGAACGAGATCGTCGGCGACGACGTCGCGGGCCAGACCCGGCAGACGTTCAAGAACATCGAAGCCGTGCTCAAGGAGGCGGGTTCGAGCCTCGCCGACGCGATCATGGTGCGCGTCTACCTCACCGACACCGCGCACTTCGCGCCGTTCAACGAGGTCTACAACGAGCTCATCGGCGAGGGCCCGCACGCCGCCCGCACGACGGTGTACGTCGGCCTCCCGGGTGAGCTGCTCGTCGAGATCGACGTGCTCTGCGTGCTGGACTGAGGTCTTCCCCGGGGCCGGCTTCCCGGCCCCGGGGGGATCAGCCCAGGACGCTCGTGTAGCCGTTGATCGCGGGCTGCCCGCCGAGGTGGGCGTAGAGCACGTTCGAGCCTCTTCCGATTTCACCCCGGCCGACCAGGTCGAGGAGTCCCGCCATGGATTTTCCTTCGTAGACCGGGTCGGTGATCATCCCCTCCAGCCGGGCGCAGGTCTCGATCGCGTCCACAGTGGACTGGTCGGGGATGCCGTAGATCCCGGCGTGGTACCGGTCGTCCAGCTCGACGTCCGCGATCTCGCCGGCGCCGATCAGCTCCGCGGTGTTCCGCGCGATGCGCGTGACCTGCTCGCGGGTCTCGTCCGGCTTGGCGGAGGCGTCGATGCCCAGGATGCGCCGCGGTTTGCCGCTCAGCGCGGCCCCGGCGACCATCCCGCCCTGGGTGCTGCCGGTGACCGAGCAGACGATCACCGTGTCGAAGAAGACACCCAGTTCTTCTTCCTGCGCTTCGAGTTCGACGATCCAGTTCGCGAAGCCGAGCCCGCCGAGGCGGTGGTCCGACGCACCGGCCGGGATGGCGTACGGCTTCCCGCCGCCGGCCTCGATCTCCGCGACGGCGTCCTCCCACGCCTGCTTGAACCCGATGCCGAAGCCGGCGTCGACCAGCCGGACGTCCGCGCCGAGGAGCCGCGAGAGCTGGATGTTGCCGACCTTGTCGTAGAGCGGGTCGTGCCAGTCGACCCAGCTTTCCTGCACCAGCACGGCCTTCAGCCCGGCACGCGCCGCGGCGGCCGCGACCTGCCGGGTGTGGTTGGACTGGACGCCGCCGATCGAAACGAGCGTGTCAGCGCCTTCTTCCAGGGCGTCGGCGACGAGGTACTCCAGCTTGCGCGTCTTGTTGCCGCCGTACGCGAGCCCGGAGTTGACGTCTTCGCGCTTGGCCCAGACCTTCGCACCGCCGAGGTGGCCGGTGAGCCGTTCCAGGGGGTGCACCGGCGACGGGCCGAAGAGCAGCGGGAAACGCGGGAAGTCGGCCAGGGTCATCGGTCCTCCAGCAGGTCGGTCCAGATGGTCGAGATCACGGAGACCGCCGTGTCGGTGTCGCGCTTTTCCAGGGCGTCGATGAGCCGCGTGTGGCGGTCCACCGAGTTCCAGGCGAGCGCCGAGCTGAACCGCGCGTGTTCGAGGCGGCGCAGCAGTGGTGTGTAGCGGTCGAGGGTGGCGGCCACGGCCGCGTTCCCGGCCAGCCGGACCGGGACGTCGTGCAGCTCGTCGTCCGCTCGGACGGCCGCCGCGATGTCGCCGGCCTCGATCGCCGCGGCGAAGCGGTCGTTGGCCGCGCGCATCGCGGCGACGTCTTCCCGGCCGACCTTCGGCACGGCCTGGCGGACGGCGAACTCGTGCAGCAGCCGGACGATCTCGCGAGCGTCGGTGACGTCGGGCGACATCACCTCGGAGACGCGCGTGTAACTCTGCGGCTTGGAGTCGACGAGACCGTCGTCGGCCAGTCGCAGCAGGGCCTGGCGGATGGGGGCTTTCGACAGGCCGAGCTGCTCGGCGAGATCGGCGTCCCGGAGCGGGGCGCCGGGCGGCAGCGAACCGTCGACGATCGCGTGGCGGATGCGGTCGTACGCCTCGTCGCGCAGCAGCGGGCGAGTGACCTTCGAGAGACTCACATCTAACATGTTAGATGTCACGAGGTTCGTCCGGCAAGGACTTCGGCCGAGTCGAGTGTGTCCATGCGGTGGGCGCCGAGATCGTCTTCGTCACCGGCGCCGAGCCGAAGCCGTCCACAGGCACGCCGTGATGTGGACAACCGAGCCCGGGCCACCGCCTTTTCCGGGTCCCGTCGGGCGCCCCCGGTAAACTGGACTGGGGACGCCCCCCGGAGAGGGCGGGGGCTGGGTTGGGCGGGGGCCGCCCGGGGATCTGTGTCAGTAGACGGGGCCGGTGTACTTTTCGCCGGGCCCCTGACCGGGGGCGTCGGGCACAGCCGAGGCTTCGCGGAAGGCCTTCTGGAGGGACTGCAGGCCGTCGCGCAACGGGCCGGCGTGCAGGCCGAGGTACTCGGCGGACGCCGTGATGAGGCCGGCCAGCGCGGTGATCAGGCGGCGCGCCTCGTCGAGGTCGCGGTGTGGGGACGTCGCCGGGTCGGCGTCGGCGAGACCGAGGCGTTCGGCGCCGGCTGACAGCAGCATGACGGCCGCGCGGCTGATCACCTCCACGCTGGGGATGTCCTCGAGGTGGCGCGCTTCGGGGGAATAGGGGGGCTGTTCGGAGGGTTGATCAGACACGTCTGGTACTCTTCCACCTGCGACCAGCTTCCGAGTGATCGGGGGCGGCAAGTGGAGCCCCGCTCCCACCCGCGTCACCGTTCAGGTGTCCGGGTCCGGTCTCGCCCGGACTGCAAGTCCAGGGTGAAGTACCCGGCTTAGCGGCCGGATGCGATCGGAAACAGAGTGGGCCCCGCACACCTCATCGGTGTCGGGGCCTTCGCTATGTGGGCACCAGGTCGAAACGAGAACAGGAAACATTCCTCGGACCAAGGAGGCCCCATCAGCTCCGAGACACGCATCAACGACCGAATCCGGGTGCCGGAGGTCCGACTCGTCGGACCCGCCGGTGAACAGGTCGGCATCGTCCGGATCGAAGATGCGCTGCGCCTGGCGCAAGAGAACGATCTCGACCTCGTCGAGGTCGCGCCGCAAGCCCGCCCGCCCGTGTGCAAGCTCATGGACTTCGGCAAGTTCAAGTACGAGAGCGCGCAGAAGGCCCGCGAGTCGCGTCGCAACCAGCAGCTGACCGTCATCAAGGAACAGAAGCTGCGCCCCAAGATCGACCAGCACGACTACGAGACCAAGAAGGGTCACGTGTCGCGCTTCCTGGCGGCGGGCAACAAGGTCAAGGTCACGATCATGTTCCGCGGCCGCGAGCAGTCCCGGCCGGAGCTCGGCTACCGGCTGCTGCAGAAGCTCGCCGAAGACGTCACGGAGCTCGGCTTCGTCGAGTCGTCGGCCAAGCAGGACGGTCGCAACATGATCATGGTGCTGGCCCCGCACAAGAACGTGAAGCCGAAGGCCAAGGTCGAGCCGGTTCCCGAATCGGTCCCCGAGGCGTAAGGCGCCGACCAGCACATGTCAGCGGCTCACCGGAGTCTCCGGTGAGCCGCCGCACGAAAGAGGACTCGAAATGCCGAAGATGAAGACCCACAGCGGGACGTCCAAGCGCGTCCGCGTCACGGGCACGGGCAAGCTGCGTCGTCAGAAGGCCGGCCGTCGGCACCTGATGGAGAAGAAGTCCAACCGCCTCACGCGCCGGCTCGAGGGCACCACCGAGATCGCCAAGCCCGACACCGGTCGCGTCAAGCGCCTCCTCGGCCGCTGACCCGAACTTGCTCTAACCACCCGGGGCGCCCCGTCGCCCCCTGAGATCGACAGGATGGACCCGTGGCACGCGTCAAGCGGGCGGTCAACGCCCAGAAGAAGCGTCGCGCAACTCTCGAACTGGCCAGCGGCTACCGCGGCCAGCGTTCGCGGCTGTACCGCAAGGCCAAGGAGCAGACGCTTCACTCGCTGAACTACGCCTACCGGGACCGTCGTGCCCGCAAGGGTGACTTCCGTCGCCTGTGGGTCACCCGCATCAACGCGGCCGCCCGCGAGAACGGTGTGACCTACAACCGGTTCATCCAGGGCATCAAGGCCGCGGGTGTCGAGGTCGACCGCAAGATCCTCGCGGACCTCGCCGTCAACGACGCCGTCGCCTTCACCGCGCTGGCCGAGCTCGCCAAGGCCAACGTGAACACCGAAGCGAAGTCGGCCTGACCGGCAGCTTTCCCCGACCCGGGGTGGATCCGTTCACCGAACGGACCCCCCGGGTCGTTGCTGCGCGCAAGCTGACCCGGCGCGCGGACCGGGACAAGACCGGCCGGTTCCTGGCCGAGGGCGCCAACGCGGTCGAAGCCGCCCTGGCGAACGGAACGGTGCACGAGCTGTTCGTGACGCCTCGCGCGGCCGCCCAGCACGCGAACCTGGTCGACGCCGCCCGCGCGGCCGGCGTCCCGGTCTCGCCGATCACCGACCGCGCCGCCGACGGCCTGTCCGAAACCGTGACACCCCAAGGCATTGTGGCGGTCTGCGCGCTCCTCGACCGTCCACTCGAGACGGCCGTGACCCCGGCCGCCCGCCTGGTGGTGGTGCTGGTGGACGTCGCCGACCCGGGCAACGCGGGCACGGTGATCCGCGTGGCGGACGCGGCGGGCGCCGACGCGGTCGTCCTGGCGGGCGACACGGTCGACCCCCACAACGGCAAGTGCGTCCGAGCGGCCGCGGGCAGCCTGTTCCACCTCCCGATCACCCGGGTCCGGGACGTCTCCGCCGCGCTGAAGGCGTGTTCGGCGGCGGGCCTGCGCACGTTCGCGGCCCACGGCTACGCCGACGCGGAACTCGATCGGGTGGACTTGACCGAGCCGACGGCCTGGGTGTTCGGCAACGAGGCCCACGGCCTCTCGGAAGCGGTCCTGGCCGAGGCGGACCTGGCGGTCCGCATCCCGCTGTACGGCAAAGCGGAGAGCCTCAACCTGGCCACGGCGGCCGCGGTCTGCGTGTACACGAGCGCGATGGCGGCCCACCGCTCGAGCTGAGGGCCGGCATCCTCGTCCCAGCCAGCCAGCCAGCCAGCCAGCCAGCCAGCCAGCCAGCCAGCCAGCCAGCCAGCCAGCCAGCCAGCGCGCGACGTTTGGTGCCATTTGCGTGGGCGGGCGTCAGTCTCTCCGTCACCCTTCGCGGGATCTTCGTGCTCGATCACGCCGACGTCCCCTCGCCCGGTCCCGCTGACGCGCCGACCAGCGGTTTCGTCCCGCGCGACCGTAATCCGCGCCTTCTGACCTGGTCAGCGTTCAGTCCTGTCAGGCCCGCACCCGGGCACGGACCGGCGCCGCCCGAGGGCGACCAAGGGCGCCCTGACCCGATCCCATAGACTTTTCTTGCCTTTGACCTCTCGTGCGCCGCGTTGTCCGGCGGAGCACGAACGACCAGTCCCAGCGGACGCCGAGGAGTTATGTCCGGAGCCAAGGAGAAGGAAGCCCAGGGCGGCGCGGTTCTCGCCCCCGAGACGCTGCAGGAGGCCGTCAAGGCCGCCGAAGCGGCGTTCGCCGCCGCGACCGGGCTCGATGCGCTGGCCGAGGTCAAGCCCGCGCATCTCGGTGACCACTCGCCGCTGCTGCTGGCGCGCCGCGAGATCGGCGCCCTGCCCAAGCAGGAGAAAGCCGAAGCCGGCAAGCGCGTCAACGAGGCCCGCCAGGCGGTCCAGGCGGCCTTCGACACCCGCCGCGCCGAGCTCCAGGTGGAGCGCGACGAGCGCGTGCTGCGCGAAGAAGCCGTCGACGTCACCCTCCCGTGGGACCGCGTCCCGCGCGGTGCCCGGCACCCGATCACCACCGTCTCCGAGCGTGTCGCCGACGCGTTCATCGCGATGGGTTACGAGGTCGCCGAAGGCCCCGAGCTCGAAGCCGAGTGGTTCAACTTCGACGCGCTGAACTTCGGCAAGGACCACCCCGCGCGTCAGCTGCAGGACACCTTCTACGTCGGCGAGGAGGACTCCGGCCTGGTGCTGCGCACGCACACCTCGCCCGTCCAGGCCCGCACCCTGCTGCACCGCGACCTGCCCGTGTACGTCGTGTGCCCCGGCCGGACGTACCGCACCGACGAGCTCGACTCGACCCACACCCCGGTGTTCACCCAGGTCGAGGGCCTCGCGGTGGACAAGGGCATCACCATGGCGCACCTCAAGGGCACGCTGGACGCCTTCGCCCGCGCGATGTTCGGCGAGCACTCCAAGACCCGGCTGCGCCCGCACTTCTTCCCGTTCACCGAGCCGTCCGCCGAGGTGGACGTCTGGTTCGAGGAGAAGAAGGGCGGTCCCGGCTGGGTCGAGTGGGGCGGCTGCGGCATGGTCAACCCCAACGTCCTGCGCGCCTGCGGCGTCGACCCCGAGGTGTACTCGGGCTTCGCCTTCGGCATGGGCATCGAGCGCACCCTGCAGTTCCGCAACGGGATCCCGGACATGCGCGACATGGTGGAAGGCGACGTCCGCTTCACCCTTCCCTTCGGAACGGAGGCGTAGTGCGAGTCCCAGTCAGCTGGCTGACCGAACACCTCGACGTGGGCGAGGAGATCACGCCGCAGGACCTGGCCGACGCGTTCATCCGGATCGGGATCGAGGTCGACGACCTCCGCGAGCTCGGGCCGGTCACCGGTCCGCTGGTCGTCGGCCGGGTGGCCGAGATCGAGGAACTGACCGAGTTCAAGAAGCCGGTCCGCTTCTGCCGCGTCGACGTCGGCGAGGTCGCCGACGAGTCCGACGAGCTCGAAGAGCAGGACGACGAGGACGAAGACGAGGACGAAGACGGCGAGTTCGACGAGGGCCCGCACGGCATCAAGACCCGCGGCATCATCTGCGGCGCGCGCAACTTCACCGAAGGTGATCTGGTCGTCGTCGCGCTGCCCGGCGCAGTGCTGCCGGGCGACTTCGCCATCGCCTCCCGCAAGACCTACGGCCGCATCAGTGACGGCATGATCTGCTCGGCGCGCGAGCTCGGCCTCGGGGAAGACCACACCGGCATCCTGGTGCTGCCGCCGGGCACCGCGAGCCCGGGCGACGACGGCCAGGAGCTGCTCGCCCTGAACGACACGGTGATCGAGCTCGCGCCGACCCCGGACCGCGGCTACGCGCTGTCGGTCCGCGGCCTGGCCCGTGAGCTGTCGAACGCCCTCGACGTGCCTTTCGGCGACCCGGCACTGCTGGAGGTCCCGGTGGCCGAGGGTGACGCGTGGCCGGTCCACGTCGAAGACCCCGAAGGCTGCCCGCGGTTCGTGCTGCGCCGGGTCACCGGCCTGGACTCGACCGCGCCGACCCCGTGGTGGATGCGGCGCCGGCTGATGCTGGCCGGCATCCGGTCCATCTCCCTGGCCGTCGACGTCACCAACTACGTGATGCTCGAGCTCGGGCACCCGCTGCACGCGTTCGCCACCAAGGCCATCCAGGGCGACCTGGTGGTGCGCAAGGCGAAGCCGGGCGAGAAACTGACCACGCTGGACGACGTCGAGCGCACGCTCGACCCGGACGACGTGGTCATCGCCGACGACAGCGGCGTCATCTCGCTGGCCGGCACCATGGGGGGCGCCAGCACCGAGATCACGCCGGAGAGCACGGACGTGCTGCTCGAAGCGGCGCACTGGAACCCGGCTTCGATCAGCCGCACGGCCCGGCGCCACAAGCTGTTCTCCGAGGCGGCCAAGCGGTTCGAGCGGTTCACCGACCCGCAGCTGTGCGGGCCGGCGGTCGAGCTGGCGGCCCGGCTGCTGCGCCAATACGGCGACGCCGCCATCCGCCCCGGCCGCACCGACGAGGGCACGGTCGAGCCGAACCCGCCGGTCCGGATGCCGATCAACCTGCCCGACAAGATCGCGGGCGTGAACTACCAGCGCGGCGTGACCGTCCGCCGGCTCAGCCAGATCGGCTGCAAGGTCACGGTCAGCACGGGCGACGACGGCACCGGCCTCGTCACGGCGATCCCGCCGAGCTGGCGCGGCGACCTGCGCCAGCCTGCCGACCTCGTCGAAGAGGTGCTGCGGCTCGAGGGCTACGACAGCATCCCGTCGACGCTGCCCGCCGCCCCGGCCGGCCGCGGCCTGTCCGACGGCCAGCGGCGCGTCCGCAGCGTCGCGCGAGCCCTGGCCGAGGCCGGGTACGTCGAGGTGCGGCCGTTCCCGTTCGTCGGCGACGCGGTGTGGGACGCCTTCGGGCTCCCGGAGGACGACGTCCGCCGCAACGCCGTGCTGGTGCGCAACCCGCTGGAGGCCGAGCGCAACAAGCTGGCCACCACGCTGCTGCCGGGCCTGCTCGACACGCTGCAGCGCAACGTTTCGCGCGGGATGAAGGACGTGGCGCTGTTCCACGTCGGCCAGGTCGTGCTCCCCTCGCCGAACCCGCTGAAGATGCCGGTGCTGGGCGTCGACCGCCGCCCGACCGACGAGGAACTGGCCGTTCTCGAAGAGGCCGTGCCGAAGCAGCCGCTGCATGTCGCCGTCGTGCTCGCCGGTCAGCGCCACCGCGCCGGCTGGTGGGGCAAGGGCGAGCAGGCGAACTGGGCCGACGCAGTGCAGGCCGCCCGGACGATCGCCGAGGCCGCCGGGGTCGAGCTCACCACGCAGGCCACCGACCTGCCGCCGTGGCACCCGGGCCGCTGCGCCCAGCTGCGGGTCGGCGACTGGCCGGTCGGTCACGCGGGCGAACTGCACCCCAAGGTCGTCGAGGCGCTCGGCCTGCCGCCGCGCACCGTGGCGATGGAGCTCGACCTCGACGCGATCCCGCTGCCGGACTCCCGGCCGGCGCCGAGCGTGTCCGGCTACCCGCCGGTCCTGCTCGACGTCGCTTTGGTCGCGAACGCGGACGTCCCGTCCGCCGACCTCGCCGCGGTGCTGCGTTCCGGGGCGGGCGAGCTGCTCGAGGACATCACGCTGTTCGACGCGTACGCGGGCGAGCAGGTCGGCGAAGGCAAGAAGTCGCTGGCCTACAAGCTGCGCTTCCGCGCCCCGGACCGGACGCTGACCGTCGACGAGGCGACCAAGGCCCGCGACGCCGCGGTCGCCGCGGCGGGCGAAAGGTTCGAAGCCACCCTGCGCTAGCTGTTCTGTCCGAAGAGGGGCCGGGAAACCGGCCCCTCTTTCGCGTCCGGCCCACGCCGACCGGACGACGGCAACCAGCCGAAGCAAAACGTCGACGACCTGGCGCAGCCCGAGCATCACGGCGTCCCGCCAAGCGCCAAGCCGAACAGGTGACCCGACGCTCCAGGTGCGTGAGCCTGTGCTCCAGGTGCGCGGCCCGACCGTCCAGGTACGTGAGCCGACGTTCCAGGTACGCGAGCCGGCCGTCCAAGTACGTGAGCCGACCCACCGGGCACGCGAACCGACTTCCCACGTACACGGCCCGACCGTCCGGGTGCGCGAGCCGACCGACCGGGTACGCGGCGCGACGCTCCAGATACGTGAGCCGACCTTCCGAGTACGCCACCCGTCCGCCCGAGTGCGCCACCCGATCGTCCAAGCACGCCGGCCGCTCGTGCGTGCCGCAGCTTCACGCTCGACGTCGGAACCGATCACCCGAGGTGCTTGAGCGCCTCCCGGCGGGACAGCCCCGACAGGCCGGGGTGATCGTCCACGAAGGACCGCACCCAGTCCGGTGCCGTCTTCGTGTAGTCCCGCAGGGCCCAGCCGATTCCCTTGCGCAGGAAGAACTCCGTCTCGGCGATCGCGGGTTCGATCGCCCGGGTGAGCAGGTCGGCGTCGGTGTCCTGCTTCGCGCCGACCTGGCAGATGATCGCCGTGCGCCGCCGCCAGAGGTCGGGGTCGGCCGCCCAGCGCAGCAGGATCGGCGTGACCTCGCCCCGGGCCGACCGCAGGATCGGGCCCACCCGCCGGATCGCCAGCTCGTCGACGTGGTCCCACCAGGCCCCGGTGACGATCATTTCCTCGTACATCGGGATCAGCCCGGGATCCTGCCACCGCCGGTACGCGCGGTATCCGGAAAGATCGACCGCCGCGTAACGCTCCTCCCGGAATTCCGCTGCTCGCCACAACGCCAGCACCGTCGCCGAATATGTCACTCGATCGGGCAGTATGTGGTCGGCGAGGACGCGGTTGAGGAGCACGCTCCGCTCCGGTTTGGCCACTCCGCGATACGGCATCGCCGACTTCATGTACGCCCGCATCACGGGTGCCTTCGCCGGATCGCCCAGCTCGGCCAGCCCCGAGCGGACCGCCTTGACCAGCCGTTCGTCCGCGGTCATCCACCCTCCCGTCGTCCCCGGTCGCCCGGAGCGTACCGAGGGCCACCGACGGTTCCGGGCGCGCGCGGATCGGGGCAGGTACCGACGAAAGGCGGATGGCGGAAGTCGTGGCGGTCAGCGAGATTGTCCAGGATTGCCGGTAGTTTCGTCGAAATCTGGCGAACTCTGTCGAATGCGGACGAAAAGGACGACTGTGAAAAGAATCGTTGCCGCTGTCGCCGCCGTGGGTCTCGCGGCCGGGCTGATGGCCGCCGCGCCCGCCGCGTCGGCGGACCCCGGGGTGCAGTTCAGCCCCGCGCCGATCGCCTGGGGGCCGTGCGACTCGGCGAGTCTCAAGGCCGCGGGTGGCGAATGCGGCTTCCTCGAAGTGCCGATGGACTACGCCGCGCCGGGCGGGGCGAAGGTCTTCGTCGCCGTGTCGCGGATCAAGCACAAGACCGCGCAGTCCCAGGGGATCATGCTGGTGAACCCGGGCGGCCCCGGCGGGTCCGGCCTCGGGCTCTCGGTGCTCGGCAAGTACGTGCCGAACCACGCCGGTGACAACTACGACTGGATCGGCTTCGATCCGCGGGGTGTCGGGTCCAGCAAGCCCGCGATCAGCTGCGACGGGAACTACTTCAGCTACAACCGGCCAGCGTACGTGCCGACCACGCCGAAGCTGGAGAAGACCTGGCTCGACCGCTCGAAGGGGTACGCGCAGGCGTGCCGCAAGAACGGCGCGATCCTCGACCACCTGAAGACGACCGACGTCGCGCAGGACATGGACAGCCTGCGCAAGGCGCTGGGCGAGAAGCAGATCAACTACTACGGCTTCTCCTACGGCACCTACCTCGGCCAGGTGTACAGCACGATGTACCCGAAGAACGTCCGCCGGATGGTGCTCGACGGCAACGTCGACCCGCGGAAGGTCTGGTACCAGGCCAACCTCGACCAGGACGTCGCGTTCGACAAGAACATCAAGATCTACTTCGACTGGCTGGCGTCCTACGACAGCGTCTACCACCTGGGCAAGACCGGCGCCGCGGTGGAGAAGCTCTGGTATGACACCCAGCGCAAGCTCGCCAAGAACCCGGCCGGCGGGGTGATCGGCGGTGACGAGTGGACCGACGTCTTCCTGCAGGCCGGTTACTACGTCTTCGGCTGGGTCGACATGGCCCAGGCGTTCGACGGCTACGTCCACCGCGGTGACTGGCAGACGCTCAAGTCGCTGTACGACAACTCGAACCCGCCCGGGGACGACAACGGTTTCGCGGTCTACCTGGGTGTCCAGTGCACCGACGTCCAGTGGCCGACGAACTGGAACAAGTGGCGGTTCGACAACTGGCTGACCTACGCCAAGGCCCCGTTCGAGACCTGGGGCAACGCCTGGTTCAACTCGCCCTGCGTGTACTGGCCGGCGAAGGCGGGCAAGCCCGTCGACATCAACGGCAGCAAGGTCGCCGGGGCGCTCCTCATCAGCGAGGAGCTCGACGCCGCGACGCCGTACGCCGGCAGCCTCGAGGTTCGCAAGCGGTTCCCGAACTCGAGCCTGATCAGCGCGCCGGGCGGCACCACGCACGCCGGTTCGCTGTCCGGGGTGTCCTGTGTGGACGACAAGATCGCCGACTACCTGGCGACCGGCAAGCTGCCGAAGCGCCAGCCCGGCAACCACTCCGACGTCCAGTGCAGCCCGGTTCCGGCGCCGGTGCCCGACGGCGCCGCCGCGCAGAAGTCGGACAGCTCCGCGAAGGCGGCCCAGGAGAAGCAGAGCACCTTGGCCCGGCTGCTGCACTTCTGAGCGAAAACGGCACCGCCCGCTGCCCCGGCACCGCCCGCTGCCCCGGCCCGGCTCGTCCGGACCGGGGCAGCGTCTTGTCCGCAGGTGTCTCATCGTGGCCTCCCGATGACGTGGTGTGGTCGACGAGGACGCTAGGGGAGGGGTCCGACAATTTCGGAACGGAGTCGGCCGTGAGCAGCGCGTGGCCGAAAATTGTCGGGGGTGCGCGCTAGCTTCGCGGCATGTCGATCATCGAAGAGCGCCGGACCGAGATCCGGGCACAGGAGATCATCTACCAGATCGCGGTCGCCACCAGGACGGACGAGGACCGCGCCGAACCGAACACCAGGGTGATGATCACCTTGGAAGCCGGCGGTCCCGGCGGCGAAGCGGTCGCCGAGGGCAGCCTCGACCTGGACGTCGCGGTGGCGGCCACCGTGGCCGACCTGGTCGCCGACGGCCTGCTGTCGACGACCG
The DNA here is from genome assembly GCF_036104975.1 of Amycolatopsis sp. NBC_00355. Taxonomy (GTDB): domain Bacteria; phylum Actinomycetota; class Actinomycetes; order Mycobacteriales; family Pseudonocardiaceae; genus Amycolatopsis. The sequence goes on along the minus strand of NZ_CP107982.1, from coordinate 3,510,702 downwards.
GCGCCGGCCGGTCGCCGCGGCGAAGATCCGCGGCCCGGCCCGCCCAGCAAGGCCGCCCGTGGAACGAGGAGATGGACGCGGAGCTGGAGAGCCGGTGGGTGGCGGGCGAGAGCGTCGCGGAGATCGCGGCGTACTTCGAGCGCACCGCCGGCGGTATCCGCGCCCGGCTGCCGCGCGTGGGCTGCGACCCGGAACACCCGGGCTGCTACCTGCCCGTGCCGCCGAGCAGACGCGTGGACCTGGACGGGGGTGAACCGGACTGAGCACGGGGCGGGCCGGTCCGGCACGCACCGGTCCGGCCCGCCACCGTAGCCGTCCGTTTCCCCGCACCCAACGGAGTTTGTCCTGATGAGTTTCGATCTCGCCGTGTGGCGCGAGTCCACGGTCGCCGAAGAAGCGGCCCTCAAGTACGCCGCTCTGACGTCCCCCGAACCGGTGGTGATCCCGGTGCACCCCCAGGCCGTCGCGTTCCACCGGGAGCTGACGGCCCGCTACCCGGACCTGGCCGACGTACCGGCCGCGGAACTCGGCAGCTGTCCGTGGTCCAGCGGCTTGACCGTCGCCGGTGACGGCGTGGTCATGTCGCTGAGCTGGTCCGCTCCCGACACCGTCGTGGGGTACGTCCAGGAGCTGGCCGAGCGGTACCGGATGGTCCTCTACGACCCGCAGGACGGAACTGTCTACCCGCCCACCGGCGGTGGGGAGTGAGCCCGGTGCCGGAGAAGCCGGGTCCGCGCGACCGCGGATCAGTCGCGCCCGCCGGTGCCCGCCAGCGCGCGGCCCGCGAGGATCTTCAGATGGGCCACCAGTTCCGGCGGTTCTTCGACCGTGAACGCGCAGCCCAGCCCGAGCAGGCGGAACGCGAGCCAGTCCAGGGTGTCCCCGTGGCTGCGCCAGCGGCAGCCGCCGTCCGGCAGCGGCGTCAGCTCGCCTGCCGCCGTACCCAGGCGCGGGGTGATCTCGTCGGCCGGCGCGGCCAGCGTGGCCACCGCCCGGTAGGTGGGCACGAGGTCGTAGAGCCGCTCGACGACGTAGGCCGCCAGGTCCGTCGCGGGCGGCCGGCGCGGGGCACTGCGCCCGCCGGTCGCTTCGGCGGCGTGGACCCGGTCGGCGCGGAAGACCCGCCAGTCGTCCCGGTCGAGGTCGAAGGCGACCAGGTACCAGCGCCGTCCGGTGGCGACCAGCCGGAGTGGCTCGGCCCGGCGCCGGGATTCGGTCCCGTCACCCGCGCGGTAGCGGAAGCGGACCGTCTCGTGGTTGGTGATCGCGCCGGCGAACACGGTCAGCTGCGCGGGATCGACCACGGGACCGGTGGCCGGCACGGCGACGGTCGCCGTGCCGATCGTTCCCACCCGGCGGCGCAGCCGCGCGGGCAGGATCTGCTCGAGCTTGGCCAGCGCCCGCACGGACGCCTCCTCGATGCCGTCGACGGCCTGGCCCGCGGCGGTCCGCAGGCCCACGGCGATCGCGACGGCTTCGTCGTCGTCGAGCACGAGGGGCGGCATCGCGGTGCCGGCGATCAGCCGGTAGCCACCCATGACCCCGCGGCTGGCCTCGACCGGGTAGCCGAGCTCGCGCAACCGCTCGACGTCCCGGCGGATCGTGCGCGGGCTGACCCCGAGCCGCTCGGCCAGTTCGCTGCCCGGCCACTCCCGCGGGATCTGGAGCAGCGAAAGCAGGCCGAGCAGCCGCGCCGGGGTGTCCGTCATCGGCACAGCATCCCAAGAGCCCCGTTCCCGGTGCCGCGCGGTGGCGGGCACCACTTCCCGGTCATCTTGTTTGTTTAGCCTTGCAAGGGTGTGCATAATCATGCGTATGACGGTGAACATCGCGGTGGCCGGAGCCAGCGGGTACGCGGGTGGCGAACTCCTGCGCCTGCTGCTGACCCATCCCGAGGTCGAGATCGGCACGCTCACGGCGGCCAGCAGCGCCGGCACGAGGCTCGGCGTCCACCAGCCGCACCTGGTCCCGCTGGCCGACCGCGTCCTGGCGGAGACGACGCCGGAGACCCTGGCCGGCCACGACGTCGTCTTCCTGGCCCTGCCCCACGGGCATTCCGCCGCGATCGCGGCGCGGCTCGGCCCGGACGTCCTGGTGGTCGACCTCGGCGCCGACCACCGGCTGGCCGACCCGGCCGACTGGCAGCGCTGGTACGGCGGCGACCACGCCGGCCAGTGGCCGTACGGCCTTCCCGAGCTGCCCGGCGCGCGAGAGAAGCTCACCGGCACGAAGCGCGTCGCCGTACCGGGCTGCTTCCCGACCGGCGGTTCGCTCGCCCTCGCGCCGGCCTTGGCCGCCGGCCTGATCGAGCCCGACGTGACGGTCGTCGCGGTCACGGGCACCTCCGGCGCGGGCAAGAGCCTGAAGCCGAACCTGCTCGGCTCCGAGGTGATGGGTTCGGCGAGCGCGTACGGCGTCGGCGGCGCCCACCGCCACACCCCGGAGTTCGCCCAGAACCTCTCGGCCGTCGCGGCGGAGAAGGTCACCGTGTCCTTCACCCCGGTCCTCGCGCCGATGCCCCGCGGCATCCTGACCACCGCGAGCGCCCCGCTGAAGGACGGCGTCGACGAGACCGCGGCCCGCGCGGCCTACGAAAAGGCCTACGACGCGGAGCCGTTCGTCCAGCTACTGCCCGAAGGCGCCTGGCCGACCACTTCCGCGACGCTCGGCTCGAACAACGTCCAGCTGCAGGTCACGGTCGACACCGACGCACGGCGCCTGGTCGTCGTCGCCGCCATCGACAACCTGACCAAGGGCACCGCGGGCGGTGCCGTCCAGTCCATGAACCTGGCCCTCGGCCTCCCCGAGACCACCGGACTTTCCACCGTAGGAGTGGCACCGTGACCGTCACCGGCCCCCAGGGCTTCCGCGCCGCCGGCATCGCCGCCGGGATCAAGGCGTCCGGCGCGCTCGACTTCACTCTGGTCGTCAACGACGGCCCGCTCGACGTCGCCGCGGGCGTGTTCACGCGCAACGTGATCAAGGCCGCGCCCGTGCTGTGGTCGCAGGAGGTGCTCAAGCAGCAGCGGCTCAAGGCCGTCGTCCTCAACTCCGGCGGCGCCAACGCGGCCACCGGTCCCGGCGGCTTCCAGGACACCCACGCCACGGCCGAGAAGGTCGCCGAGGTGCTCGGCGCCGGCGCGATCGAGGTCGCCGTCTGCTCCACCGGCCTGATCGGCGAACGGCTGCCGATGGACGCCGTGCTGGCCGGGGTGGACACGGCCGTCAAGGCGCTCGACGCGAGCGACGAGGCGGGCCTGAACGCCGCCACCGGCGTGATGACCACCGACACGAAACCGAAGCAGGCCTTCGCGAAGCACGACGCCGGCTGGAGCGTCGGCGGGTTCGCCAAGGGCGCGGGCATGCTCGCCCCGAACCTCGCCACCATGCTCTCGGTCCTCACCACCGACGCCGTGGCGGACAAGGAAACCCTCGACCGCGCCCTGCGCGCGGCCACCCACGTCACGTTCGACCGCCTCGACGTCGACGGCGGCACGTCCACCAACGACACGGTGCTGGTCCTGGCTTCCGGCGCGAGCGGCGTCGAGCCCACCGAGGCGGAGCTGACCGAGCTGCTCACCGCGGTCAGCCACGACCTGGTGCTCCAGCTGCGCGCCGACTCCGAAGGCGCGACGAAGGACGTCGACATCACCGTCCAGGGCGCGGAGTCGGAGGCCGACGCGATCGCCGTCGCCCGCACGATCGCCGAGGACAACCTGGTCAAGACGGCGCTCTTCGGCTCCGACCCCAACTGGGGCCGGATCGCCATGGCGCTCGGCCGCGTCCCGGCCCGCATCGACCCGGAGACCGTGTCGATCGCGGTCAACGGCGTCACGCTGTTCGCGAAGGGGATGCCGGCCGCCGACCGGTCCGAAGCGGACCTCACCGGCCGCGCCATCGAGATCGTCGTCGACCTGGGAGTCGGGCCGGCCACGTCCACCGTCTACACCACCGATCTTTCGCACGGTTACGTCGAAGAGAACAGCGCGTACTCCTCATGAGCGGCTCGGAGGCCCTGATTTCCGCGGACGAGAGACTGGCGACGGCGGCCGAGAAGGCCGGGGTGCTCATCGAGGCCCTGCCGTGGCTGCAGCGGTTCCACGGCGCCACCGTGGTGGTGAAGTACGGCGGCAACGCCATGATCGACGACGAGCTGAAGGCGGCCTTCGCCGAGGACATGGTGTTCCTCCGCCTGGCCGGCCTGCGTCCGGTCGTGGTGCACGGCGGCGGCCCGCAGATCACCGCGATGCTCAACCGGCTCGGGGTGCCCGGCGAGTTCAAGGGCGGCCTGCGCGTCACCACGCCGGAGACGATGGACATCGTCCGGATGGTGCTCACCGGCCAGGTCAGCCGCGAGCTGGTCGGGCTGATCAACGCCCACGGGCCGTACGCGGTCGGCATCTCCGGCGAGGACGCCCGGCTGTTCACCGCCGAGCGCAAACAGGCCACCGTGGACGGTGAACAAGTCGACATCGGGCTGGTCGGCGAGGTCGCCGAGGTCAACCCGGACGCGGTCCTCGACATCGTCAACGCCGGGCGCATCCCGGTGGTGTCCACCGTCGCCCCGGACGTCGACGGCGTGGTCCACAACGTCAACGCCGACACCGCCGCCGGCGCGCTGGCGGCCGCGCTGGGCGCCGAAAAGCTCGTCGTGCTCACCGACGTCGAAGGCCTGTACGCGGACTGGCCGGACCGGTCGTCGCTGATCGACCGCATCCGCGTCGACCACCTCGAACCGATGCTGCCCACCCTGGCCAGCGGCATGATCCCGAAGATGGAGGCGTGCGTGCGCGCCATCCGCGGCGGGGTGCGCCGGGCGCACGTGATCGACGGCAGGCTCGCCCATTCGGTGCTGCTGGAGGTCTTCACCTCCCGTGGCGTCGGCACCATGGTCTTCCCCGAAACGGAGCTCCCGTGACCGACCTCAAGTCCAATGTGGACGGCCAGCAGCACTGGAAGTCCGCCCTGATGGACAACTACGGCACCCCCGCGCTGACGCTCGTCCGCGGCGAGGGCGCGAAGGTGTGGGACGCCGACGGCAAGGAGTACGTCGACCTGGTCGGCGGCATCGCCGTCAACGCGCTCGGCCACGCGCACCCCGCGATCGTCGCCGCGGTCACCGAGCAGATCTCGCGGCTCGGCCACACGTCGAACCTGTACGTCAACCCGGTCGCCGTCGAGCTCGCCGAGGCGCTGCTCGACGTGGCCGGCGTGCACGGCAACGGCAAGGTGCTGTTCGTCAACTCCGGTGCCGAAGCGAACGAAGCGGCGTTGAAGATCAGCCGGCTGACCGGGCGCACCAAGGTGATCGCGGCCGAAGGCGCGTTCCACGGCCGGACCATGGGCGCGCTGACGCTCACCGGGCAGCCCGGCAAGCGCGACCCGTTCAAGCCACTGGTACCCGGGGTCGAGCACGTGCCGTTCGGCGACGTCGCGGCGCTCAAAGCCGCCGTCGACACCGACACCGCGGCCGTGTTCCTGGAGCCGGTGCTCGGCGAGGCCGGCGTGATCCCGGCACCGGATGGCTACCTGCAGGCCGCGCGCGAGATCACCAAGGCCACCGGCACGCTGCTGGTGCTCGACGAGGTGCAGACCGGCCTCGGCCGGCTCGGCACCTGGTTCGGCTACCAGCAGGCCGGCATCGTGCCGGACGTGATCACCCTGGCCAAGGGCCTCGGCGGCGGCCTGCCGCTCGGCGCCGTGATCGGCGTCGGCGCGGCGGCCGACCTGCTCAAGCCCGGCCAGCACGGCACCACTTTCGGCGGCAACCCCGTCTGCTGCGCGGCCGGCCTGGCCGTGCTCCGGACCATCGCCGCGGACAACCTCCTCGACCACGTCTCCGCGCTGGGCAAGGACATCGCGGCCGGTGTCGAGGCGCTCGGCCACCCGCTGGTCGCCGGCGTGCGGGGCAGCGGCCTGCTGCTCGGGATCGCGCTGCGCCGGCCGGTCTCCGGCGTGGTCGGCAAGGCGATGCAGGACGCCGGCTACCTCGTCAACCCGGTCGCCCCGGACACGATCCGGCTCGCGCCGCCGCTCGTGCTCGACGCCGGTCAGGCCGAGGGCTTCCTCGCCGCCCTCCCGAACGCGCTCGACTCCACCACGAAGGACTCCGACTGATGCCCCGCCACTTCCTCCGCGACGACGACGTCAGTCCCGCCGAGCAGAAAGCCATCCTCGACCTCGCCGACGCGCTGAAGGCCGACCCGCTCGCCAACCGCACGCTGGCCGGCAAGTCCGTCACGGCGATCTTCGAGAAGAACTCGACCCGTACCCGCTTCTCGTTCGAGGTCGGCATCAGCCAGCTCGGCGGGCACCCGGTGATCGTCGACGGCCGGTCGATGCAACTGGGCCGCGAAGAGACGATCGAGGACACTTCGCGCGTGCTGTCGCGGTACGTGGACGCGATCGTCTGGCGGACCTTCGCGCAGAAGCGCATCGAGGCGATGGCCTCGGCCGCGTCGATCCCGGTCGTCAACGCGCTGACCGACGAGTTCCACCCGTGCCAGGTGCTCACCGACCTGATGACGATCCGCGAACGCAAGGGCGAGCTCGCCGGGCTCACCCTCGTCTACCTGGGCGACGGCGCCAACAACATGGCACACTCGCTGCTGCTCGGCGGCGTCACCGCCGGGATGCACGTCCGCGTGGTCTCGCCGCTCGGCTTCCAACCCGACCAGCAGGTCATCCTCGACGCCAAGACACGCGGCGAGGAGACCGGCGGCACGGCCACGGTGTTCACCGACCCGTACGACGCGGTGGCCGGGGCCGACGTGCTCGTCACCGACACCTGGACGTCGATGGGGCAGGAGAACGACGGCCTCGACCGGATCGGCCCGTTCCGCGCCCTCCAGGTCAACACCGAGCTGCTGAAGAAGGCCGCGGACGACGCGATCGTGCTCCACTGCCTGCCGGCGCACCGCGGCTGGGAGATCACCGACGAGGTGCTCGACGGCCCGGCCAGCGCGGTGTGGGACGAGGCCGAGAACCGGTTGCACGCCCAGAAGGCGTTGCTGGTCTGGCTGTTCGAAGAGAGCCGACCGGAAAAGAGCCGACCGTGACCAGCAGCCGGGTGGGGCGGCAGGCCAGGATCACCGAGCTGGTGTCGTCCACGACCATCCGCAGCCAGACCGAGCTCGCGAAACTGCTGGCCGCCGAGGGCATCGACGTCACCCAGGCGACGCTGTCGCGCGACCTCGACGAGCTGGGCGCGGTCAAGCTGCGCGGCCCGGACTCCGGCGCGCCGGTCTACGTGATCCCCGAGGACGGCAGCCCGGTCCGCGGGGTCCAGGGCGGTACGTCACGCCTGTCCCGGCTGCTCGCCGAACTGATGGTCTCGGCCGACTCGTCGGGCAACCTGATGGTGCTGCGGACCCCGCCGGGCGCGGCGCAGTTCCTGGCCAGCGCCATCGACCGGGCGGCGCTGGAGGAGGTCGTGGGCTCGATCGCGGGTGACGACACGGTCGCCGTCATCGCCCGGGAACCGTTGTCCGGCAAGGAACTCGCCGAACGCTTCGCCGCGCTGGCCCAGCGCTCGGTCGCGGAACACGGAGACGAGACAACGCCATGATCGTGCTCGCCGGTGCCGGTGGGGAGGTCACCTCCGCGGCCGCGAAGCTCGCCGAGGAGACCGGAGCCGAGGTCGTGACGCTCGCCGTCGACCTCGGCGGCCACCCGCCGGCCGGCGGCTCGATCCGCGACGTGACCGCCTTCGCGGACGACCACTGCCTCCCGGCGATCCAGGCCAACGCGCTCGTCACCGGGCTGGCGTGGCCGGCGGTCGTCCGCCGCCTGGCCGACGCGGCCCGGCGGCACGGCGCCACGACCGTCGCCCACGGGTACACCGGGCGAGGTGAGCGCCGGTTCGCGGCCGGGATGGCCGCCGTGGCGCCCGATCTCCGCGTGCTCGCGGTGCCCGGCGTGCCCGCGGCCGAGCGGACCCTCTGGGGGTACGTGGCCGAACCCGCCGACCGGTGGCGGTTCCCCGCGGACGGGGAGTTCCTCGCCCCGGAGGAAGTCACCGTGACCTTCGACAGCGGGGTGCCGGTGGCGGTCGACGGCGAGACGGTCTCGGTCGCCGGAGCGCTCCGGAGGCTGAACCGCCGGGCGGCGGCACAGGGCGCCGGGAAATACCGGACCGAAGACGGGCGGACGTTCGCGGCTCCGGGCGCGCTCGCGCTGGTCACGGCGCACCGCGCGCTGGAAAGCGGAACCCTCGAGCCGGCACTGGCCCGGTTCAAGCGGCAGGTCGACCGCGAATGGACCACCCTGGTCCGCGACGGGCAGTGGTTCTCACCGCTGAAGCACGCGTTGGACAGCTTCGTCGCCGAAGCGCAGGAGACGGTCTCGGGCGAAGTGCGGCTGTTGCTGCACGACGGCCGCGTCACCGCGCTCGACCCGCGTGCCGACGAGACCGCGGCCGAGCACGTCGCGCGGCCCGGCAGGATCACCGCGCAAGCCTGAACCACACACGGAAACAGATCTAGGAGAAGCGAGAACAGTGAGCGGGAACGAGCAGCCGGTGCAGCTGTGGGGCGGCCGGTTCGCCAGCGGTCCGGCGGAGGCCATGGCGGCGCTGAGCGCGTCGACGCACTTCGACTGGCGCCTGGCGCCCTACGACATCGCCGGGTCCCGCGCGCACGCGCGCGTGCTGAGCAAGGCGGGCCTGCTCACCGGCGACGAGCTGGCCGGGATGCTGACCGCGCTGGACACCCTCGCCCAGGACGTCGCCTCGGGGGCGTTCACCCCGACGATCGCCGACGAGGACGTGCACACGGCACTCGAGCGCGGGCTGCTGGAGCGGGCGGGTACCGACCTCGGCGGCAAGCTGCGCGCCGGCCGGTCGCGCAACGACCAGGTGGCGACCCTCTTCCGGATGTGGCTGCGGGACGCCGCCCGCCGGGTCGTCGCCGGCACCCTCGACATCATCGACGCGCTGGTCTCGCAGGCCAAGCGGCACCCGGACGCGATCCTGCCCGGCCGCACGCACCTGCAGCACGCCCAGCCGGTGCTGCTCGCGCACCACCTGATGGCCCACGGCCAGGCGCTGCTGCGCGACGTCTCGCGGCTGCAGGACTGGGACGCCCGCACGGCCGAGTCGCCGTACGGCTCGGGCGCGCTGGCCGGCTCGTCGCTGGGGCTCGACCCGGAGGCGGTCGCGGAGGAGCTCGGCTTCGCGACCAGCGTCGAGAACTCCATCGACGGCACCGCCTCGCGCGACTTCGTCGCCGAGTTCGCCTTCGCCGTCTCGATGCTGGCGATCAACCTGTCCCGGATCGCCGAAGAGGTGATCATCTGGAACACCGCCGAGTTCGGCTACGTGACGCTGGACGACGCCTGGGCCACCGGCAGCTCGATCATGCCGCAGAAGAAGAACCCGGACGTCGCCGAGCTGACCCGCGGCAAGGCGGGCCGGCTCATCGGCAACCTCACCGGCCTGCTGGCGACGCTGAAGGCGCAGCCGCTGGCCTACAACCGGGACCTGCAGGAGGACAAGGAGCCGGTGTTCGACTCGGTCGAGCAGCTCGAGCTCCTGTTCCCGGCCATCGCCGGGATGCTCGCCACCCTGACCTTCCACACCGAGCGGCTCGCCGAGCTGGCCCCGGCCGGGTTCACGCTGGCCACCGACATCGCGGAGTGGCTGGTGCGCCAGGGCGTCCCCTTCCGCGTCGCGCACGAAGCGGCGGGCGAGAGCGTCCGCGTCGCCGAGTCGCGCGGTGTCGGCCTGGACGAGCTCACCGACGAGGAGTTCGAGAAGATCAACCCGGCGTTGACCTCCGCGGTGCGGGAGGTCCTGACCGTCGAAGGCTCGGTGCAGTCCCGTGACGCGCGGGGCGGCACCGCGCCGGTCCGGGTGGCCGAGCAGCGCGCGCGCCTCGAAGAGCGGGTCACCGCCGCCCGGCACTGGCTGAACTGAGCCGGCGAGCCGGGCCGGCGGCACCGCCGGCCCGGCTCGTCGGGCTGGCGCACGACTTCCCGGAGGAGGGGACGCTTGAGCGGCGACGCAGGCCGGTTGTTCACCCGCGCCGAACTGGCACTGGACCCGGTCGACCTGGCCCACCTGCTGCTCGGGTCCGTGCTGGAGGCGACCGGGCCCGACGGCACCGTCGGCGTCCGGCTGGTCGAGGTCGAGGCCTACCGCGGCGAGGACGATCCGGCGTCGCACTGCTACCGCGGCCGGACCCCGCGCAACGCGGTCATGTGGGGTCCCGCGGGGCACCTCTACGTGTACTTCGTCTACGGGATGCACTTCTGCGCGAACGTCGTCGGCACCCACGAGGACATGCCGGGCGCGGTCCTGCTGCGAGCCGGCGAAGTCGTCTCGGGTCTCGACGTCGTCCGCAAGCGGCGCCCGAACGCCCGGGGGACCGGCGAGCTGGCCAAGGGCCCGGCGATCCTCACGTCCGTGCTGCGCGTCGACCGTGAGCAGAACGGCGTCGACCTGACCGACCCGGCGTCGCCGGTGCGGCTGTACGTCGGCGAGCGCGTACCGGCCGAACGGATCCGGGTCGGCCCCCGCGTCGGCGTCGCGACGGCGATCGACACGCCGTGGCGGTTCTGGGACGGCGCCTCCGCGGCCGTGTCCACCTACCGCCGCGGCGGGAAGCGCCGGGTCCGACCCGCCAGTTAGTCGGTTGACCTGGTGCGGGAGGATCTACAGGCGTGAGCGAACACATCCTCGACGAGCTGTCCTGGCGCGGCCTCATCGCGCAGTCCACCGACATCGACGCCCTCCGGCGCGAGCTCGACCAGGGTCCTGTGACGCTCTATTGCGGTTTCGACCCCACCGCGCCCAGCCTGCACGCCGGCAACCTCGTCCCGCTGCTCATGCTCAAGCGGTTCCAGCGCGCCGGGCACCGGCCGATCGTGCTGGCCGGCGGCGCGACCGGAATGATCGGCGACCCGCGGGACACCGGTGAGCGCACCCTGAACACCCTCGACGTCGTCGCCGAGTGGGCCGGGCGCATCCGCGGCCAGCTGGAGCGGTTCGTCGACTTCGACGACAGCCCGATCGGCGCGGTCGTCGAGAACAACCTCAACTGGACCGGCCAGCAGAACGTCCTGGAGTTCCTGCGCGACGTCGGGAAGCACTTCTCGATCAACGTCATGCTCAACCGGGAGACGGTCAAGCGCCGGCTCGAGAGCGACGGCATGTCGTACACCGAGTTCAGCTACCTGCTCCTGCAGTCGCAGGACTACCAGCAGCTCTACCGCCAGTACGGCTGCAAGCTGCAGGTCGGCGGGTCCGACCAGTGGGGCAACCTCGTCGGCGGGGTGGACCTGATCCGCCGCACCGAAGGGGCGGGCGTGCACGCGCTGACCGCGCCGCTGGTCACCGACGCCGAGGGCCGCAAGTTCGGCAAGTCCACCGGCGGCGGCAACCTGTGGCTCGACCCGGACATGACCTCGCCGTACGCCTGGTACCAGTACTTCGTCAACGTGGGTGACGCCGACGTGGTCCGCTACCTGCGGATGTTCACGTTCCTCGACCAGGAGGAGATCGCCGCGCTGGCCGAGGACACCGAACAACGGCCCCACCTGCGCTCCGCGCAGAAACGGCTGGCCGAGGAGTTCACCAGCCTGGTGCACGGCGAGGACCAGACCCGGCAGGTGATCAACGCCAGCCAGGCCCTGTTCGGCCGCGGCGAGCTGGCCGACCTCGACGAGCGCACGCTCGACGCGGCCATGGCCGAGGTCCCGAACGGGAAGGTCGACTCGTCCGGGGAGGCGACGATCGTCGACCTGCTGCTGGCCGGGGGACTGGTCGACAGCAAGGGCGCCGCGCGTCGCACGGTGAAGGAAGGCGGCGCGTACGTGAACAACGTGAAGATCGCCGACGAGGAGTGGAAGCCCGCTTCGGAGGACGCGCTCCACGGCAAGTGGCTCGTCGTCCGCCGGGGCCGGCGCAACGTCGCCGGCGTCGCGCTCGGCGGCTAGCCGGCTCCGTGGCCCGGAACAGGGGTCTGACCTGCGGGAACGCGGTTAAGGTACCCCCCTGTTTCGGGCCCCGGAAGGCCATGTAAAGTTCTCCAAGTCGCCAGGGAAACCGGGTGGCCACCGGGACACGAACCAAGCTCTCGCAGAAGCGATTGAGTGGGTGTCCCACCAAAATAGCTTGAAACAATCGCCGAGGTTGAGCCCGCGGGTAACGTGGGTGATTCCAGAGTGTGTTGCTTGAGAACTCAACAGTGTGCTAGTGAACTAAGCCAGTAGAGCTTATGTTTTGAAACCTCGTATGAGGTTCCTTTGAGAGCATTAATTTGCCTCGATTAAACTATTCATTGATGGAGAGTTTGATCCTGGCTCAGGACGAACGCTGGCGGCGTGCTTAACACATGCAAGTCGAACGATGAAGCCTTCGGGTGGATTAGTGGCGAACGGGTGAGTAACACGTGGGTAATCTGCCCTGCACTCTGGGATAAGCCTTGGAAACGAGGTCTAATACCGGATATCACAACTTTTCGCATGGAGAGTTGTTGAAAGTTCAGGCGGTGCAGGATGAACCCGCGGCCTATCAGCTTGTTGGTGGGGTAATGGCCTACCAAGGCGACGACGGGTAGCCGGCCTGAGAGGGTGACCGGCCACACTGGGACTGAGACACGGCCCAGACTCCTACGGGAGGCAGCAGTGGGGAATATTGCACAATGGGCGAAAGCCTGATGCAGCGACGCCGCGTGAGGGATGACGGCCTTCGGGTTGTAAACCTCTTTCGCCAGGGACGAAGCGCAAGTGACGGTACCTGGATAAGAAGCACCGGCTAACTACGTGCCAGCAGCCGCGGTAATACGTAGGGTGCAAGCGTTGTCCGGATTTATTGGGCGTAAAGAGCTCGTAGGCGGTTTGTCGCGTCGGCTGTGAAATCTGGAGGCTTAACCTTCAGCGTGCAGTCGATACGGGCAGACTTGAGTTCGGTAGGGGAGACTGGAATTCCTGGTGTAGCGGTGAAATGCGCAGATATCAGGAGGAACACCGGTGGCGAAGGCGGGTCTCTGGGCCGATACTGACGCTGAGGAGCGAAAGCGTGGGGAGCGAACAGGATTAGATACCCTGGTAGTCCACGCTGTAAACGGTGGGTGCTAGGTGTGGGCGACATTCCACGTTGTCCGTGCCGTAGCTAACGCATTAAGCACCCCGCCTGGGGAGTACGGCCGCAAGGCTAAAACTCAAAGGAATTGACGGGGGCCCGCACAAGCGGCGGAGCATGTGGATTAATTCGATGCAACGCGAAGAACCTTACCTGGGCTTGACATGCGCCAGACATCCCCAGAGATGGGGCTTCCCTTGTGGTTGGTGTACAGGTGGTGCATGGCTGTCGTCAGCTCGTGTCGTGAGATGTTGGGTTAAGTCCCGCAACGAGCGCAACCCTTATCCTACGTTGCCAGCGCGTTATGGCGGGGACTCGTGGGAGACTGCCGGGGTCAACTCGGAGGAAGGTGGGGATGACGTCAAGTCATCATGCCCCTTATGTCCAGGGCTTCACACATGCTACAATGGCTGGTACAGAGGGCTGCGATACCGCGAGGTGGAGCGAATCCCTTAAAGCCGGTCTCAGTTCGGATCGCAGTCTGCAACTCGACTGCGTGAAGTCGGAGTCGCTAGTAATCGCAGATCAGCAACGCTGCGGTGAATACGTTCCCGGGCCTTGTACACACCGCCCGTCACGTCATGAAAGTCGGTAACACCCGAAGCCCATGGCCCAACCCTTCGGGGAGGGAGTGGTCGAAGGTGGGACTGGCGATTGGGACGAAGTCGTAACAAGGTAGCCGTACCGGAAGGTGCGGCTGGATCACCTCCTTTCTAAGGAGCACAACACATCCACTCGGCCGGGATACCCGGAACCACCGTGGTGGGGTGGGCACGGTTTAACACTCGAATGCAGTGTTGCCGGGCTTGCTCAAGGAATTGTGGAACTACTGGTTATGGTCACTCTTGGTTGGCAATGCCTCCTCTAGTACTGAGCATCTTCGGATGATCGTGGAAAAAGGAGCCGGCGCCTCGGAGGGTGATTGTTTGCTATGCACACTGTTGGGTCCTGAGGCAACACGCCTTAGGGCTTACACAGCCTGGGAATGTGGTTTGTTTCTGGTGTGGTGTTTGAGAACTGTAGAGTGGATGCGAGCATCTTTGTGGTCAAGTTGTTAAGGGCACATGGTGGATGTCTTGGCTTCAGGAGCCGATGAAGGACGTAGGAGGCTGCGATAAGCCTCGGGGAGCTGTCAACCGAGCTGTGATCCGAGGATTTCCGAATGGGGAAACCCAGCACCAGTGATGTGGTGTTACCCGCACCTGAATATATAGGGTGTGTGGAGGGAACGCGGGGAAGTGAAACATCTCAGTACCCGTAGGAAGAGAAAACAACCGTGATTCCGTGAGTAGTGGCGAGCGAAAGCGGAAGAGGCTAAACCGATTGCATGTGATACCTGTCAGGGGTTGTGTAGTCGGTGTTGTGGGACCTGTCTTCTCAGAGCTGACACTCTGGGCATGATGCGGCATGGTTAGTGGAACGCCTTGGGATGGGCGGCCGGAGTGGGTGAGAGCCCCGTACGCGAAAACTGTGTTTGTGTTGTGTGATGGTGCTCCCGAGTAGCAGCGAGCTCGTGGAATTTGCTGTGAATCTGCCGGGACCACCCGGTAAGCCTAAATACTTCCTGAAGACCGATAGCGGACTAGTACCGTGAGGGAAAGATGAAAAGTACCCCGGGAGGGGAGTGAAAGAGTACCTGAAACCGTGTGCCTACAAGCCGTCAGAGCTGTAATGGTGATGGCGTGCCTTTTGAAGAATGAGCCTGCGAGTTAGTGCTGCGTGGCGAGGTTAACCCGTGTGGGGTAGCCGTAGCGAAAGCGAGTCTGAATAGGGCGCCTATAGTCGCGTGGTCTAGACCCGAAGCGGAGTGATCTACCCATGGCCAGGGTGAAGCGACGGTAAGACGTCGTGGAGGCCCGAACCCACTTAGGTTGAAAACTGAGGGGATGAGCTGTGGGTAGGGGTGAAAGGCCAATCAAACTCCGTGATAGCTGGTTCTCCCCGAAATGCATTTAGGTGCAGCGTCGCATGTTTCACCACGGGGGTAGAGCTACTGGATGGTCTAGGGGCCTTACCGGGTTACCGAAATCAACCAAACTCCGAATACCGTGGTGTGAGAGTGCGGCAGTGAGACGGCGGGGGATAAGCTTCGTCGTCGAGAGGGAAACAGCCCAGAACACCAGCTAAGGCCCCTAAGTGTGTGCTCAGTGGGAAAGGATGTGGGATTGCCCAGACAACCAGGAGGTTGGCTTAGAAGCAGCCACCCTTGAAAGAGTGCGTAATAGCTCACTGGTCAAGTGGTCCTGCGCCGACAATGTAGCGGGGCTTAAGCACACCGCCGAAGCTGTGTCATTGACACAATAGATCCACTTGGGCTCTTGAAGTCCTTGTGTAGTCGTGTTGATGGGTAGGGGAGCGTCCTGCACCCAGGGAAGCCGTGGCGGAAGCTAGCGGTGGAGGGTGTGGGAGTGAGAATGCAGGCATGAGTAGCGAATGCAGAGTGAGAAACTCTGCCGCCGGATGACCAAGGGTTCCTGGGCCAGGCTAATCCGCCCAGGGTAAGTCGGGACCTAAGGCGAGGCCGACAGGCGTAGTCGATGGACAACGGGTTGATATTCCCGTACCCGAGCATGTGCGCCCATGACGAGGCGTTTGATACTAACCACCCAAAGCGCGCCGGCGAAGTCTTCGGATGGAGTTGGTGTTGTGGAGCGTGGGACCTGATTTCGTAGTAGTCAAGCGATGGGGTGACGCAGGAAGGTAGCTCCGCCAGGCGATGGTTGTCCTGGTGTAAGCGTGTAGGAGAAAGCATAGGCAAATCCGTGCTTTATATACTCTGAGACGTGATGCGTAGCCGTTTGAGGCGAAGTAGAGTGATCCTATGCTGCCGAGAAAAGCCTCTAGTGAGTGCATGCACGGCCCGTACCCCAAACCAACACAGGTGGTCAGGTAGAGAATACTAAGGCGATCGGGTGAACTGTGGTTAAGGAACTCGGCAAAATGCCCCCGTAACTTCGGGAGAAGGGGGGCCAAACATCCTGAAGCTTTTTACAGGCTAGGGGTGGGTGGCCGCAGAGACCAGCGGAAAGCGACTGTTTACTAAAAACACAGGTCCATGCGAAGTCGCAAGACGATGTATATGGACTGACGCCTGCCCGGTGCTGGAACGTTAAGAGGACCGGTTAATCCCTTCGGGGGTGAAGCTGAGAATTTAAGCGCCAGTAAACGGCGGTGGTAACTATAACCATCCTAAGGTAGCGAAATTCCTTGTCGGGTAAGTTCCGACCTGCACGAATGGCGTAACGACTTTCCGGCTGTCTCAACCACAGGCCCGGCGAAATTGCACTACGAGTAAAGATGCTCGTTACGCGCGGCAGGACGGAAAGACCCCGGGACCTTTACTATAGTTTGGTATTGGTTTTCGGTTCGGCTTGTGTAGGATAGGTGGGAGACTGTGAAGCGGTGACGCTAGTTACTGTGGAGTCGTTGTTGAAATACCACTCTGGTCGAATTGGGAATCTGAACCTCGGGCCATGATCTGGTTCAGGGACAGTGCCTGATGGGTAGTTTAACTGGGGCGGTTGCCTCCTAAAGAGTAACGGAGGCGCCCAAAGGTTCCCTCAGCCTGGTTGGCAATCAGGTGTTGAGTGCAAGTGCACAAGGGAGCTTGACTGTGAGACAGACATGTCGAGCAGGGACGAAAGTCGGGACTAGTGATCCGGCACCACCTGGTGGAAGGGGTGTCGCTCAACGGATAAAAGGTACCCCGGGGATAACAGGCTGATCTTGCCCAAGAGTCCATATCGACGGCATGGTTTGGCACCTCGATGTCGGCTCGTCGCATCCTGGGGCCGGAGTAGGTCCCAAGGGTTGGGCTGTTCGCCCATTAAAGCGGCACGCGAGCTGGGTTTAGAACGTCGTGAGACAGTTCGGTCCCTATCCGCCGCGCGCGTAGGATACTTGAGGAAGGCTGTCCCTAGTACGAGAGGACCGGGACGGACGAACCTCTGGTGTGCCAGTTGTCCCGCCAGGGGCATGGCTGGTTGGCCACGTTCGGAAGGGATAACCGCTGAAGGCATCTAAGCGGGAAGCCTGTTCCAAGATGAGGTATCCCACCCTTTGTGGGTTAAGGCCCCCAATAGACCATTGGGTTGATAGGCCAGATATGGAAGCACAGTAATGTGTTGTCGAGTTGACTGGTACTAATAGGCCGAGGACTTGTCTACGAAGGTGTTACGCATCCACTCTACGGTTTCTGAGACACCACACGACCCACGGTTAGGGTTTGTGTGGGTGTTTCACAGTGTTTCGGTGGTTTTAGCGTCAGGGAAACGCCCGGTCCCATTCCGAACCCGGAAGCTAAGCTTGACAGCGCCGATGGTACTGCAACCGAAGGGTTGTGGGAGAGTAGGACACCGCCGAACTTACCTTCCGTACGGCCCGTTAGGATAGCCAGTTGGCTGCCCTAGCGGGCCGTACGCGTATGTCCAGACCAAGATTTTCCACGGCAGGAGGCCAGGTGTCCGAGTTCGGTCGACGAGACTCAAGCGATGATGGGTCCGGCCGGTCGGCACGCCGGGACGAAGGCTCCCGGAGCCGGTCGGACGCACCCCGGGGAAACCCGCAGGGCGGTGCCCGGCAGGACCGAGGCGGCCGCGACGGTGGTTACCAGGGCCGGCCTCGCCGTGATGACCAAGGTGTGCGCGGCGGCGGCAAGCCGTTCCGCGGCGCCGACGGCCCCCGCGACCGCGATCAGCGTGGAGGATACGCAGGTCAGAGCCGTGACAGCAGTCGTGCGTCGAGTGACCGCGGTGGCTACCGCGGCGACTCCGGTGACTCCCGTGACCGTGGCGGCCGGCCCAGTGGCGGTACCCGCTTCTCCGGCGGGCCCGCCCGTTCGGGTAGCAGTGGCGGCCGGTCCGACGATCGTGGCGGCAACCGTTCCGGCGGGCGCTACGAAGGCTCGAGCAGCCGGTCGGGCGGCGGCTCGGATGACCGTGGCGGCCGGCCGAGCGGCGGCCGTCCGCAGGGCAAGTCGTCGTACGGCGACCGCAAGCCGCGCTGGGAAGACCGCAGCAGCGGTTCGGGCCGGCGCGACGACGACCGCGGCCCCCGTACGGGTGGTTTCCGCTCGGACGATCGCGGCGGCTCGACCCGTCGTGATGACGACCGTGGTCCCCGTACCGGCGGTTTCCGTTCGGACGACCGCGGTAAGAGCAGTTACCCCCGTCGTGATGACGACCGTGGCTCCCGTACCGGTGGTCCGCGTTCGGATGACCGCGGCAAGGGCGGTTACGAGCGTCGTGATGACGACCGTGGTTCGCGGACCGGCGGTTTCCGTTCCGACGATCGCGGTAAGAGCAGCTACCCCCGTCGTGATGACGACCGTGGTTCGCGCAGCGGTGGCCCGCGTTCGGACGACCGCGGCAAGGGCGGTTACCAGCGTCGTGACGACGACCGCGCGCCCCGCTCCGACGACCGTGGCCGCGGTGGTTACGACAAGGGTGCTCGGTCCAGCGCCCCGCGTTCCGACGACCGCGGTTCGCGGACCGGTGGTTTCCGCTCGGACGACCGCAAGAGCAGCTACCCCCGTCGCGACGACGACCGCGGTGCCTCCCGTTCGGACGACCGGGGTCGCGGCAGTTACGAACGCCGTGACGACTCCGGTGGTGCCCGCTCCGGTGGCGGCGGCAACGACTCTCGCGGTGAGCGCTCCGGCGGCTACCGCGGCGGAGCCGACCGGCGGGACGACTCGCGTGGCGACCGTGGCAGCTACCAGCGTCGCGATGACGACCGCAAGCCCGGGACTTCCCGGGAGTCCGGCAGCTACCAGCGTCGCGATGACGACCGCAAGCCCGGGACCTCCCGGGAGTCCGGTAGCTACCAGCGTCGGGACGACGACCGCAAGCCCGGTGGTTATCAGGGGCGTGACGAGAACCGTCGCACCGGTGGTTACCAGGGCCGGGACGACAACCGCGGGGGTTCGCGCGACTCCGGCGGCCGGGACGAGCGCGGCAGTGGCAAGCCGTTCGACAACACCCGCGACGACAAGCGGCCGGCGCGCGACCACGGTGACCGCAAGGACCGTCCCGTGCGCCGGGAGTTCGAGCGCAAGGACAGCGTCCACCGCAACCCGCGGCCCGGTGCCACCTCGCTCGACGACGAGGCCATCGCGAGGGAGCTCCTGGAGGCGCCGGAGCTGCCCGACGGTATCGAGTTCTCCGACCTCGACGAGGAAGCCCGCCGTGAACTGAGGACGCTGCCGAAGGCGCTGGCCGAGACGGTCGGGAAGCACCTCGTCGCGGCCGGTGGCCTGCTGGACAGCGACCCCGAGGCCGCGCTCGAGCACGCCAAGTACGCCAAGGCCAAGGCCTCGCGCGTGCCGATCGTGCGGGAAGCGCTCGGCCTGGTGGCCTACCACTCCGGCAACTGGGCGGAGGCGCTGTCGGAACTGCGTGCCGTCCGCCGGATGACCCGCAGCGACGACCACATCGCCATCATCGCCGACGCCGAACGCGCGCTGGGCCGGCCCGAGCGGGCCTTGGACCTCGCGAAGGAGGTCGACACGGCGAAGCTGGCGAAGGCCACCCAGGTCGAGCTCGCGATCGTCGCGGCCGGGGCGCGCCGGGACCTCGGGCAGATCGACGCCGCGGTCGTCTCCCTGCAGGGGGCGGACCTCAAGGCCGGGAAGCGCGACCCGTGGAGCGCGCGGCTCTTCTACGCCTACGCCGACAACCTGGTGGCGGCGGAGCGCAAGGACGAGGCCATCCGCTGGTTCCTCAACGCGGCCGACGCCGACACCGACGACGAGACCGACGCGGCCGAGCGCGCCGCGGACCTCTCGAACGAAGGGATCGAGCCGGCCAAGGCAGCCAAGACGACCGAGCCCACGAAGACCGACGATGAGCCGGTCAAGGCGACGCCGTCGACCGAGGCGAAGGCGACCGAGCCGGCGAACGCGACCGAGCCGGCGAAGGCGACCGAGGCAGCGAAGGCGACCGAGGCAGCGAAGGCGACCGAGGCGGCCAAGACCGCTGAGGCAACCGAGCCGGCCGAAGTAGCCAAGGCGGACAAGCCCGCTGAGGCAACCCAGACGGACGAGCCGGCGAAGGAAGCGGCGACGACCGACGCGGCTGAGCCGGCCAAGGACTCTGAGGCAACCGAGCCGGCCAAGGCAGACGAGCCGGCAACGGCAGCCGCGGCCGAGACGGCCGACGCGGTCAAGACGACCGAGGCGGCGAAGGTGGCCACCACTGCCGAGGCCCCCGAGCAGGCCAAGGCCGAAGGCGACGGGCCGGGCGTCACCGACGAGTCGGATGACTGACGCCCTGCTGGCGGCCTACGACGCCGTCCTGTTCGATCTCGACGGCACCGTCTACCACGGCACCCAGGTGATCCCGGGTGCCCCGGAGACCGTCAAGGCCGCTCGTGATCACGGCACGCCCGTCCGGTTCGTGACGAACAACGCGTCCAAGGCTCCGGCCGAGGTCGTCGAGCACCTCGTCGGCCTCGGCATGCCCGCCGACGTCGGCGAGGTGCACACCAGCGCCCAGGCCGGTGCCGTGCTCCTGCGGGAACGGCTCGAGCCGGGGGCCGAGGTGCTCGTCGTGGGCACCGGGTCGCTCGCGGCCGAGGTCACCCGGGCCGGGCTCACGCCCGTCCGGGAGAACGCCGAGAGCGTCCAGGCCGTCGTGCAGGGGCACTCGCCCGACAACACCTGGGCCGCGCTCGCCGAGGCGTGCCTGGCCATCCGGGCGGGTGCGCTGTGGGTGGCCTGCAACGTCGACGCGACGCTGCCCAGCGAGCGGGGCCTGCTGCCGGGCAACGGCTCGATGGTCGCCGCGCTGCGGACCGCCACCGAAGTCGAACCCCTGGTCGCCGGGAAACCGGAGCCGCTGTTGTTCGAGACCGCGGCGAAGTCGGCCGGTGCCGAGCATCCGCTCGTCGTCGGCGACCGGCTCGACACCGACATCGCCGGCGCGGTCGCCGCGGGCGTCGACTCGCTGGTCGTGCTCTCCGGGGTCGCGACGCCGAAGCAGCTGGTCGAAGCCGTCCCGGCCGAGCGCGGTACCTACCTCGCGGCCGACCTCACCGCACTCACGTCCACTCTCGGAGAACTGAAGATCGGGCCCCGGCCGGGCTGGTCGGTCGACGCCGGGGACGACGTCCTCACCGTCGACGGCGAAGGTGCCGACCTGGACCTGCTCCGGGCGCTCTGCCACACGGCGTGGGAGTCCGGCAAGACGACGGTCCAGGCCGGCGGCGAAGCCGCGAAGGCCGCGCTGGCGCGGCTCGGACTGGCCTGACTGATACCGTTTGTGACGTGCAGGATCACCCGTACCCCGTCCCGGGACCGCCGCCCGGCTCGTTCTCCGAGCAGACCGACCCGCGGGCCGGCATCGACGAGGCCGTCGCCGGCCTGGACGACCTGGACGCGCTTCCGCTCACCGAGCACGTCGAGCGCTTCGACGCCGTGCACACCGAGCTGACCGTGGCCCTGTCCAGCATCGACAAGGTCTGAACCGGTGCCCAAACGGGCCCGCCTCGACGCGGAACTGGTCCGGCGCGGCCTCGCCCGCTCCCGTGAGCAGGCCTCCGCCCTGATCACCGGCGGCAAGGTCACCGTGCGCGGGATGGTCGCGTCCAAGCCCGCCACCGGTGTGGAGAACGACGCGCCCATCGTCGTCAAGGACGAAGACGACCCCGGCTGGGCCTCGCGCGGCGCGCACAAGCTGCTCGGCGCGCTCGAGGCGTTCACCCCGCTCGGGCTCGGCGTCGAAGGCAAGCGCTGCCTGGACGCCGGCGCGTCCACCGGCGGCTTCACCGACGTGCTGCTGCGCGCCGGCGCCGCGACCGTGATCGCCGCCGACGTCGGCCGCGGCTTGCTCGACTGGCGGATCCGCACCGACGAGCGGGTCGTGGTGCTGGACCGCACCAACGTCCGCAACCTCACGCCCGAAGACCTCGGCGGCCCGGTCGACCTGGTGGTCGGCGATCTCTCGTTCATCTCGCTCAAGCTCGTGCTGCCCGCGCTCGTCGACTGCGTGCGTGAAGGCGCCGATCTGGTGCCGATGGTGAAGCCCCAGTTCGAAGTGGGCAAGGACCGGCTGGGTAGCGGAGGTGTCGTCCGCGACCCGCAGCTGCGTGCCGAGTCGGTGCTCGGGGTGCTCGACGAAGCCGCGAAACTGGGCCTCTCGCTGCGCGGGGTGACCGCCAGCCCGCTGCCCGGACCGTCCGGGAACGTCGAGTACTTCGTGTGGCTCAGGAAAGAACACGTGGCCGAGTCCACAGTGGACGCGGTAGACAGGTCTGAGGCCGAGCGGCTCGTCCGAACCGCCGTCGAGGAAGGGCCCGCATGACCACCGAACGTGAAGTTCTCCTCATGGTGCACCCCGACCGCGAGGCGACGGGTGAGGCCGCGCGCGAGGTTTCGGCCCGCTTCGCGAAGGCCGGGATCCGGATCCGGGTCATCGACCAGGACGTCTGCGCGCTGATCAACCCGGACGAGCACGGTGTCGGCGCGACCTGCACCGTCGTGGACCCGGACGACAACCCGGCGGCCGGCGTCGAGCTGGTGTTCGTGCTGGGTGGCGACGGCACGCTGCTGCGCGCGGCCGAACTGGCGCGCCCGGCCGGGGTGCCGGTGCTCGGTGTGAACCTGGGCCGTGTCGGGTTCCTCGCGGAGGCCGACTCGGACGCGCTGGCCGACACGGTGCAGCGCGTCGTCGACGGCGACTACCAGGTCGAAGAGCGGATGACCATCGACGTCACGGTCACCCACGGCGGCACCGAGCTGGGCCGGACCTGGGCGCTGAACGAGGCCAGCGTCGAGAAGAGCACGCGCGAGCGGGTGCTCGACGCGCTGATCGAGGTCGACGGGCGGCCGGTTTCGGCGTTCGGCTGCGACGGTGTGCTGTGCGCCACACCGACCGGTTCGACGGCGTACGCGTTTTCGGCGGGCGGCCCGATCATCTGGCCGGACGTGCAGGCGCTGCTGGTCGTGCCGAGCAACGCGCACGCGATGTTCTCCCGGCCGCTGGTCGTCTCGCGTGACTCGGTGATCACCGTCGGGATCGACCCGGACGGCTCGTCCGCGGTCCTGACCTGCGACGGCACCCGCAGCCAGGACCTGCCGCCGGGCGCCCGGGTGCGGGTCACCTGCGGCGGCACGCCGGTGCGGCTGGTCCGGTTGTGGGACGGCCCGTTCACCGATCGCCTGGTGCAGAAGTTCGCGTTGCCGGTGAAGAGCTGGCGCGAGCGGCACGCCCGCCCGAACGAATAGGGCGCGAACGGGCCGCTCGGCGCTTGATTCGAACATATCGGCGACTCGCCGGGCCGCCGGGTGCGCGAAGTGTCGGTGGGGGCCGCTACGGTAGGCGGCGTGCTGGCCGAGATGCGCATCCAGGGCCTCGGAGTCATCGAGGACGCCCTGCTGGAACTGCACGCGGGCTTCACCGTCGTCACCGGTGAGACGGGTGCCGGGAAGACCATGGTCGTCACCGGGCTGCACCTGCTCTCCGGAGGCCGGGCCGAGGTCTCGAAGGTGCGAACGGGGATGCTCAAGGCGTTCGTGGAAGGACGGTTCACCTATTCGGGCGTCGAAGGCGCCGAGCGGATCGTCACCGACTCCGGTGCCGACGTGGACGAGGACGGCAGTGTCATCGCGCTGCGCGCCATCGCCGTCGACGGCCGGTCCCGGGCTCACCTGGGTGGCCGGTCGGTGCCGGTCGGCGTGCTCGCGGAGCTGTCCGAACAGCTGATCGCGGTGCACGGGCAGAACGATCAGCTGCGGTTGCTGCGCCCGGCCGAGCAGCGGGCGGTGATCGACCGGTTCGCCGGTGACGCCGTCACCAAGCCGCTGCGGGCCTACCAGGAGATCCGGTCGGAGTGGCTGGCGGTGATCGCCGAGCTGACCGAGCGGTCCACCCGCTCCCGCGAGATGGCCCAGCAGGCGGACCTGCTCAAGCATGGGCTGACCGAGATCGACGCGGTCGTCCCGGAGCCGGGCGAGGACGTCGAGCTCACCGCGCAGATCAAGCGGCTCGCCGCGGCCGACGAGCTGCGGGCGGCCGCGACCGAGGCGCACGTCGCCGTGTCCGGTTCGGCGGAAGGCGATCCGGACGCGCCGGGCGCCATGGGCCTGGTTTCCGAAGCGCTGCGGCGGTTGTCGACGTCGGAAGACGCCGTGCTGCGCGAGCTGGCACCGCGGCTGGAAGAGGCGACGGTGCTGCTGGCCGACGTCGGGGCCGAGCTCGGCGGGTACGTCGAGACGCTCGACGCCGACCCGGCGCTGCTGGAGAAGGTGCTGGCCCGCCAGGGCGACCTCAAGCGGCTGACCCGCAAGTACGCGGCGGACGTCGACGGGGTGCTCGCCTGGGCCGACGACGCCCGGCGCCGCCTGGAGACCATGGACACCTCGGAAGAGGCGCTGGCCGAGCTGGCGCTGCGCCGCGATCAGCTCGCGGTGCAGCTGGCCACGCACGCCGTCGACGTCTCGGCGGCGCGCGAGAAGGCGGCGGCCGAGCTGGCGGCGGAGATCACCCGGGAGCTGTCCGGCCTGGCGATGGGCCAGGCCGCGATCGAGGTGACGGTCGAGCAGCGTCCGGCCGAGCACGGCGACACGCACGCGCTGGCCATCGACGGCCATGCGGTGCACGCCGGTGCGGACGGGATCGACGACGTCGAGCTGCTGCTGCGGGCCCACGACGGCGCGCCGCCGCTGCCGGTGCACAAGGCCGCGTCGGGTGGTGAGCTGTCGCGGGTGATGCTGGCGATCGAGGTCGTCCTCGCGCACGCCGACACGGTGCAGACGCTGGTGTTCGACGAGGTCGACGCCGGGGTCGGCGGCCGCGCGGCGATCGAGATCGGCCGCCGGCTGGCGCGGCTCGCGCGGACCCACCAGGTCCTGGTGGTCACGCACCTGCCGCAGGTGGCCGCGTTCGCCGATCAGCACCTGGTGGTGGACAAGGGCCACAAGGGCGGGGTGACGCGCAGCGGCGTGAAGAACCTCGCGCCGGCCGAGCGGGTCAGCGAGCTGGCCCGGATGCTCGCCGGCATGGACAACGAAACCGGCCGCGCGCACGCGGAGGAACTCCTGGCGACGGCCGAGAAGGACAAGACCGAGTTCGAGCCGAAACGCAAGCGGGCCAAGAAGAAGTAGCGGGGTGGGGCACCGGCGCGCCCCACCCGGCGTCGTTCGCTGCCGGTCAGCAGGCGTCCGGGTCCTCGACGCCCGGCGGCGGGGTGAACAGCTCTTCGAAGGTCTGGTCGACGAGCTCGATCACGTTGCCGAAGGGGTCTTCGCAGAAGCAGAACCACGACTCCGGCCCGACCTGGTGGATCTTGCTGCGCTGGCGGCCGCCGAAGAGCGTGATGCGCTTGGCCGTCTCTTCCACGTTGAGGCACGTGAAGCAGATGTGGAAGATGCCGGTGCGCCAGTAGTCGAAGTTCTCGGCGCGGCGCTCGGCCACCGGGCCGGTGAACTCGAACAGCTCGATCCCGGTGCCGCCCGGCATGACCATGTGGGCGATGCGGGCGCTCTGCCAGCCCTCGCCGTAGATGTCCGACGCCGGGCCGCCGCCGGGGGCGTCGCTGCTGATGGAGAACGGTCCGAGCAGCAGCTTGAGCCCGAAGACCTGCTCGTACCACGCAACCGCGCGGTCGAGGTCCGTCACGGACAGCGCGGCGTGGTTGAAGCCGGTCCGCACGGCGGGGCGCGGCAGCCGCTCGAGGGCGGCGAGCCGCGGTGCCGGGACGTCCGGCAGGGTGGGCACGCTCGGGACACCATCGGTTCCGAGAACGCCGACATCGCTGGGCAGCATGGGCAAACTCCTGGGTGGCATGAGAAACGCTCGGTGGCGCAATGCGATCGCCCCCCACGAGGATGCATTGCACAGCGGTCGGCTGTGCGACAAGTATCAGTGGTCCGGGCGAAAGACCTTCCTGAGAATTGTGACAGCGTTCTGAAACGGATCAAGAACGTACAGTCACCACTCCGGCAAACGGCCGCGGACCCGCCTTTCGCCTGGTGAGACCTCAGTCCGTCACTTTCCAACAAGAAGCTCAACGGGGTTTCGGGCGTTAAAGGGCGGCGTCACGGTAAATGAATAGTAAAATCGACGGGGAATTCCGGAACCCGGGTCCCGGGAAAAGATGATCGAATACGCGGATCAGCTCTCCAGGTCGCCGGCGATCCGGCCGAACACCGCGGCCAGCGTCCACGCCTCCTCCCGGCTCAGGTGGCCGGCGAAATGGCGCTCCACGCCCCGGACGTGCGTCGGCCACGCCTCCTCCAGTGCCGCCAGGCCGGCCGGGGTCAGGATCACCAGGGTGGCCCGGCGGTTGCCCGCATCCACCTCGCGCCGGGCGTAGCCGTCGCGCTCGAGGCCGTCGACCAGGCGGGTCAGCCCGCTCGCGCTGTGCACCAGGGCGTCGGCCAGGTCTTTCATGTGGAGCCGCTGATCGGGGGCTTCCGAGAGCTGGACCAGCGCGTCGTACGTGCGGTGCGACATCCCGTGCGCGGCGCGCAGGTCCGCGTCCAGTACCCGCAGCAGCAGGGCCGACGAGCGCAGGAAGCCGCGCCACGCCGCGTCGTGTTCTCGGGACAGGCTCACGCCGGGAATAGTACCCGCGCGGACTGTTGTTATGCGGACTGTTCGCTTGCGAAGAAAGGACCCACGATGCGCGCAGTCGTACTCCGGGAACCCGGGCCGGTCGAGAACCTCGAACTGACGGACCTGCCGCTGCCCGAGGCGAAACCGGGCTGGGTGCGGATCGCCGTCCGGGCGTTCGGCCTCAACCGCTCCGAGCTGCACACCCGCCTCGGCCTCGCCGACGGCGTCACGTTCCCGCGGGTGCCCGGCATCGAGGCCGTCGGGGTCGTCGACGCCGCGCCGGACGGCGACTTCGAGCCCGGGCAGCAGGTCGCCACGATGATGGGCGGGATGGGCCGCACCTTCGACGGCGGTTATGCCGAGTACACGCTCGTCCCGCGCGAGCAGGTCATCCCGTTCCGCTCGGACCTGCCGTGGGAGGTGCTCGGCCAGGTCCCGGAGACGCTGCAGACCGCGTACGGCTCCCTCACCACCGGCCTCGACCTCAAAGCGGGCCAGACGCTGCTGATCCGCGGCGGGACGTCCGCCCTCGGCTTCGCCACCGCGACCCTCGCCCGCGACCTCGGGGCCACCGTCTTCGCCACGACCCGGCGGCGGGACCGCCTGGAAACCCTGGCCGCGCACGGGGTCGAGCATCCGCTCCTGGACGACGGCGATGTCGCCGCGCAGGTCCGGAAGATCGTGCCGGACGGTGTCGACGCGGCCCTCGAACTGGTCGGGACGCCGACCCTGCCGGACACTCTCGCGGCCACCCGCGTGCACGGCACGGTGTGCTTTACGGGCATGCTCTCGAACGAGTGGACAATCAAGAATTTCTATCCGATCGGATACCTTCCCGCCGGGGTGCGCCTGACCGCTTATGGTGGTGAGGCGGACGACCTGCCCGCACCCGTTCTCCAGCGGTACCTCGACCGGATCGCCGACGGCGGCGTCAGCCTCGGCCCCGCCCGGGTCTACCCGATGGAGGCGATCCGGCAGGCGCACGACGACCTGGAGCACAACCGGACGGCGGGCAAGCTCGTCGTGCTGACCGGCCGAGTGGAGGGAGCCGCCCCTTGATCCTGCCGCCACCCGCCGACGTCGAAGCGCAGCTGGCCGCCGCCCGCCGGGAGGGCGATCTCGACGCCTATCTCGGCCTGCTCGCCGGGGAGGAGCTGTTCGTCCCGATCCGGCGGGCCGACGCCGAGAGCATCCTCGAGGACCGCGCGGAGACGTTCCCCAACGTCTACCACGAAACCGGCGGTGACGAGTTCCTGCAGGTCTTCACCCGCGGCGCGCTGCCCGACCTCGGGTCGGACGTCGTCTTCATGAGCGGGGCACTGGACTGGGCGGTCGACGGCGTCGGCCGGCACGAACGGGTCGTGTTCAACCGCGGCACCCGGGGCGAGTGGCGGCTGCCCGGCGCGACGCTGCAGCCGTGGCTCGACGCGCACCTCGACGACGTCACGCCGCTGGAAGAGCAGGTCGAACGGCTGATCACCGCGCCGTACGGGCACCTCGAAGGGCCGATCGCGCACGCCCTGGCCTGCGGCGCGCACCTGGCCGTGCTGAACGCCGCGCCGTGGAACCTGCTCGACGGGCGCTACCACGACTACGTGGCCGAGGTCCGCGGCCTGCGCGACTGGTGGGGCGTGGCCGACCCGCCGGCCTGGCGCGCCACGATGGCCGACCTCGTCGGCGACGGCTACGCGCTCACGCCCGGCAACCTGGTGCTGATGCTGCGCCTGCGGTTCGCCGCCGAGTACGGGCTGCGCGACGGCGAGTTCGATCCGCTGACCTGGGCGGAGGTGGTGGGCCGGTGGTGCGCGGAGAACGACGCCGAGGACCAGGCCGACGAGCTGCGCGACACCGTGCGCCGGGTCTCGCGCTACGAGCAGCGCTTCCGCGCCGACGGCCTGCTCGACGCCGAGGGTTTCGTCACGACGGCGTTGTCCTGGGACGTCGGCCGCGCGGTCAACATCGCGCGCTGGGGCCTGGCGGCCGGATACTGTGACGCGCTGAGCGCCGAGCTGATGGTCCTGGAGGCCGGTTCGCTCGCGCGTCGCTACCACCAGTCATGGGCCGACCTGTCGGCGGGCTACCTCATGGGCCGGGTGCTGCACAGCCGGGACGACGAGTTCGGCGAGTGGTACCCCGCCGCCGTGCGGGTCCACCACCAGCTCCTTCAGGACCCGGGCAGCCCCTGGGTGAACCTCGATTTCGGATCTCTTTCGGAGGAGTCCGACGCCTGATCGAGAACTTGGGCGCGGCGTGGCTCACCACAACGAGTCACCTCTGCTACGGCGTGGCGTGCGCAGTCCCACGAGCAAATTTGTCACCATCGGCCACATGAAGCTCACCGGTCTGCTCACGCGGAACTCCGAACCCCTGCCGGGCATCACCGGGGTCGCCAGGGTCGACCGCCGCACCCGGGAGCTGCTGCGCCGGATCAGTCCGGGCGACATCGTCGTGCTCGACCAGCTGGACCTCGACCGCCAGACGGCCGACGCGCTCGTCGACGCCGAGGTCGCCGGCGTGGTCAACGCGTCACCGTCGATCTCCGGCCGGTTCCCCAACCTCGGCCCCGAGATCCTCATCGCCGCCGGCGTCCCGCTGGTCGACTCGGTCGGCGGGGAGCTGCTGCGTTCGATCAAGGACGGCACGAAACTGCGGCTGCTCGACGGCGTCGTGTACGTCGGCGAGCGCCAGGTCGCCTCCGGCATCGAGCAGACCGCCGACAGCGTCGCGGACCAGATGATCGAGGCCAAGGCCGGGATGTCGACGCAGCTGGAGGCGTTCTCGGCCAACACCATCGAGTTCCTCCGCCGCGAGCGCACCCTGATCCTCGACGGCGTCGGCGTGCCGGAGCTGAAAGTGCAGCTGCGGGACCGGCACGTGCTGGTCGTCGCGGGCGGCAACGGGCACGCCGAAGACCTCAAGAAGCTGAAGAAGTACATCGCCGAGCACCGGCCGGTGCTGATCGGCGTCGACGCCGGGGCCGACACCCTGCGCGCGCAGGGCCACCTGCCGGACGTCATGGTCGGCGACCCCACCGGGATCGGCACCGCCACACTGCGCAGCGGCGGCGAGGTCGTGGTGCCCGCCCAGCCCGACGGGCACGCCCCCGGTGTCGAGCGGATCCAGGACCTCGGCATCGGCGCGGTGACGTTCCCCGCGTCCGGCAACGCCGAGGACCTCGCGCTGCTGCTGGCCGACGCGCACGGCGCGAGCCTCGTGGTCACGGTCGGCTTCCAGGCCACCCTGCGCGAGTTCCTCGACCACGGCCGCTCCGGCTCGAACCCGTCGACGTTCCTCACCCGCCTCAAGCTCGGCACGAAGCTCGTCGACGGGAAAGCGGTGGCGACGCTGCACCACAGCCGGGTGTCGATCGGCGCGGTCGTCCTGCTCGTGCTCGCCGCGGTCGTGGTCGTCGCCGCGGCCCTGCTGGTGTCCGACGTGGGCTCGGTCTACCTGGACTGGCTCCGGCACACCTGGAACTCGCTCGCCGCCTGGGTCAAGGGATTGTTCACGTGATTTCGCTTCGCTACCACGTAGTTTCCATCGCCGCCTGCTTCCTGGCGCTCGCCGTCGGCGTCGTGCTCGGTTCGACCGCGCTGAACGGCTCGCTGCTGTCGGGGCTGGCGGGGGAGAAGAAGGACCTGGGCAGCCAGGTCTCCGACCTCGAGGCGCAGCGCAACGCGCTCAACGCCCGGCTCGCCGACGCGGACGCGTTCGCCGGCGCCATGGGGCCGAAGGTCGTCGCCGGGGTGCTGGACAAGCGCACGGTGGTGCTCGTGACCACCGAGGACGCGCGCCCGGCCGACCGGGACGCGCTCAAGCAGCTGATCGGCCAGTCCGGCGCGACCGTGACCGGCGAGGTGCAGCTGACGGCCGCGTTCGCCGATCCCGAGAAGGCCGACCAGCTCCGCGACGTCGTCACGCGGCTGCAGCCCGCCGGGTCGAAGTTCCCGACCGCGGGTGACTCCGGCACGCTCGCCGGCGCGCTGCTCGGCTCGGTGTTGTTGCTGGACAAGACTTCCGCCAAGCCGCAGTCCTCGGGTGAGGAACTGGCCGCGGCCCTGGGCGGGCTCACCGACGGCGGGTTCGTGAAGGCGGGCCAGGACGTCAAGCCGGCGCAGCTGGCCGTGGTGCTCACCGGCGCGCCGGCGACCGGCGACGGCGCGGGCGACCGGGCGGCGACGATCGCGCGGTTCACCACCCAGCTCGACCGCACCGGTGCGGGCACGGTGCTCGCCGGGGACGCCGGTTCGGCCGACGGCACCGGCGCGCTCGGCGTCGTCCGCGCGGACACCTCGGCGACGTCGATCCTGTCCACTGTGGACAACGTGGATACCTCCGCCGGGCGGGTGAGCACCGTGCTGGCCTTGAAGGAACAGCTCGACGGCGCCGCCGGCCGCTACGGCATCGCCGGCAACGCCCAGGCACCGGCGCCGGGCGTCGCCAGCCCCACCGGCAACTGACGTCGTGAGTGTTTAGGGCGGTTCTAACCGCCCTAAACACTCACGACAAGCCGCGGCAGACTGCTCAGCCGGCCAGCCAGAGCGCCGGGACGTTCGGCGGCTCCCAGCCCACCAGTGAGGTGTGGGCCTGGCGGCATGTGTACGTGACGCCGTTGTAGGTCACCTTCGCGCCCGTGGCGTACGCCGTGTTCGGCGTCCACGCGGGTACCGACGGCGGCGTGGTGGGCGTGGTCGTCGGCGGAGTCGTGGGTGTGGTCGGCGTGGTGGGGGTCGTCGGGGTGGTGGGCGTGGTCGGGGTCGTCGGGGTGGTGGTCGGCGGCGGTGTCGAGCAGTTCGGCGTCGACGCGGCCAGGCCGTTCACGACGGCGTGGAACAGCGTCGAGCCCGGGTCGAGGTCGTAGAGCGAGAACATCATCGCGCCGCCGAGGCCGGTGCAGTGGATGTAGTCGGTGCGGGCCTTGACGGACTGCGCGGACGAGCCGCCGAAGAAGTTCGTGCCGTCGTAGAACCAGGCCGACTGCGTGACCGGGTCCCAGAACGTGTCGGACGGGTTGTCGACGATGCCCGTGAGTTCCTTGTACATCGCTACGCCCGGCACGTTGCCGCTCAGCGTGTGTCCCGCCGACGGGCCCGAAGCCGACTGGTACAGGCCGTGGTTCGAGCCGGCCGGGACGCCGGTCCAGCCGCGGTAGTAGAACGGGATGCCCAGCGTCAGCTTGGCCGCGGGGAAGCCGCCCGCGATGCCGTACGCGCTGTTGCCGTGCAGGTAGTCCTTGATCACCGAGTCGATCGTGTACTTCTCGGTGCCCGGCGGGATCGTGCTCGACGGGTCGTTCGGCGCGGAGTACAGCGGGTCCTGGAAGTTCGTCGGCCCGGTGGCGTCCCACGCGCCGTGCATGTCGTAGGTCATCGCGTTGCCGAAGTCCAGGTACTGGCCGATCTTGTCGGTCTGGATCTTCGCGATCTTGTCCTGCCCGCCCGGCAGCGCGGCCGAGAGCGCGTAGTGCTTGCCGCCCAAGGCGTCCAGCTCGGTGCGGAACTCGGCCATCAACGCGGTGTAGTTCGCGGTGTCGGCGGCGCTGTAGTGGTTGCCGACGTGCCCGGTCGGGGAACCCGGGTACTCCCAGTCGATGTCTATGCCGTCGAAGATGCCGGCCGCGGTGCCCGGGCCGCCGTACCCGCCGGAGGCCGGGATGTTGCCCTTGATGAACATGTCCAGGCACGAGCTGACGAGCTTCTTGCGCGACGCGTCGGTCGCGGCGGCGTCGGAGAAGTACTTCGAGTACGTCCAGCCGCCGATGGACAGCAGCACCTTGAGGTTCGGGTGCCGCGCCTTGAGTTCCTGCAGTTGGTGGAAGTTGCCGGCGACCGGCTGGTTCCAGACGTCGGCGGTGCCGTCGACGCTGATGTCGGAGCCGAAGGACTTCTGGTAGTCGGCGAACTGGTCGCCGCCGCCGTCACCGGCGTTCGGGTCGGTCTCGCCGCCCGGGTCCGGGGTGGTCGCCTTCGTCGCCTCGAAGCAGGTGTGGTTCGTGGGGTCGATGTTCTCGAAGTCGTAGAGCAGGTAGTCGAGGTTGCCGGCGATCGCGTCGACGTTCTTCAGGTAGTAGGCGTTCTGGTAGATGCTCCACTGGTCGAAGTAGGCGATCCGGACCCCGCCGGACGTGGCGGCGGCCGCGGGTGGCGCGGCCGGTCCGGCGACCGTGAGCGCGCCCACGACCAAAGCGGCCGCGGCGGCCGCGAACAGCGCCAGTCTTCGGGAAACCCTCTGCATGCTGTCTCCTCGCGCAGGCGGACGGCCCCCTCCCGGGCCGCGACGGCGCGGGAGGGGGCGGTACGCGACGGTTCTTCACGAACAGGTGCCGGCCCGTTCATGAATGTGCGCGTGCGCACACCGAGTGTCAATACTTTGGACTAGACCAATCTCGGTACTCGTGCGCTATGGGGCCTGGTGTCCGGATTTCCCAGCGTTGGTAGGGGTTACTTGAGCGGCGGGTCGAGCGGGAAGCACGACACGCGCACGGACCACGTGTCACCGCCGGCGGGCAGCGGCATCTTCTTCAGCGCCGCCGCGGCGTCCTGGTCGTGCGCCTCCTCGGCCGCGGCGTGGAAGATGTCCGCCGCGATCGACTGGTCGAACACGCCGATCTGCTGGTGCGGCCAGCCCGCGGCGCCCTGCAGCGCGCCGGGGATCAGCTGGTCGACGACCTTGCGCAGGGTCGCCCCGTTCGGCGCGGTGTACTTCCAGACGTCGACGCCGAGGTTCTTGCCCAGCTCCGCCATCCGGCCCCACGCCGTGAGGTTGAAGTTGACGTAGTGCCACGACATCGTCCGCGACAGCTCGAGCGGCTGGCTGCCGTCGGCGGCGAACTGGACCGGGAACCGGTTCTTCTCCGCGTCGAGCACGATCTTCTTCGCCGTGTCCCGCTTGCCCAGGTAGGCGGCGATCGTCGCGTTCTGCATGTCGAGGAACGTGCCGTGGTTGTTCGTGGCGGCCAGTTCCAGCTTCGCCTGCGGGCTCGTCCGCATCCAGTCGAGGTACTGCGCGAGCCACGCCTTGACGCCGGAGCGGTCCTTGCCCGTCCAGCCCGGCGCGCCGGTGTCGAGCAGCGCGAAGACGTCGAGCACCTGGCTGAACGACTGCGTCGAGTCGATGATCCCGGTACCGCTGATCGTGTTCCTGCACGGGATGATCTGCGCGTACGTCATGTTCGGGTTCATCTTGGTGGCCGGGTCGAGGAACCACGTCCGGATGTCCAGCGCCGCGCGCTTCGCGTACTTCGCGTCGCCGGTGTAATACCAGGCGAGCGAGAGGTAGTACATCGCGTCCCACGCCACCATCCGGTAGGTGTGGTCGGTGATCGCGTCGGCCTCCGGGTTGCGCTGGCCGTCCTTGTTTACGTACGGGCAGCCCTGCGGGTTCTCCGGGGTCTTCTCACTCGCCCACCAGTAGGGCGCCTGGCTCAGGTAGTCGTGCTTGTCGCCACTCGGCGGGGTGACCGGCTTGTCCACGACCGACCACGGCCCGGCGCTCAACGCGGTGTTCGCCTTGCCCAGCACCACCTTCAGAGCGTCGCGCTGCGCCCGCGTGGCGTGGCCGTGCTTCAACGCCGACTGGATGTCCGCGAGCTTCTTGCCGTCGGTGACGACGGTGTGCGGCGCCTGCCCGGCCGTCGCCGTCCCGCTGAGCGGGACCAGGGCCAGGCACGCGGCCAGCACCGTCGCCCCGAGAACGTGTAACTGCCTTCGCACCTTGGACCGCCCTTTCGGGGACGCCAGGATCCCCACTCGTCACCGGGCGGCGGTACGGCTGTGGCGTCGGCGATTCTGGCTCTCCGGTGCGGCGGCTGTCAATCGGTCGGCCAGGTGCGCTTCTTGTCGAGGGGCCGGGCGTAGGACCCGGCCCGGCTGGTCTTGAGGCCCAGCGAAACGAGCGACTCGGCGAGCCGGACGGCGGCGGCGACACCGTCGATCACCGGGATGTCGAGCATCGTCGCGATCCGGCGATCCAGCCCGGTCATCCCGGCGCAGCCGAGCACCAGGACCTCCGCGCCGGCGTCGCGCGCCCGGCGGCCGGCGGTCAGCAACGCCGACTCCGTGCGGCGTTCGTCGGTCAGCTCCAGGACGCCGAGGCCGGCACCGGTGACCGTCACGCAGTTCTGCGCGACCCCGGCGGAGTGCAGGCTGTCCTCGATCAGCCCGCACGTCCGGTCCAAAGTGGTCACGACGCCGTAGCGGCGGCCCAGCAGGCAGGCCAGGTGCGCGGCGGCTTCGGTGATGTCGACGACCGGGACGTCCAGCAGTTCGCGCGCCCCCTCGCGGCCGTGCTCGCCGAACCCGGCGAGCACGACCGCGTCGAACGGTTCTTCGAGGCCCCGCAACAGATCCAGGACGGCGGCCGCCGAGAGGAAGCTGTCCAGCCAGCCCTCGGCCGATTCCGGACCCCACTTCGGCGTCCGGGCGAGGATCTCGGTGCCCGGGCTCGCCGCGGCGCGGGCGCCGGTCTCGATCTCCTTCGTCATCGCCTCGGTGGTGTTGCAGTTGGTGACGACGATCCTCATCGGTGTTTCCTCGACACCGCGAAGTACAGCGCCGCGGACGACGCCGTGCCGATGAACCACGAGTACGGCGCGGCCGGACCGAAGAACGGCACCAGCGCGATCACCGCGGCCAGCGCGGCGGTCGGGAAGAACGTCACCAGCGCGCGCGGGTTCACCCGCGGGTAGATCCCGCCGTCGACGAACAGCTGCGCGACGTCGACCTTGCCGCGCCGGATCAGGTAGTAGTCGACGATCATGATCCCGAACAGCGGCCCGAGGAACGCGCCGAGCCCGCCGAGGAAGTAGTTGACCACCGCGGGCGAGGAGTACAGCTTCCACGGCAGCACGCACAACGCGGCCACCGCGCTGATCATCCCGCCGACGGTGAACGTGATCCGCTTCGGCCAGATGTTGGCCAGGTCGTAGGCGGGGGAGACGAAGTTCGCGACGATGTTGACGCCCATGGTGGCGATCGCGAAGGTCAGCGCGCCGATGATGAGCACCGGCGTGTTGTGCACCTTGGACAGCAGCTCGGCCGGGTCGGTGATGGCCTCGCCGAACACCTGCATGCTGCCCGCGGTGACGACGACCGACAGCAGCGCGAACGCCGTCGAGTTGATCGGCAAGCCCCAGAAGTTGCCGCGCCGCACGGTCTTCTGGTCCGGTGCGTTGCGGGAGAAGTCGCAGAAGTTGAGCATCAGCGTGCCGTAGGTGGCCAGGATCAGCCCCGCCGCGCCGAACCACTGCCGGATCTGCTCACCCGTCGAGAGCTGCTTCGGGCTGCTGGTGAACGAGATGTTCCAGTGGGCGGCGGCGAGGATCCACACCGCGAGCGCGATCATCACGACCCAGATCGCCGGGCCGCACCAGTCCTGGAACTTGCGGATCGACTCCATGCCGCGGGTCAGGATCAGCGCCTGGGCCGCCCAGAGGGCGATGAAACAGATCCAGCCGAGCGCGTGCAGGCCGAGGAAACCGTGTTCGGTCAACGGTTTCAGGCCCGGGTCGATGGCGAGCACGAGCAGCGTGATGGCCACGCTAGCGAGGTAGGTCTGGATGCCGTACCAGAAGATCGCGATGACCGCGCGGATCAGCGCGGGCAGGTTGGCGCCGAAGGTGCCGAAGCTCAGCCGCGCGACGACCGGGAACGGCACGCCGGTGCGCTGCCCGATCCGGCCCATCAGGTTCATGCCGACGTAGATGATGACGAAGCCGAACAGCAGGGCGGTGAACACCTGCCAGGCCGACAGGCCGAGCACGAACAACCCGGCCGCGAAGGTGTAGTTGCCGAGGTTGTGCACGTCCGACATCCACAGCGCGAAGATGTCGTAGACCTTCCACCGGCGGTCCTGCACGGGGGCGAGGTCTTCGTTCCAGAGCCGGGAGTCCGGCGGCGGGCTCGTCTCTTGTCCGGTTTCGGTGAGCGGGGCGGCGGTCATGCAAGCCTCCGGTCGACGGCGGGGACGGAGTTTTGGGATACCAAAATTTGGTATCCCAAATATCACCCCGGCGTCCGCCTCCGTCAACCCTCCGGCGGATAAACTCGCGTTACGTCCGGTTACGGGCGTGTTGAACGAGAGGGGACCCGTGACGTCGGCGAACGAGCGGCAACCCCTCGCGGCCACCCGCCAGCGGGTGCGCGACGAGCTGCGCGAACGGATCCTGACCGGCCGCCTCCGCCCGGGTGACCGGCTGGTCGAGCGCGAGCTGGCCGAGGACCTGGGCGTGTCCAGGGTGCCGGTGCGCGAGGCCATCCGCAGCCTGGAGGCCGAAGGGTTCCTCGTCGAGCAGTCGGCGCGCCGGATCGTCGTCCGGCAGCTCGCGCGGGTCGACGTCGAGGAGCTGTTCGACGTCCGCGAGGCCCTTGAGGGGCTCGCCGCGGGGCGTGCCGCCGAGCGGGCGGGGGCGCCGGAGCTGAAGCGGCTCGAGCGGCTGCTCGCCGACGCCGCCCGCGCGACGGCCCGTGGCGACGCGGCCAGGATCACCGTGCTCAACTCGCGCTTCCACGACGAGATCGTGGCCCTCGCGGGCAACACGCTGCTCACCACGATGCTGCAGCCGCTGCAGGGCAGGCTCCGCTGGCTGACCAGCCAGAACGAGCACTGGACCGAGCTGCTAGACGAGCACCGCCGGCTCTACGACGCGATCGCTTCGGGGGACGCGGACCGCGCGCACGCCGAAGCCGTCGAGCACGTGCGCGTCAACCGCGAGGTGACGCTGAAGTCCCTCTTCGGCGACGATCAGGCGGAGATCGCCGCCGGTTCGAGGTAGGGCGTCACGTTCCGCAGCGCCCGCTCGACGTAGTCGTCCTTCTCGCCGACGGGCGCGACGTAGTGCATGGCGTGCTCGGCCGCGTCGAGACCCTGGAGCCGGGCGATGATCCAGGTGGCGAGGTAGGTCGAGGCCAGGCAGCCACCGGCGGTGGCGAGGTCGCCGCGGGCGAAGAACGGCTGGTTCAGCACCTCGACGCCGGCCGCGAGCACCCACGGCTTGGTCGTCAGGTCGGTGCAGGCGGGCACGCCCGCCAGCAGCCCGAGCTTCGCCAGCACGAGCGTGCCCGAACACTGCGCGGCCAGCAGCTGCCGGGCGGGATCGAGGCCGCGCAGCGTGGCCATGACGGCCGGGTCTTCGACGACCTCGCGGGTCTTCGAGCCACTGCCGACGATGACGGCGTCGGCAGTGCAGGCCTCTTCCAGGCCGATCATGGCGTCGATCGTGACGCCGTTCATCGACGTCACCCGCGGGGCCGAGCTCGCGATCGACACCCGCATGCCGGTCACCCGGTTGAGGACGCCCAGCGCGATGAGCGAGTCGAGCTCGTTGTAGCCGTCGAAGGTGAGGATCGCGGTGTGCATTTCGGCAGGTTAAGGCGGCTGATCCAGGACAGTCCACAAATTGTCCTGCCTACAATCGCGGCGTGCGGGTGCCGAAGTACAAGGTGATCGTGGACGCGTTCGCGGCGAAGATCCGTGGCGGGCAGTGGCCGGTCGGCACGCGGCTGCCCACCCACCGGCGGCTCGCGGCCGACGAGGGCATCGCCGTCGTGACGGCGTCGCGGGCTTACGCCGAACTCGAAGCGATGGGTCTGGTCAGCTGTGAGCAGGGGCGGGGCACGTTCGTCCGCGATCTGGCTGCCGGCGACGACGTCGTCGATGAGCGGGCGGTCGCGGCCGACGCGGTCGACCTGAGCTTCAACTCACCCTCGGTCCCAGGTCAGGCCGATCTGCTGCGCGAGGCGTTGCGGGACCTCGCCTCGGCCGGCGACCTCGACGCGCTGCTGCGCTACCAGCCGCACCGCGGGCGCGCCGGCGACCGGGAGTCCGTCGCCCGCTACCTGCGGCGGCACGGGCTCGACACCGGCCGCGAACGGGTCCTGATCGTCAACGGCGCGCAGCACGGCCTCGCCGTGACGGCCATGGCCCTGTTCCGGCCCGGGGACGTCGTCGCGGTGGACGCCCTGACCTACCCCGGGTTCCGGGTGCTCGCCCGCACGCTCGGGCTGGACCTGGCGCCGCTGCCGGCGGCCGGGGCGGGGCCGGACCTCGACGCCTTCGACCGGTTGTGCCGCGGACGCCGGGTCCGCGCGGTGTACACGATGCCGACCCTGCACAACCCGCTCGGCTGGGTGCTCGACGACGAGCGGCGCGCGCGGCTGGTCGCGATCGCCCGTCGCCACGGCGTGACGATCGTCGAGGACGCCTCGTACGCCTACCTCGCCGAGGACGCGCCGCCGCCGCTGGCGATGCTCGCGCCGGAGGTCACCATCCACGTGTCGGGCTTGTCGAAGAGCGTCGCGACCGGGCTGCGGGTCGGGTTCGTGACGGCGCCCGGCCCGCTCGTGCCGGCGCTCGAACGCGCCATCCGCGCCACGACGTGGAACACACCCGCCCTGACCGCGGCGATCGCCCGCCGCTGGCTCGACGACGGCACCGTCGACCGCCTCGAGGCGCGCAAGCGCGAAGACGCCCGCGCGCGGCAAGCCGTCGCGTCGGAGGTGCTGGCCGGGCTGCCCCGCGCCGCGCATCCGGCGTCGTACTTCGTGTGGCTGCCCCTGGGCCCGGACACGCGCCCGGACCGGATCGCGGCGGCGCTGGCCCGGCGGCGGATCGCGGTGGCCACCGCGGAGCCGTTCGCGACGACGCCGGCGGTGCCCCACGCCCTCCGGCTGGCGCTGGGCTCGGTCGCGCTGGGCGAATTACGCACCGCGTTGGAAGCGGTCCGCGACGAGGTCGAGGCCGACGCGCGTCGCTGAACCGGCCTAGCGCGAGCGTCACATTGAGTGCCCGGAAGCTCACCCGTTAACATGATCACCGGCTCCCCGCTCCCTGAACGGCAGTGGCATATCCGACAGCGCGCGGGACCCGGTCCAACAGGCGGTTCCCAGTGGCTTCATGGGAAATTCACAGAATGGGCGGCAAACCTGAAACCGTGATCAACGCCGAATCCGGTGCCGTGAAGGTGGCACGATGACGACCGCCCAGGCCACGCTCGAGGCCCCCGCCCGCAGCGCGAGACCGGGCGGTAAAGCGCCCTACCTCCACCAGATCGACCTGTTCCGGTTGATCACCTTCGCCTGCGTCATCCTGATCCACGTGGTCGGCGCGACGAACTTCGCGCAGGACGTCGGGGCGAACGCCGTCGAGACGCCGCTGCACTTCACGCGTGAGGCCTTCTTCGCGCTGACCGGGTTCGTGCTGGTGTTCCAGAACCGCGGCCGCGAACTCACCGCCGGCGAGTTCTGGCGCCGCCGCCTGCCGCTGGTCGCGACGCCCTACCTCGCGTGGACGATGTTCTTCTGGGCCTATTCGCTGGTCACCGGCGGACAGCAGCCCGGCTCGCTCGAGGCGTCGATGCGCCTGCTGCTGACCGACCTCGTCACCGGCGGCGCCTGGTACCACCTGTACTTCCTGCTCGTGACGATGCAG
The DNA here is from genome assembly GCF_036104975.1 of Amycolatopsis sp. NBC_00355. Lineage (GTDB taxonomy): Bacteria > Actinomycetota > Actinomycetes > Mycobacteriales > Pseudonocardiaceae > Amycolatopsis. The sequence goes on along the minus strand of NZ_CP107982.1, from coordinate 3,470,643 downwards.
GTCTACCTGCTGTTCCCGGTGCTGATGAAGGTGCTGCGCGCCACCGCGGGCCACCACAAGTGGCTGCTGCTGGGGAGCGGGCTGCTGCAGGTCGGCGTGGTCGCGTTCATGACCTACCAGCCGCTGGGCGTCAGCTACGAGACGATCACGCGCCTCTACGCCACGATCCTGCCGTACCAGTTCTACACACTGTTCGGCGCGCTGGTGGCCATGCACTTCGAGACCGTGCACGCCTGGGTGGGCCGGCACCGGCTGCTGCTCGGCGGCGCGCTGGTGGCGGTGCTGGCCGGCACCGAGTGGTGCTACCTCCGGACCGTCCACAGTGGAACTTTCCCGCAGGTGGCCAGTGATCCGTTCCAGCCGTACCTGATCCCGTGGTTCCTCACGGTCATCGCGGCGATCTACGCGTTCACCACGTGGTGGGCCGCGCGCCGCACCGAAGGTGGCCGCGGCGCGCGCCTGGTCTCCTGGGCGGCGAACCGGTCGTTCAGCATCTTCCTGGTCCACCCGCTCGCCCTGGCCCTGCTGGGCCCGGTGATCCCGCACGTCGCGGAGCGCTTCGGGGCGCCGTGGCTCAGCGCGGTCGTCTACGTCGCCACGATCGCGCTGACGATCGTCATCGTCGAGGTGCTCCGGCGGCTGCCGGGCAGCCGTGCGCTCACCGGCCGTCCCCGCCTGCGGTTGGCGAAGGCCGCTGCCTGACGCGTGGTCAGCGGCACTGTGTCTTGCGGGGTCGAACCCCGCGCCCCGCCGGTGGGCTCCGCCCCCGCGGACCCCCCGAAAGCGGCTTAGGGCATGTCACAGCGAGCGGATCCTCAGGCGTCGGATATGCTGGCGGCCCGTGGGACTTCAGTCGCGGGCTACCAAGTACGTATTTGTCACCGGAGGCGTCGCCTCCTCTCTGGGTAAGGGACTCACGGCCTCGAGCCTGGGACAACTCCTTACCGCGCGCGGGCTTCGCGTCACGATGCAGAAGCTCGATCCGTACCTCAACGTCGACCCCGGGACGATGAACCCGTTCCAGCACGGTGAGGTGTTCGTCACCGACGACGGCGCCGAGACCGACCTCGACATCGGGCACTACGAGCGCTTCCTCGACCGCTCCCTCGACGGCAAGGCCAACGTCACGACCGGTCAGGTCTACTCCGAGGTCATCGCCAAGGAGCGTCGCGGCGAATACCTGGGCGACACGGTGCAGGTCATTCCGCACATCACCGACGAGATCAAGTCCCGGATCACCGCGGCCGCCGAGCCCGACGAGGCCGGGAACGCCCCGGACGTCGTCATCACCGAGGTCGGCGGCACGGTCGGCGACATCGAGTCGCTGCCGTTCCTCGAGGCGTGCCGCCAGGTCCGCCACGACGTCGGTCGCGACCAGTGCTTCTTCCTGCACGTCTCGCTGGTGCCGTACCTGGCGCCGTCGGGCGAGCTGAAGACGAAGCCGACCCAGCACTCGGTCGCCGCGCTGCGCAACATCGGCATCCAGCCCGACGCGCTGGTCTGCCGGGCCGACCGGGAGATCCCCGAGGACCTCAAGCGCAAGATCGGCCTGATGTGCGACGTCGACCAGGAGGCGGTCATCGCCTGCCCGGACGCGCGGTCCATCTACGACATCCCGAAGGTGCTGCACCGCGAGGCGCTCGACGCCTACGTGGTGCGCCGCCTCGGCCTGCCGTTCCGCGACGTCGACTGGACGGTGTGGGGCGACCTGCTCG